>JALCHG010000036.1:0-21387 GCA_022644565.1 Solobacterium sp. | reverse complement strand
TGACATCTGTCTGCAGGAAAATGGTAGCCTTTTTCGGATCCAATCCGCATGCCAGATACAGAGCCACGCAGTCTTTCAGATTCTTCTGCAGAGTTGCCGGATCCTGGGGGACGGTAATGCAGTGCAGATTGGCAATAAACGCATACATCTCATATTCATCCTGATAGTCCACAAAATGCTTGAGGGCACCCAGATAGCTGCCTAAATGAAGCTGGCCGGTCGGCTTGATGCCGGATAACATTCTTTTCATATGATAACCTCCTGATAAAATAAAAGTCCCCTGTCCCAGAAGGGACGCAGGAGACTTTGTGCGCGGTACCACCCAGCTTATTCATACCTTGTATGAATCACTTTCCGGCTGATAACGCAACACCTGCGACCTGTTTCAGTTGACGCTCCCGGGCTCCAATATGAACAGTATGCTTCATTACGGCTTGCACCAGAATGCCGCTTCTCTAAGCTGAACTGTACTGTTCTGCACCCGATCAATGCTTCACATATTATTTCATATTTCAACACGGAATTCAATTGAATGACCGTTCATGCTATAATAAGCCGGACAGGAGTTAAGGAATGATTGTTGTGTATACTTCTCCGGGATGTGCCAGCTGCCGGAAAGTCAAGCAGTGGCTGAAGGAAAGGGATATCCCGTTTATTGAAAAGAATCTGTTTAAAACACTGCTCAATGATAACGAGATCAAGCATCTTTTAATGCGTTCAGAGAATGGAACGGATGATCTGATCTCCAAGCGTTCCAAAGTCATACAGGAAAGCGGCGTGGATATTGACAGTATGACAATCAATGAGCTGGTAGAGTTTGTCAAGCATAATCCAAGCGTGCTGAAGCGTCCGATTATTGTATCTGAGAATAATTTCCAGGTAGGCTATGATGCGGATGAGATTACGGCTTTTCTGCCGAAGGAACTGCGCTACATGTCTGATCAGACATGTAATGAGACATGTCCCAATTACAAGGCATGCGGGGTCGTGCATCATGATCAGGATTCAGTGAAGCCGTAATGGCTTCTTTTGTTTAGGGAGAGCATATGACGAAAGTAATGGTAGGTTTCAGCGGCGGGGTGGATTCTGCTGCCGCGGCATATCTTCTCAAAAAGCAGGGGTATGATGTTATCTGTGCTTTTATGAGAAACTGGGACAGTGCAGCCAATGATGACATTGAAGGCAATCCGACCATCAATGATCCGGTATGTCCTCAGGAGAGCGACTATAATGATGCGAAAAGAACGGCAGATCAGCTGGGACTGCCTTTGCTGCGCATTGATTTTATAGAAGAATACTGGGAAGAGGTATTTCATACTTTTCTATTGGAATATGAAAAGGGAAGAACGCCGAATCCGGATATTCTGTGCAACCGGTATATCAAGTTCGACAGTTTCATGAAGTTCGGTAAAGAGAAGGGTTTCGATCTTGTGGCAACCGGACACTATGCCTTGATGGGGCAGGAGAACGGCCATAACGTTATTCTGAAGGCGGATGACCGCAATAAGGATCAGTCGTATTTTCTGAGTGAAGTCAACCGCAGTGTACTGGATCATGTGCTGTTTCCCTTAGGCCATATCACCAAGCCTGAAGTCAGAAAATGGGCCGATGAATGCGGTCTGTCCATTGCACATAAGAAAGACAGCACCGGCATCTGCTTTATCGGGGAGAGACATTTCCGGGAATTCCTGAGCAATTATCTGCCGATGAAACCGGGAAAGATCATCAATATCATCAATCATGAAACCGTAGGGGAACACCAGGGCGTTCTGTACTACACCATCGGACAGCGCAAAGGCCTGAATATCGGCGGCATCGGCCCGTTCTTTGTGGTCGGCAAGAATGTAAAGAAGAATGAGCTGTATGTCGTAGATGCGGATCATCAGGACTGGCTGTACAGCGACGGGTGTCTCATCAGCGGTGTCAATGTGATGGCGGATCGTGATCTGCCGCTGCACTGTGCTGCCAAGTTCAGATACCGTCAGGCGGATCAGGATGTGACCATTTCCAGGGTGGATGAGCATACGGTATATGCCTCTTTCCCGCAGCTTTCCCGCAGTGTGACACCGGGCCAGGAAGCAGTTTTCTATGATCATGATGTCATGATCATGGGCGGCAAGATTGAAAAGGTATTCCGCAATGGATGCGATCTGATGACGATGGTCAATGAACAGGCGGGCTGAAGTATGAGTGAAGAGCTGCAGTGCATCAGCGGCAAAGCCACTGTCATCATCTTCCGTAATGAATCCAACGGCTATACGGTATTCCGCTTCAAACAGAATGATGAGGAAGAAAAAGTCATCACGGTAACGGGCATATGCAGCAAGCTCAAGATGGATGTACTCTATAACATCTATGGTGAGTTTGTGGAACATCCCCGCTACGGCATTCAGTTTTCCATGCATTACATGGAACCCGTTCTGCCTAGCGGCAGAGAAGCAGAGATCAGATATCTTTCCGGTTTGAATTTTCCCGGCATTGGTAAAAAGACAGCTGAGAAGATTGTGGATGCGATCGGTGAGGATTCCATTAAGAAGATGAAAGAGGATCCGTCTTTAATAGACGGACTTGATCTGAGTGAAAAACAGAAAAAAGTCATCAAAGAAGGCATCAATGCGGAAGATGAAGGCATGCAGGAGCTGATCCGCTTTCTTGATATCCACGGCATCGGGGTCCGCAATGTGACCCGTCTGCATAAGCTCTATGGCCGGGATGCGGTGAAGAAACTTTCAGAGAATCCCTATAAAGTCGTACAGGAATGCGATGGCTTCGGTTTTGAGACAGCCGATAAGATCGGAAGGCATCTTGGCTTTGAGGAGAATGATCCTAGAAGACTGGAAGTAATGCTTGGGTGTCTTGTCATGAATCTCTGTGTAAGAAATGGCGACAGCTATACCACAGCAGATCATCTGAAACAGGCCTTTGCCCGTACTGCAGGGGACATCGACTATGATTTTGATACGCTTCTTTCAGATAATATCAATGATCGTGTTCTGGTGCAGAAGGAAGACAGAATCTATCCGATCACACAGTATGAATCCGAAGAGAACATCGCAACATTTCTGAGTGAATTTCCCTATAATGAGTCGGAAGAAGTAGATGACAGCATCCTGGCCGGGTATCTTTCTTCCATTCAGGAACATTACCACATCCATTATGATGCCAGACAGATATCCGCCATCCTCTCCATCTTCCACCATCCTTTTACCATCCTGACCGGCGGTCCCGGCACCGGTAAGACAACTGTTGTGCATGCTCTGATCCGTCTGTATCAGTGTGTGTATCCTGACAGCACAGTGATCTGCTGCGCGCCGACCGGAAGAGCTGCCAAGCGTCTTGGCGATCTGGCCGAAGTACAGGCAACCACCATCCATTCTCTGCTGAAATGGGATCTTGAAACAAATACCTTCGGCAAGAATGAAGATGATCCGATCATCTGTGATCTGCTGATTGTGGATGAGTTTTCCATGGTCGATGACTGGCTGTTTGCCAATCTGTTAAAAGCCAGCCGGGTCATTAAGAAGATCTGCATCATCGGTGATGAAGACCAGCTGCCTTCCGTCGGTCCCGGTTCCGTATTAAGAGATCTGATCGCATCTGATCTGTTTCCGGTTGAACGCCTGCAGCATATCTACCGGCAGAAAGAAGGCTCAGATGTCATCCAGCTTGCCTGGCAGATCCGCAATGGACAGATCAATCTTGATGAACTGCATCATGATGCCGTGTTCATTCCCTGTGCTGATACGGAAGTCAAGCAGGATGTCATCGAAATCGTGCACCAGGCTCTGGAAAAGAACTACTCCATCAACGACATCCAGGTACTGTCGCCGATGTACAAAGGAAACTGCGGTATTGATGTGCTGAACAGCGCTCTGCAGAACTTTCTCAACCCGCCAGAAGCGGGAAAGAAAGAAGTCAGAAGGGGCTATATCACCTTCCGTGAAGGAGATAAGATCCTGCAGCTGAAGAATCAGCCGGATGATGAAGTATATAATGGCGATATCGGCATTCTGGAAGAGATCGTAGATGCCAAGGACAGTGAAGACCATAAACGCAAGCTGGTTGTCAACTTCCAGGATGTCTATGTGGAATATGACGCTGAATCACTGAACAACATCACCCTTGCCTACTGTATCAGCGTACATAAAGCACAGGGCTCGGAATATCCGATTGTTATCATGCCGATCTCACGCCAGCACAGCATCATGTTAAAGAAAAATCTGCTATATACAGGCATTACAAGATCACGTAAATCGCTGATCCTGCTGGGGGATAAAGATGCTTTTATCAAAGGCGTCATGACCCCGGAATACCATCCCAGGGCCACAACGCTGTGTGAAGCACTGAAGGAAAGAGCAGTGGCTGACCTCAAGCCTGTAGCTGATAATGATAGTTCAAAGTCTGATGATGAAGAGGAAGAAGCCTGGCCGTTCTGAAAGAATATACTGTGCAGAGAAACAATGTTCTCTGCATTTTTTGATCTGCCTTTGGTAAAGAAGAGTATGACAGCATTCTGCTTTTGTCATTGTGATGGTATAATCCAAATAATAGAAAGACAGGAAGTTCCTGAAGAGGTTTGAAAATCATTATGGCTTGTTTTTTAGTAAGTACTGCAGAAGCAGCAGCTGTCGAAGCACTCCGCCGGCATGAAGTGAAGATGGAAGCAGAACATCCGGAAAGAATCAGAGAGGATAAGGTGCCGATGAGCACAAAGCTTGGGTGGCTCAGAAACCTGCTGTTAGGCGGTGCAGTATTACTGCTGTTTGAACATATCTGGCATGGTGAAGTAGTGCCGTGGTTCCCGTTTCTGACCGCAATGAAAGACCCTGGAGATATGATGGCGATGTTAAAGGAAATGGGGACGGTCGGTGTCTGTATGGCTGTTGCTGTTACACTTGTCTGGGCAGTCATCTGCAAAGTCGCTGATATAGCTCTTGCAAAAGACAGTAAAGAGGTGAAGGCATGACCTTATTGATAACCATTTTTGCGGCGGTTATTGCAACACTGATCTGGTATAAGGAACTGCCGGAAGATACGTATCATGTGAAGATGCTTGTCATTATGTTCTGGGGTGCTTCCTTGATGTGGCTGGTTGATGCACTGTTCGAATTTGCAAAGCTGCATGCGGCCTACTTCACGCCGGCCGGGGCGGATATGCTGAATGATACCTTCTTAGGCTTATCCGTTATTGCCCTTGCCCTTGTGATCTGGGTGGTGCGTCTTTTAGTCAGTGATCCAAGACACGTGCTGGCTTCATCCCTGCGCAGGCAGATCAATGATAAGAAGAAGGTGTGAACGTGAAAGTGCTGTATCTTTCCTGTCAGATGGGTGCTTCCGGCGATATGCTGATGGGAGCACTCAGTGAGCTGACAGATCAGAATGCATTTCTGAATATCATGAATCATGCGGGTATTCCGCATGTTTCTTTTTCCATTGAAGACAGTGAGAAATGCGGCATCCATGGCACGCATATGAAAGTGCTGGTGAATGATGCGGAAGAGATGGATCATCATGAAATGCATGAACATCATCATGCCTCTTTGTCTCATATTCTTTCCGTGATTGGCAGTCTGTCTCTGTCTGATTCGGTAAAACAGAATGCAAAGCAGGTGTATCAGCTGATTGCAGAAGCAGAAAGCCATGTTCATCATACGCAAGTCAGCGAAATTCATTTCCATGAAGTAGGCACGCTGGATGCGGTTGCGGATGTCTGCGGATGCTGCGAACTGTTCGAACTGATTCAGCCGGATCTGATTCTCTGCAGTCCGGTGGCAACAGGCAGCGGCACGGTTGAATGTGCGCATGGTATTCTGCCGGTACCGGCACCTGCTGCAGCATATCTGATCCAGAATATGCCGGTGTATGAAGGAAGTGTAAAGAGCGAACTGCTGACACCGACCGGGGCAGCGCTGCTGAAGCATTTTGTCAATCGATTTGAAACAATGCCGGTCATAAAGATTCAAAAGATCGGCTATGGCATGGGAAAGAAAGACTTTCCGGAGGCGAATTGTCTGCGCGCTTTTCTTGGTGAAGTGCAGGATGAAAAGAATACGGTCACAGAACTTGTTACATCCATTGATGATATGACGGCAGAAGAGATCGGCTATGCCTGTGAAGTTTTAAGAAAAGCAGGTGCGCTTGATGTCTATACTTCCTCTATTTACATGAAGAAGAACAGACCGGGCACACTGGTCACAGTTCTCTGCAGAAATGAGCAAGCAGAAGAAATGACAGAGCTGATGTTTCAGCATCTTTCTACGATCGGCATCCGCCGCTATGAAACGAAACGGGTATGTCTGAAACGGCATGAAGAAACTGTGCAGGAAGGAAATGAAACGATCCATCTCAAGATATCAGAGGGTTATGGGACGGTACGCTGCAAATATGAATACGATGATCTTGTCAGACTTGCGCAAAAGAAAGGCAGAAGTCTTGCTGAGATTAAAGAAGAAATAAGGAACGGCATGAAGAAGTGATGCCGTTCTTTTTGATCTGGCTGATAAGAAATGAGAAATGTCTATATAATTAAAGACAGAAAGACAGCAGTTGTACTGAGGTACAGGAAAGGAGTATCGGGATGAGTGATACAGCTTTGCTGGATGAAAAGATCAATGCATTAAAAGAAGAAATCGATGTGCTGTCGGTTTCACTTGAAGAGACTGATCCAGGGCTTCTTGAAGTCAGGCAGCAGCTGCAGGAAATCCTGACGGAAATACAGAAGGGCAGAATCAGTCTTTCTCTTCTGTATCATCTTCTGGTAACGGAAGTCAGATACAGAAAGATCTGTTTTGAACAGTACCGGATTGTTCTGCCTGTAAAATATACGGATGCGGCAGAGGACTTATTTGCGGTTCTGAAGAAACAGATCATTGAAATGAGAAAATAAAATTTTACAGGGGAAACAGGAAATCATTTTCATATATATCATCAGGAAAGGAGACAGTATGCTGGATTATCGAAACAGAAGAGAAGATATCCTGCAGGATGAGAGTCATACGCTTGTGATTCCGGTAAACTGTCAGGGTGTGATGGGAAAAGGACTGTCCTATCGGATTGCAATGCAGAATGAGGATGATTTCATAGCTTACCAGAGAGCCTGTGCGGATCATGTACTGAAACCTGGCGGTATGTTTGTATATGAATCAGAAGAAAGAAGAATTGTGCACCTGGCGGTGCAGGATGACTGGCGGGATCGGGCCAGGCTGTCCGACGTGTCTTCGGCACTTGAAGCATTCCGTAAAGCATATCCGCATGATTCATGTGCCATTGCCGGAGACATGTGCTACAGCTCTCTTTTGTGGAAGGATGTAAACCGGGTTCTGCAGTATTGTTTCGGAAAAGAAGAAAGAATATGTACGGTATATCCGCCGCTGAAGGATGATAAGGGGATGAGCCGGCTGAAGATTACCGCAGAAGGGCTGTGTCTGCTGCAGGATAAAATGATGCTGAAAAAGTTCAATGGGTTCAGACTGCAGATGATGTGCTTCTTTATGAATGTGTATCTGGGAAGGGAGCACTATCCTTTCATCAGGGGCAGTGACGGCCCGGTATCACTGCTTGTGAAACGGGAAGCTGAACGGGTGAAGTATGATATGAACAGCTTTCATATCAGGGATGCAGCACAGGCAGTGGATCTGTTTTACAGGGTGCTGTGCAGTAAGGATACGGATCGGTTGATGAGTATGAATGAGAAAGCCGGCGGGAAGGCTGCTGTGTTTGTCAATGGGATTGAGGATGATCTAGTGCTGGCCGGATGCGGGATGGTGCTGTATCTGTTGAAGCATGGATACAGTGCGGATACTTCCGGTATGATCCTGAAAATGAGAGGATGGTCGGATGACAGTCCTTTTGCCTTATGTGAGAACCGGGTTTATCAGATGATGTTTGATGCATTGAAAAGGGCAAGACTGATTGAAACGGATATGTTCGGACAGATCAGACTGACCAGATGAAAATGCCGGCACACTGCCGGCATTTTGACTTAACGGGATAACAGGGCTTCATCACTGGCAAACTCTTCACCAGAGAGTCTGGCAAAGCGCTCAAGCAATGATTCAACCGTAAGTTTTTTCTTTTCTTCACCTTTTACATCAAGGATGATATGGCCTTCATGCATCATGATGAGACGGTTGCCATTGCGGATAGCATCTTTCATATTATGCGTTACCATCAGGGCAGTGAGATGATCTCTGGTGATGATGCGGTTGGTCAGGGTGAGTACTTTTTCAGCGGTTTTCGGATCCAGCGCTGCGGTATGTTCATCTAACAGCAGGATCTTCGGCTTCTGCAGACTTGCCATCAGCAGAGTGACAGCCTGTCTCTGTCCGCCGGAAAGAAGACCGACTTTAGCACTCATTCTGTCTTCAAGCCCAAGATCAAGTTCCTTGAGTCTTTCTCTGAAGTCAGCCCGCATGTCACTGGATACATTCCATTTCAGAGTGCGTGACATGCCGCGTCTTGCAGCCAGGGCCAGGTTTTCTTCCAGCTGCATATCCCCAGCCGTACCGGTCATCGGATCCTGGAAGACACGGCCGACATATCTGGCCCGTTTGTAATCAGGCAGACCGGTAACATCAACCCCGTCAATCAGAATCGAACCGTCATCTACCGGCCATACGCCGGCAATGGCATTCAGCATGGTGGATTTGCCGGCGCCGTTGGAGCCGATAACTGTGACAAAGTCACCGTCTTCAAGGGTAAGGGAAAGATCAATCAGAGCTTTCTTTTCGGTAATGGTACCAGCATTGAAGGTCTTGGATACATGTCTGAGTTCAAGTGTGCTGCTCATTTGGAATCACCTGCCTGTCTTCTGGAAGAACGTCTGCCTGCCCGGCGGAAGGAGGATCTGGAAAGATTCTGCAGATATGGTACCGCCAGGAAAATCGCCACGATAATAGAGGAGAACATCTTGAGGTAGGCGGACGGCAGTCTCAGCCACAGAACAACAACGATGACAAGATAATAGATGATGGCACCAATGACTGTGAAGGCAAGGCGGCCGGCAAAGTTGAGATGTTTGCGCAGCAGAGCATTGCCAAGTACTTCACCGATGATGATGGATGCCAGACCGATGACGATGGAACCTCTGCCCATATTGATATCCGCAAAGCCCTGATACTGAGCCAGAAGGGCACCGGACATGGCAACAAGACCGTTGGAAAGCATCAGGCCGATGATCTTCATGGTGTTGATATTGATGCCCTGGGCCTTTGCCATAGTAGGGTTGCAGCCGGTAGCTCTTAAGGAAGAGCCATGCTGAGTGCCGAAGTACCAGTAGAGCACGCAGATTGTCACAATACAGAAGATTAGGGCTGTCAGAATGGCATGCAGGATACTGCGGCTTGTCAGGACCAGATTGTATTTATCAACCGAAAGGGCCTGATTGGATGACATGTTCATGATGGCAAGGTTGATGGAATACAGGGCAAGCTGGGTCAGAATGGATGCGAGAATTGCCGGAATACCAAGGGCAGTATGCAGCAAGCCTGTAGCCAGGCCGGCAATCATGCCGGCGATAAACGCAGCCACAAGCGCATAGGCGGCAGAATGGCCGGCAACGATGCTCATGACCGCAACCGCACCTCCGGTTGTGAAACTGCCGTCAACCGTCATATCAGCGATATCCAGAATACGGAATGTAATATATACACCTAAGGCCATGACGCCCCAGATCAGCCCCTGGGCTACGCCGCCCGGCATCGCCGCAAAGAGGTTGGCCGGGTTGAGAGCCTGAGCCAGTAGAATTGTATGCATTTGTAAACCTCCTTAAACATGAAGAAAAGGTGATGGACACCTTTTCTTAGCTGTTATTCTGATTCGATCTCCTCATAGTCATCCGGTACGGTGATGCCGAGAGATTCACATCTGTCCTTGACGTATTCCTTGGTTACCTTGGACGCATATTCAACTTTCATCTTGGAGACATCCTCATCACCCTTGAGGATCTTGGCTGCCATTTCACCAGTCTGTTTGCCGAGATCATAGTAGTCGATGGAAAGCGTTGCGATACCGCAGCCTTCGGTAATGCCTGCTTCACCGGCAATGATCGGAACCTTGGCTTCTGTAGCGACATTGTTGATCAGCTCTGTGTTGGAAGCGGCTGTGTTGTCAGTTGGAATGTAGAGGGCATCGGAGTCCTGGCATGCGGTAGTCGCAACAGACTGCAGATCATTGGAATCAGAGAAAGTATAGGTTGAGACCTTATATCCTTCATCTTCCAGATACTTTGTGATGGTATCTGCCTGGTAGACAGAGTTTGCTTCGGAAGAACAGTAGAGAATGCCGATGTTCTTGGCATCCGGCAGAAGTTCCTTGAAAAGCTGGGCTTGCTGATCAAGCGGCGCCAGATCAGATGTGCCGGAGACATTGCCGCCGACGGTACCGCTCCAGTCGGAAATATCAAGTGCCGTTGCATAGTCTGTGACAGCGGTACCTAAAATCGGAATATCGGATGTGGCAGCTTTGGCAGCCTGCAGGGAAGGAGTGGCATTGGCGAGAATCAGATCCACACCTTCGGTAACGAACTGGTTGGCAATGGTAGAGCAGTTTGCGGTTTCACCGGAAGCGTTCTGCTCATCAAATGTGATGCTGTCGCCGAATTCATCTTTCAATGCATCCTCAAAGCCTTTGGTGGCAGAGTCCAGGGCAGGATGCTGAACATACTGCAGGATACCTACCGTATAGGAATCCCCGGAAGAACTCTTGGAATCTGATGTGGAACTTGATGAGGCTGTACTGGATGCGCTGGATCCGCATCCGGCAAGGGACAGGGCCAGCACTGACGCTGTCATAATTCTGCTGAACTTTTTCATTTCTTTCATCCTCCCTTGAAACTATTTTCAAGATACATTGATTTTATTACAATCTTCTGAAACATTCAATAAAAGATTGCATGTTTCGATGTTTGTGCTAAGATAAAGCACGGAAATCGTGAAACTGAGATAAGTAGTATCGTAAAGCTTCTAATAGAGATGGAACGGCTGGTGAAAGTTCCTGAAGCAATGATATGAAGCTGCTCAAGTTAGAGTGCCTCAATCGGCAACGCAGGTCTGCGTTATGGACATATTGAATTAAGGTGCACATCAGATGATGTGAACCAGGATGGTACCGCGTATCTTACGTTCCTGGACAGGAACGTTTTTTATTTTTCAGGAGGAATAACATGACACAGAAACAGTTGACAGGCTCACAGGTCAGACAGATGTTCCTGGATTTCTTCAAGTCCAAAGGATGCATGGTTGAACCGGGAGCCAGCCTGATTCCGCATGATGATCCGACTCTGTTATGGATCAATGCCGGTGTATCAGCGCTGAAAAAGTATTTTGATGGATCCGTCAAGCCGGCATGCAACAGAATCTGCAATGCCCAGAAGTCCATCCGTACCAATGACATTGAAAACGTCGGCAGAACCGCCAGACATCATACCTTCTTTGAAATGCTCGGCAACTTCTCCATCGGCGACTATTTCAAGAAGGAAGCCATCACATGGGCATGGGAATTCCTGACCAGTCCGGAATGGATCGGCTTTGATCCGCAGCGTCTGTATGTCACTGTCTATCCGGATGATACGGAAGCTTATGATCTCTGGGTCAAGAACGGCATGAATCCCAAGCATATCCGCAAGACAACGGATAACTTCTGGGAAATCGGCAGAGGCCCGGGCGGACCTGATACGGAGCTGTATTACGACAGAGGCGAGAAGTACGATCCGGACCATATCGGCGAAAAGCTGTTCTTTGAAGATATTGAAAACGACAGATATATTGAAGTATGGAACATTGTCTTCTCCCAGTATGACTGCAGACCGGGTGAAGTACCGCGTTCTGAATACAAGGAACTGCCGCAGAAGAACATTGATACCGGCATGGGTCTGGAAAGACTGGTTGCTCTGATTCAGGATGGGGAAACAAACTTTGATACTGATCTTTTTCTGCCGATCATCCACGCAACCGAAAAGTATGCCAAGCATCCTTATTCCGATCCGGCCTACAAGATGGCTTACCGCGTCATTGCCGACCATATCAGAACGGTTACATTTGCTATTGCGGATGGTGCCATGTTCTCCAATGAAGGCAGAGGCTATGTTCTCAGAAGAGTGCTGAGAAGAGCGGTACGCTATGGCATAAAGCTCGGTATTGACGGTGCGTTCATGTACAAGCTGGTCCAGGTTGTCGCCGACAACATGAAGGACTTCTATCCTTATCTGGAAGGCAAAGTTGAACTCATCTCCAGACTGGTCAAGCAGGAAGAAGAATCCTTCCACAAGACCCTGGCCAATGGCGAAGCGCTGCTCAATGATGCCCTCAAAGCACATGCGGACACAAAAGAGCTGCCGGGTGATGTTGTATTCAAGCTCTATGATACCTACGGCTATCCGAAAGAATTGACCACTGAGATTGCCCAGGATGAAGGCTACAGCGTGGATGAAGCGGGCTTTGAAAAGGAAATGGCTGCTCAGAAACAGAGGGCCAGAGATGCCAGAGGCTCACTGCAGTCCATGCATGGCCAGTCCAAGGATCTGATGGATTTCACGGAAGAATCCAAGTTCACCGGCTATACGGATTCTGAGTCTGTCGGAAAGGTCATCGGCTTATTTGTGGATGGCGTCAAAGTGGATGAACTGTCTGATGAAGGTGATGTCATCCTGAGTGAAACATGCTTCTATGCCGAAAGCGGCGGCCAGTGTGCGGATACCGGCAGGTTATGGAATGACAGTTTCAGTGCGGATGTGGATGATGTACAGAAGGCACCGCACAAGCAGCCGATGCATCACATCACAAATGTCAAAGGAACACTTCATATCGGTGATACTCTGCATGGCGCCTATGACTATGAAGCACGTCAGAAGACACGTGCCAACCACAGCTCTCTGCATCTTCTGCAGGCTGCTTTGAAGCAGGTGCTTGGCGACCACATTGCCCAGGCCGGTTCCTACAACTGCCCGGATTACGGCAGATTCGACTTCACCCATTTCGAGAAGCCGAGTGAAGAACAGCTGAAGGAAGTAGAGCGCATCGTCAATGAGAAGATCAATGCGGATCTGCCGGTCACTACGGAAGTACTGCCGATTGAAGAGGCGAAGAAGACAGGTGCTACTGCGCTGTTTGATGAGAAGTACGGCGACTTTGTCAGAGTTGTTTCCATGGGTGACTTCTCCAAAGAATTCTGCGGCGGCACACATGTTTCCAATACCGGCGATCTCGGTGTGTTCCGTATCATTTCCGAAGAATCAGTCGGTTCCGGTGTCAGAAGAATTACCTGTGAGACAAAGATGAAAGCATATGCGTCCTTCCGCAGTGAACAGGAACATCTGAATGAAGCAGCTGCCATGTTCAAGGTCAAGGGCTGGGACGAATTGAAGGAAAGACTGCAGAAGATGCAGGAAGAAAATGCAGCCCTGAAGAAAGAAGTGGCAGAAGCCAACAACAAGGCAATGCTGGCAAATGCGGACAGTGTGCTGGCCAAGGCGGAAAAGCACGGCGATATCACATGTCTTGCCATGCGCCTGAAGGACTTTGATCCATCCGGCTTGAAGAACTATGCCGAAGCAATTCGTAATAAGATGACAGACGGTTTTGTCTTCATTGCGGATGAAGTCAATGGCAAAGCAGTATTTGTCTGCGCCTCTTCCAAGGCAGCCATTGCCAAAGGACTCAAGGCCGGCAATCTGGTCAAGGAAGCAGCCAAGAAGTGCGGAGGCAAAGGCGGCGGCAGACCGGATATGGCCCAGGCCGGCGGCAGAGATACAGCCGGCATCCCGGATGCACTTGCCTATATCAAAGAACAGATCAATGCGCTTTGAGGCTGTTCATGAAAACAGAATCGTGAAGTTGAAACAGCGGCCTAAGCCGCTGTTTTCTTGTTTCAGATCCGCTTTATTCAAGAAATATTATTATTACTCACTCTACGTATTCCTTTTCCTGAAGGAAAACCTATAATAAGTGGTATAAAGAGGGATGAGGAAGACATACCGCATAAATCCTATGTTCATCACATTCCTTGGGAAGGGAAAAGAGTTGTATGAAGAAAAGAATCACTGCTGCTATCCTGTCCGCTGTTCTGCTGGTTCCTTGTGCAGCCTTTGAAACTACTGTATCTGTAAAGGCGGAAAGCAGTGTGCCAGTATACCGTTTTTACAATACCTGCAATGGTGCTCATTTCTTTACGGCGGATCAAAATACAGCGGCTGAATTGAATAAAAAAGGCTGGCGCTGCGAAGGAACAGCCTGGTATGCCCCGTCCGGCGGCCAGTCTGTCTATGCCGTATTCAATCCGAATACAGATGAATATGTCTATACGGCAGACGGCAGTGAAAAAGATTATCTTGCCGCGCATGGATGGGTATATGCCGGAACAACATGGGCTTCTGATCCTTCCCGGACTTATCCTGTCTATCGCGTATATAATCCCAATGCTTCAGCCAATTCTCATTTCTACACCATGTCGGAAAATGAAAAGAGTATGCTTGTTCAGGCAGGATGGCGTGATGAAGGCATTGTATGGTATGTGTCGGGAAAGGGTGCCAGCAGTGCTGCAGCCGGCGGCAGCCCGGCCAGTGTACGTACAACAGATTACTGGCCGCTGAATGATAATCTAAGCGGTTCCATTACCATTCCCGGCATGTATTCCGCCCGTCTTGAAACCGGCAGCCAGCCTCAGACAATTGTAGACAAGGCAGATACAGCCTATATCGCTGACAGTGATACATATGAGCTTGGCAGATATATCAACTGGGAAATCAGTGATCATAATGGACAGGGCTTTGACTGCATCATCAATGCACCGATCGGCCAGACAGCTTCAGTCACTTGGCGCGGCATACACAAGACGGTGCATCTGCGTACAAGGCATCTGATGTATAATGATCCTTCTTCCGATTATGAGCATATCTATGATGAGAATCATGTGGATCACTTTGACTATGACGAAGGTTCCATCGTAATGATCACTTGTGACTACACAAGAGCCAATTATGAATGGATCACATACTGGGATTAAGAGGCTGCAGCGAATGCCTGCAGCCTTTTGTATTATCGGTCTTTCATAAAGAAAGAAATGAAAAAAATAATGCACGCATGGGGCACCCTATGTATACTTTTGAAGGTGATGTTGGTAAAATATCAGTTAAGGAGGGTCATGTATGGACAGAGATAAGATTCAGGCACAGGCACCGACAGAGACTGTCAGTTTTGATGCGGAAGAAATCCGCCGTGAGAATATCTGTGAGGTGCTGAAACACGTGTCAAAAGCCCTTGAAGAGAGAGGGTATAATTCGATCAATCAGCTTTCCGGCTATCTGATTTCCAATGATCCCGCATATATTTCATCGCACAATAACGCTCGCAGCGTTATTCAGTCAGTGGAACGTCATGAGATCATTGAAGAACTTGTACGTTTCTATCTGCAGGAGCATAAGTAAGTGAAATATCTGGGACTTGATCTGGGAAGCGTCACCTGCGGTGTCGCCTGGAGTGAAACCGGTTTTATTGCCGGAACCTATAAGACGATACGCTTTCAGCCGGACGATTATGATGATGCCCTGGACAAAGTCCTGGAAGTGATTCAGGAAAAGCATCCGGATGAGATTGTCCTCGGTCTTCCATATCTTCTCAATGATGATATAGGAGAGCGGGGACAAATCTGTTTAGCCTTCGGCAGTCAATTGGAGAAGGAGTCCGGACTTCCTGTTCACATGCAGGATGAAAGAATGACTACTGTGGAATCAGAAGATATTCTTCTGGAAGCAGATGTGTCACGGCGTAAACGGAAAAAAGTCATTGATCAGATGGCTGCTGTTGCGATACTGCAGAGGTATCTTGACAGCCTCAGTTAACGGAGAATTATTTTATGAATGATACAAATACAATGACCATAACGGACGAAAGCGGCAGAGAGTACGAAGTGGAAATTCTTCTGACGTTTGACGGTAAGGATGGTACACACTATGTGCTGTTTACCGATCCGCAGGATGAGGAAGGCAATGTATATGCCTACAAGTATGATGAAGACGGCAATCTGAATGCGGTCGAAAATGAAGATGAGATTGAAATGTGTCAGGAAGTGTTAGGGGCCTTCCAGAACGAAAACGGAGGAGGCCATGGCGCGTAAAGCCAGGAGAAAAAGAAGGCGTCTGCGCCGGGGGATCGTTGTACTGCTTATCGTTCTGATCGTTGTTGTATCAGCGGGCATCGGCTTGAAACGGTATTATAACTACTGTCTTGAGCCGGTTGATAAAAGCGACAGCACACAGGTTCAGATTACTGTGGATCAGAATGATTCTCTGCAGGAAATCACAGAAAAACTGAAACAGGATAATCTGATTCATGACCGCAAAGTCGCATATTACTATGCCAGAATGAACGGCATATCCGATTTCTATGCAGGTGTATTCGCTTTGAATCGGACGATGGATCTGAATACCATTTTCACCCGTCTGACCAATGTCAATGCATCGGATGCGGATGCTCTGAATGTCACGATTGTGGAAGGTGACTGGGCCAAGGATATTGCGAAGAAGATTTCTCAAACGCTGGGAACAGTATCCTATGATGAGCTGATGAATCTCTGGAATAATAAGGAATGGATTGAATCTGAAATGAGCAAGTATCCTTTCCTGACTGAAGATATGTTTGCGGATGGCACCAGATGCTATCTGGAAGGCTATCTCTGTCCAGAGACCTACCGGTTCACCAAAAAGATGAGTGCCGAAGAGATTACCGAAACCATTCTGAATCAGACCCTGGCCGTGTATAACCAGTACAAAGACCAGTTCGCTGCCAGCAAATACTCAATCCATCAGCTCTATACCCTGGCCTCCATTGTCCAGTATGAAGGCGGATCGGATGAAGAAGTACTGCGCAATATTGCCAGTGTGTTCTACAACCGTCTGGACCAGAATATGCCGTTAGGCAGTTCTGTTACCGTATGCTATGCCATTGACTATGACAAGGATGTTGATAACTGGCAGTCATGTGAAGTCAATACGGATTTTGAAAGTCCGTATAACACATACCTGCATACAGGCCTGCCGCCCGGACCGATTCAGAATCCCGGCGTCAATGCGATTGAAGCTGTACTGAATCCAAATCAGACGGATTATCTGTACTTTGTCGCAGATGTATATGGCGATGGGACAGTGTACTTCTCAAAGACAGAGGATGAACACAATGCCCTGGTACAGAAATATCTGAACAAGTGATGAAAGAAAGTACATGTGCTTACCTGCACTGTGACGGGTGTACGCTGCTGCTTTACCGCAACCGCAAGGCGCATGATGTAAACTATGGCTATTACATCGGCGTAGGCGGTAAAAAGGAAGCGGGTGAAACCATCCGACAGTGCATTCAGCGTGAAGTCAGAGAGGAAACCGGGATTGATCTTGCCGCAGAACAGTATCAGTACCGGGGAAAGCTTTACTTTATTTATCCTGAAGCAGAGGACGAAATCATCTGGATCTATATGGCTGAGACAGAAAGTCAGGCTGTGGCGGATTGTGATGAGGGAACGCTTGCATGGGTGAAGGATGAAGCGGTAAAGGAAAAGAAGATGTGGGAAGGCGACCGGCTTTTCCTGCAGGAAATGGAACAGTCGAACGGAATATTCTGTTTTGAGCTGCATTATGATGAGAAAGGAAATCTGGTCAAGGCGGTCAGACGGGAGGCAGAAGATGAGTAGACCTATTATCATCGGTATTGCCGGAGGCAGTGCTTCAGGCAAGACGACAATTGCGGAAGAAATCAAGAATGCATTTGCGGATGAAAGAAGAGTTCTGATCATCCGTCAGGACGACTATTACAAAGATCAGTCTGATATGCCGATGGAGGAAAGACTGAAGACAAACTATGACCATCCCTTTGCCTTTGACAATGATCTTCTCTTACAGCAGATTCATGAATTGCAGGAAGGAAAGATCATCGAAAAGCCTACTTATGACTTTGTGGCACACACCCGAAGCAGCCGTACGGAAACATGCTTTCCATGTGATGTACTGATTCTGGAAGGTCTGTTTGTGCTGGAAACAAAAGAAATCCGTGATCTTCTCGATATCAAGGTTTTCGTCGATACCGAACCTGATATCCGCTTCATCAGAAGACTGGTGCGTGATGTCAAGGAAAGAGGCAGAACACTGGATTCAGTTGTCAATCAGTATGTTAATACCGTCAAGGTCATGCATGATTCCTTCGTGGAACCAAGCAAGAAGTATGCAAACCTCATCATTCCGGAAGGCGGATCCAATACGGTTGCGATTGATCTTTTGATCACTAAGATCAGCTCCATCATCAATGAACATCAAGGCAAATGAAAAAGGACCATTCGGTCCTTTTTTCATCAGCTTAACAGCCTGTCATCTTTTCTTTCCGGCAGTCTGTCCACAAGACTGTCTACCGCTTTCTGAATGTTGTCATTGAGTTCATTCATGCTTTCCGTGAGTGGACACGGTGTACTGTCAAGTACAGCGGTGATCTCCGCTTCCAGTCTGTCATTGTCTTCTTTTTTCAGTACACAGACATCCTTCTTATCGCATTCTTCTGCATGTGTGCAGAAGAAGCAGACCATGCCTTTTGCTCTGAGGCTGTTTTCACTTGGCACCGGATCAGCACTGCGCATGGCAAACACGATGCGGTCCACTGCAAAGGCAATGAAGGTCGGTCCGGTTTCATCACTGACAATCGTACGGACTAGATTGCCGAATAAGGTAATATGGTCGCCTTTTTCAAAGTCACGGATATCAGTCTTGCGGGCGTGATCGAACTCCTCCAGCGGAATGGCAAAGCCGTATTCCGTACATGCATATTCGATTGAAGCCTCATCCAGCGGTCTTCTGTAATAGAGGAAATGGGCAGGGGAGATGATAATCATTCTGAATTCATGATCAAACCCCTGTACCAGTCCATCCACAATAACCTGATCAGGCAGATCATTGCGGTAAAAGATTGTCTCTACTCCAGGGTAGAGGATACAGTCAGGATCTGCCTGAATATCAAGCATCCTGCTGTATGCTTTTTCCGGATCATCATAATCATCGAGATCCATCGTACTTCTTGAGAAATCAATATAGTCGCTGCCATACTTTACAATGACATCTCTGCCATAGTATTTCTGTTTGAGCTGCGGCCAGGTGATTTCATTGCGTTCATACTGTTCCATTATCCACCTCTCTTTCCGACAGATAGATTCTCAGAAACTGCATTGACATTTTCCGATACCAGCTGCTGTCCGCAATACACCGGTTTTCGGGACAGTTCGAGCAGTCGCGTACCAGCGGGCATATCCTGCAGATTGCGGCTTCAATGATATCAAGTTCATGACAGGGCATCATGTGATCCGCTGATGCGGTATGAATGCAGTTTTTCTCCGGCAGGATGCCGTAGTGCATGACATAATAGCCATTGCGGTTTTTTTCAAGATATCTGCACACATATCCCATCACCGTAATCCACGGGCTTTTATGGAAATGTTCAAAGACCGAATGATCTTCATCCATGATCCTGATGCTGTCCATCACTGCCCGGGCATGAATCTCATCTTTTCCGCTTACTGTATAGAGGAGTACTTCATTAAGATCAAGGGTATTTTTATTCTGCCGTCCCGGCTTTCCCTGGACAATGACACAGGAAATTTCATCCTGAAAGAGCAGGGAAGCGAGCACCGGTTCATTACTGCGGCACTGACGCTGTATTTTCAGATACATCGGATAAGTAAAATCAAATACATTTCCACCATGTATACGCTCATAGGAATCGCGGCTGAAATCAATATAGCCATCATCCAGTTTGATCACTGCATTGTGACCATAATACTGCCGTGAAAGATCACGCCAGGAATCTTTATCACTTGTATAAATTCCATCGATTTTCATATGTTTTCCTTTCTGACTGCACGAAGCAACCCTACTGCATCAAAAGCACATAGCTGAAATAAAGCGTGTCGAAAACAATGTACGACGGAGGATGCCGGACACTTTCGTTCAGTGTGAGTGTCTTTCTGCTTTCAGTGTAGCTGTTTTTGTGATCCGGCAAGTCTATTTTAATCAATTAATATAAAAAACGGGCTGTTTTATGCATGCTTTTTGCTATATACCCTGCACTCATTCAGGAGCTTTTGAAAGCTTTTAGCAGTGTGCTATAATAAGCAGGTCAAATATAAAGGAGCTGAACATGTCAGAGGATAAGAAATATTTAATGACCGAAGAAGGTCTGAAACAGCTGCAGGAAGAGTATGACCATCTGATTCATGTTGATCGTGAAGAAGTCAAGCGTGAGCTGGCTGAAGCCAGAGCCATGGGCGACTTGTCCGAAAACGCAGATTATGATGCCGCACGTGAAAAACAGGGTCAGATTGAAGGACGTATCACAACCCTGGAAGATATGCTGCAGCCTGGTCATTATGAGATCATCACCAAAGGTGAAAATACCGGTGTTGTTAAGGTAGGTTTCACGGTTGTTGTTGAATCTCTTGATAATCATGAAGTGAATACCTATACCATTGTAGGTTCTACTGAAGCAGACCCGCTGAACGGCCGTATTTCCAATGAAACACCGCTTGCCAAGGCAATCATGGGCAAGGCAGTCAATGAGGAAGCTGAGGTCAACTGCCGTACACCTTACACAGTCAGAATTCTTGCCATACATTAATTTATTGCGACTGGAAAGATGTTCCATCCGGAACATCTTTTTGTGTGATGGGCAGTCACACTCATATATGAACGCAAATAGTGCGTTGTCAAAGTAATCCCTAGAGGGATAGAACTGGATGGTGAAACATGAAAGCGAACAAACCTTAACGGAGGTGAAAGACCTCTGTCTGTGAAGGCCACAGCCGCACAGAGAGCGAAGCTCCCTGCGTTACTGTGAGGTGACGTGGGGAAGGAGCGGATACGAACGAACAGGCTTGAATCTATCAAGGCACATGTGGCGTCCTGCATTGTCGACCGTACGAAAAGAATGGGAAGACTTACACTGAGTGATCAATACTGTGGAGATTACAAAGGATGCAGGGTGTGAAAGCCCAACGCATGTTCGTCAGAGGGAGTGTAGATGACCCCCATGAGATCTGCACATGATAGCGGGTCCCTGTCTATAAGCGTATGCGAAATGGCAGAAGATGTGTGCAGAAGTCAGACACTTTCATAGTACGGATGAAGCTCTGGAAACAGAATGGACGGAAGGGAAGTGACTTCTCGAGTACTAAGTAGTTGTCGGAAATGTGATGATAAATCGGAAGGATACTGGGAAACCAGTAAAAGCCCCAGAAGACGCACATTGCCAGAAGAAAGGAAATAGCAAACTGTGACGCCGCATTTTAAAGTTCCTGGATACCGCAGAGATACCGCAAATTGAAGTAGAAAAAATTGAGATGATCTCTCCCGTAACGTGCAGTAAAATACCG
>JALCHG010000035.1:0-22494 GCA_022644565.1 Solobacterium sp. | reverse complement strand
ATCAAAACAAGTGAAGCAATACTACAATCTGATTCATACAGATGTGCCGGCACATGTAGAGGTTGCCTCATTCAAGAAAGGCATTCTTGACGCTGCCATGTAGTTCTACTTTTACGTTTATCTAAGGTAAAATATTTACGGTTGTATAAGCCGGTCATCTCATCCAGCTTATCCACGCTCAGCAGTTTCTGATAGCTGCGTACTGCATTGAGACGGGAAGTCAGAACAACCGTTACTGCCATGAAGGTACAGAGCCAGGCAGTCAGAAGATGCACTTCATCAAAAACAGCAACCGCCGGCGGCTTGCATGCATAATCCATGATACCGAAGGCAGCGCTCCAGGCAGTCAGAAAGGTCAGTACCCGCCATGGCCGATCCAGTATGACCAGCGTCATGCAGGAAAGATAGACAAAGAAATAAAACGCCGTATGTGTACGGTCCAGAATAGTTCCTGACAGCAGAGCAAACAGAAGCACCGGTATGGAAAAAAGATAGATATACAGCACAGCATGCCTGGCTACTCCTTTATAGCGATACATCGCAGCAGCCGCAGCCAGAAAATACGCCTCCAGCAGAAGATTGAAAATGAAGGCTGTCCGGGCTTCCACCATATACTGACCTAACGCACTTAATAGCGAGATCGGCACGCTGATCAGCGCCAGTCTTTTCATACTGTAATAGTTTTGCCGATTGATTTCCTGGGCAGCTGAACTGATATCATCTGCCAGAAGCCATTTTTTCAGTCTGTTAAAAGCCATCATTCCCCACTCTGATTCTGAACATTACAGAAACTCTGTAAAACAGAACTTATCTGCATAACTATAACAGGAACTATCTTCTGAAACAACACAATGTATTCCCAACATTACTCAATTTTCATACATGTTTAATCACCTGTATGTTTTTACTCTTTTTTTCACGTTGACTCTGCAGAATGAAAAACAGGCTCACTGCCTGTTTCAAAGCTTCAGTTCAGCTTCAGATCGCCTTCTTTGATCCAGCCGATCTTACGGAAGATATGTCCGAAGATCAGGGTCAGAACAGCCGGCAGGATGAAGCTGATCATAATCAGTCCGAACCAGTCGAAACCTGTAATCGCTGTCTTTGTCCCGGCAGCAATGTCATTGACCCACCCGGTAAAGACGCCAATCTGTCCAACCAGACCGCAGGTGCCCATACCGCTGGAAACAGCTGCTCCATCCATGCGCAGATGGAACACACAGGTCGCTAACGGTCCGGTAATTGCACTGGTCAGAATCGGAGCGATCCATATCTTCGGATTTCTGACAATGTTGCCCATCTGCAGCATGGATGTACCGATGCCCTGGGAGACAAGACCGCCCCATCGATTTTCCTTGAAAGACATGACGGCAAAGCCGACCATCTGCGCACAGCATCCCGCTACTGCCGCTCCTCCGGCTAAGCCGACTAAGCCTAATGCCGCACAGATCGCTGCGGAAGAAATCGGCAGAGTCAGAGCAATACCGACCACAACGGATACAACAATGCCCATCAGGAACGGCTGCAGTTCCGTTGCCCACATGATGATGTTTCCAAGTGAACTGGCAAGTCTGCCAAGCCATGGTGCAAGTACTGCCGACAGCCCGACACCAATCAGAATTGTAACAAGCGGTGTCGCCAGAATATCCACTTTTGTTTCTTTGGAGACAGCCTTTCCGAACTCAGCAGAAATAATGGCAATAAACAGTACCGCCAGCGGTCCTCCTGCACCGCCCAATGTATTGGCCGCATAACCTACAGTTACAAGTGAAAACAGAACAAGCGGCGGTGCCTGCAGGGCATAGCCGATGGCCGCTGCCATGGCCGGACCGCTCATCGCGGACGCATACTTGCCGACTTCAGCCAGCCAGCTGATTCTGCTCAATGTTCCCAGTGTATTGAGAATCGTACCGATCAGCAGTGAGGCAAATAATCCCTGGGCCATTGCCCCGAGTGCATCAATCAGATATCGTTTGACGGAAATGACGATGTTCTTGCGCTTCAGAAAAGCACTGAATCCTTTTTTCATTCTTTCTTATCCCCTTCTGACATCAGAGATGTCGCAGTTATTATGCCATAATAGAAGTCAATATGACTATCATTTTAGTCATTATGACTATATTAAAGAAAATAAAGAAAAAAAGAACTGTGAATTTTCATCACAGTTCTTCATGAAGTCAGAATTTACTTCTTAACAACAAGATCGGCAGCTGTTCCGCCTGTCTTGAAGTCTTCATATGCCTTGTTGTAATCGTCAGATGATACAACACCTTCCTGCAGTTCAAGTCCCTTGTACTTGTATTCTGTTAAACCAGTCTTGGAGTAGACACGGCTGAACGGAACAACATGAGTAACATTGACTGTTCTGGACTGCATCTGGCCAGGGATAAAGAATGCCTTGTCGATCATCTCAGCATCAGCCTTGGCAAATGCGGCATAACGGGCATCCAGGTCATCATAGATGGCATCAGCAGCCTCATACAGAGACTGGTATTCATCCATACCGATCTGCTTCTTGATGTCATCATCAGTGCCATAGGTGTCATCGTTGGAGTTTGTAAGACCGCAGGCTGTCATGTAATAACCCGTTACAGGGCTGTAGATATCAATGAATGTCTTCGGATCCGGATAGTCAGGAGACCAGCCGGTGAATGTGGAGATATCGTAATCTGCCGCAGCAGGATCTGTGTTGTAGTAAGCAATGTTCTTGATGGTATCATCATCGCACATAATGAGTTCAACGATGATATTGCCGTCTGTGTTGTCTTCAACAGACTTCTTCAGGGACTGTGCCTGATCTGTCAGTCTCTTATTGGACTGCTGAACGAGCATATCAAGATGAACCGGGAATGTAATGCCGTCCTTCTTGGCCGCATCGAGGTAGCCCTGTACTGTGGAAGGATCCCAAGGATTCTGGCCATCAGACAGATCTACTGTTTCACCTGTACGATCAGAATAAGCCTTTTCAACCAGATCACCATAAGTTGTGCCATCAGATGTACGGACGATTTCAGGATCATCGTTGATGTTTCTGAGCATTGCCTTGGCAAGATCTGAAGGTGCCGCTACTGAAAGGTAAGCCTGTCTGTCCCATGCAGCTCTCAGAGCCTTACGGAAGTTTTCATCGAGGATTGCCTTATGTGTGTTCTCACGCAGAGATTCATCAGAAGCATAGTTTGTCTTATCGAAGGACTGACGGTTGAAATTGAATACGATACCGAAGCAGCTGTTGTTCGGCAGAGACTGGTATGTATAGCCGTCATACTTCTTCATGTATTCATCGAAGTTCTCCCAGGAAGCGTTGATCGGAGCAGCATCATAAACGCCCTGTTCGAAGTTTCTGATCTGAGAATACGGGTCGGAACCATCATCATAGATTCTTGTAACAGAATCAACTTTGATATTGTCAGCATCCCAGTAAGCATCATTCTTCTTTAATACAATAGAAGACTTGGAATCATATGTATCCAGGATGAATCCGCCGTTATAGAGGATGGAATCAGCTTCTGTTGTACCGAAGGAGCAGGAACTTGTATCAGGAGAACCTAATGCACAGCCATCGCCCATTGTCTCCAGGAATTCCTGGTTGATCGGATACAGAACAGCATATGTTGTCATAGCCGGGAAGTAAGGAGTAGGCTTCTCGAGTGTGTACTCGACTGTGTAGTCATCAACTGCCTTGACGCCTACCTTATCCCATTCTTCATCAGTCCACTTGGCATTTGTACGGTAATCGGAATAGCCCTTGATGACACCATCAAGCAGCCATGCTGTACCGGAATTGAATTCAGCACCATGACGCAGGCCTGTAACGAAGTCCTGTGCCTTTACTTCAGCATACTCTTCACCGGAGTTTGTTACCCACTTGACGCCCTTTCTCAGATAGAAATCATAAGTCAGACCATCATCGGATACAGAATAACCTGTGGCCAGGCACGGTGCGAGATTGCCGTACTTGTCGTTTTCGAGCAGACCATCAACGAAGTTTGCATTATACTCATGATCCTCCGCCAATGCTGTTACTACGTAGTCCATTGTCTGCAGCTGATAGGCTGTTGCCTCAACGAGGTTCTTGGTATCCTTGAGCTTGATATCAGCGACCTTGATGTTGGACATGTACTCCGCGTCAGCAGATGCAGTAGCACTTGAACCTGCGCTGGAAGAACTTCCGCAGCCTGCTAAAGCAACAGCCATAGCCGCTGAAAGAACTCCTGCTAAATACTTCTTCATACTTCTTTCCTCCTAATGGAATTATTATAAACGGTTTTCGACTTTTTCCGTGCCCTCATTTCACATGTTTTACACATTTCGTTCACAATAGCATCAACATCTGAAAATATTTACATTTGTCCGTACAAAAAAAGACGATCTTCTTCAGATCGTCCTGTTTTTATCCATGATACTCTTCAGCTTCCATGACCTTCAGCTTTTCAAGATACTCCGCCTTTTCACGATCATTCATAAAGACATAATGATTCGGACGGATGAGTCTCAGCTTAGGCTTCTTGCCGGAATGGTCACGGGAATCCTCATTATAGACAATGAGGTCCTTCTTCTTTTCGATTTCCGGATCAGGAATCGGTACAGCCTGCAGTAAGGACTGGGTGTACGGATGCAGAGGGTAACGGAACAGTTCATCAGCCGGTGCCACTTCTACAATACGGCCGTTATGAATTACAGCAATACGGTCAGCGAAGTAGCGGACAACACTCAGATCATGCGCAATGAACATGTAGGTCAGTCCTCTTTCCCGCTTGAACTTGTTCATCAGGTTCAATACCTGGGCACGGATGGAAACATCCAGGGCGGAAATCGGCTCATCAGCGATGATGAACTCAGGGTCCATGATCATGGCTCTGGCAATGCCGACTCTCTGTCTCTGACCGCCGGAGAACTCATGCGGATAACGTGATTTATGTTCCGGCAGAAGACCGACAGCCTTCAGCGCTTCATCTACCTTGCGTTCACGGTCCGCTTCATCCTTATACAAATGGAAGTTATACAGACCTTCGGAAATGCAGTAATCAATAGTGGCTCTTTCATTCAGGGAAGCAGCCGGATCCTGGAAGATCATCTGAATGTTTCTGACGACTTCTCTCTGTTCTTCCTTGGAAATCTTGCCGTTGATTTTCTTGCCCTTATACAGGATCTCACCATCTGATGTGGGATTCAGTCGGATGATCGCACGGGCTGTTGTTGTCTTACCGGAGCCTGATTCACCGACAAGTGCGAATGTTTCGCCCTTGTATATCTTGAAGTTGGCATCCTTGACAGCGCGGAATCTGTGTTTTCTGTTGTTGTTGAAAGTAACTTCCAGATGTCTTACATCGACAAGGCACGGCTTGCCGTCCGGTGAAACATCCGGCATCTCATCATACTGAAGCGGATTCTCTTCGTAATGCTCAGCCTTACGTTCCTCTTCAAGCTTCTTCTTATTACCTCTCACCGAAAACACCTCCCTTCGCGGTCATCAATGTCATTCTCTTATGCAGTTCTCTTACCGCTAACGGCGGTTCAACCTTCGGTGCCCTTGGATCGAGCAGCCATGTCTTGGCATAGTGTGTATCCGTTACCTTGAAGAACGGCGGTTCCTTCACATAGTCGATCTTCATGGCATAATCACTTCTCGGGGCAAACGCGTCACCCTTTACTTCTTCAAATAAGCTCGGCGGCGTACCTCTGATGGCAAACAGATCTTCACCCTTAATGCCAAGCTGCGGCAGACTGGACAGAAGACCCCATGTATATGGATGTCTTGGATCATAGAAGATCTCATCCACCAGACCATACTCAATGATCTGGCCTGCATACATAACCGCAACCACATCCGCAACATTGGCTACAACGCCAAGGTCATGGGTAATGTAGATGGTTGTGAAGTGATATTCCTCAGACAGATCCTTGATCAGTCTGATGATCTGCGCCTGAATCGTCACATCCAGTGCGGTAGTCGGCTCATCACAGATCAGAATTCTCGGATGGCAGGCCAGTGCAATGGCAATGACAATACGCTGTCTCATACCGCCGGAATACATGAACGGATATTCATCAAAACGAAGTTCCGGTTCATGGATGCCGACTCTTGCCATCAATTCAATGGCTTCCTTCTTGGCTTCGGCCTTTGACTTCCCCTGGTGCTTGACGATAACTTCTGAAATCTGATCGCCGATTGTACGAACCGGGTTGAGTGATGTCATCGGGTCCTGGAAGACAGATGCGATCTTCTTGCCTCTGATCTTCTCCCATTTGGGATCATCTGAACCAAGCTTGGCCAGATCCTGTCCTTCGAACATGATAGAACCGTTGGTAATAGAACCATTGGCATCCAGCATGCCGCTGAATGTTTTGGTAAATACGGATTTACCGGAACCGGACTCACCGACGATGGCAACAACCTTGCCCTCTTCGAAGTCCATGGAAATATTTCTGATTGCTTTCAGTGTTCTGCCGCGTACTTTGAACTCTACCTGGAGATCCTTAACCGACAGGATCAGATTCTTCTTTTCTTCTGTCATGTTTTCTCACTCCTTTACATCATATGCGTACGCGGATCGGACGCATCAGCCAGCGTCTGACCGACAATATACAGGGAAACGGAAATTACCGCGGATACCGCAACCGGAATCCAGAACAGATACGGTGTGGAAGACAGATACGGTGAATACTCACGGATCATACGGCCCAGGGAAGCATCTTTCTGGGAAAGACCGATGCCCAAGTAGGAGAAGAATACTTCCGAGGAGATGAAGGATGGAATATCACGGGATACTTCTGTCATGATAACCGATACGAGATACGGCAGAATGTTCTTGGTGATGATCGTCCAGTTGCTTGTACCAAGACACTTGGATGCCAGGTTGTATTCACGGTCACGGATGATCATGACCTGAACACGGATGAAGTAGGCAACCGAAATCCAGGTGGTGATGGACAGTGCGAAGATCAGCTGCCATTTGCCGCCGCCTAACGCATAGACCAGAATCATGGCAATCAGCGTAGTCGGAATGTTGGCAATGACGTTGTAGACTTCGATCATGACCGTATCAACCTTCTTGGAGAAGCCCCACCACATGCCGACAATAACGCCGACAATCACAACGATAGCAGTAGCCGCAAAGGAAATCTCAAGTGAGTTTCTTGTACCGGCCCATACCGCATCAAACAGGGAGTTGCCCTTATCATCGGTACCGAACCAGTACTGAGCATTCGGTCTGATATATTTCATGGCCTGGTTGTTGATGTTAGGCGTCTTCATCGGATCATAGCCGGAAATCATCGGCTGGATGATGGACATCAGCACAACAAACAGAACAATGGCAAGCATGACAATAGCCAGTTTGTTGGAGAAGAACTGTCTGAATACAGAACGCCAGTAAGAATAGGCCGGTGCTGCAATATGTTCAGATGCTGATTCATCAGCTTTCTGGAAAGTAAACAGGTCGTCTTCGTTTTCAACAGCAGTATTGTTTTTCACTTCAGACATTTTACTTACCTCCCTTCGCAGTCAGCTGGATACGAGGATCCACAACCGTCATCAGAATATCACCGACAAGAACAGCCAGAATGGCAAGGCCGGTAAACAGGAATGTCAGACACAGTACCATGTTGTTGTTCATCTGTGAAATCGCATCCGGCAGCATCTTGCCCATGCCCGGCACGGCAAATGCAGTTTCGGTAATGAATGCACCGGAAATACACAGAATGACGGATGACGGCAGACTGTTGACAATCGGGATGATCGCGTTTCTAAGTACATGATGACGGAAAATCTCAGTTCTGGATAAGCCCTTTGCCTTGGCAAACTTGACATAGTCCTCGTTGGTCTGGTCGATCATGTAACGTCTGACCCACATCATCAGGGACGGTGTATTCAGCATGGCCAGAATAATCGTCGGCATGATCCAGCTTCGTATATCCTTGAATCCAAGCATCGGGAACTTATCCGGCAGACCGGCCATACTGCCCAGACTTCTCATGAAGAAGATGAAGGCAAGCGAAGGTACCGCAATCAGAATATTGATATAGGCAATGCCCAATTGATCACGGAACTTGCCCTTGTGCTGAGCCATGTCAATGGCCGCCGGCACACCGAAGGCATACGCAATAATCAGCGCAATAATACCCATCACAAACGATGTTGTTACCATGGATGGATCTTCATAGCTGGAACGGCAGCTTGCATAGTTGTCCTTGAACTTTGCCTGATCCAGCTTATCTGTCTTGGTCTTGTACTGGCAAGTGGTCTGAATCAGAGCAGACTTCTGCTCAGAACCGGTCTGGAAAGCCTGGTTCTTCTTTGCTTCAGAACCCTGTCCATCCGTGATGACCTGATATACTGGAACACCCTGGTTGGTCGGATAGGATAAGCCGAAGTTCAGCTTGAACTTATTGGTATGAATGAATGGGAATGAACCATTGAACCACAGCTGATACTTGTACTGGCAGCCGGAGCACACTAAGGCCGGCGTACCGTTGTACGGGTTCTTTTCCCAGTGATAGCCTCTTTCCATGTCAGGATTGTTTTCATCCTGTACCTTGTTGGCGTTATCAACAAAGAACATGGTGGAATAGTAGTTGCCAAGCAGCTCAATCCAGCTATAAGTATGTACGAAGTAAGGATCGCCGTTCTTGAAATAATCAACTTCATACTTGTCAGCTTTCATCTGCTTGATCATTTCCTTCTGTTCGTCGGATCCCTCTTCACCGCAGGCATCAACCTTGGCTTCATCATCGCCGAAGACGACAGTGCAGGCTTCATTCTTACGTTTGAAGTCCAGATAGCCGAGCTGATCCCACTTCTGATAGGTGTACACAGTCTTGTTTTCACCTTTCATCTTTCGATAGCTCGGATCGTTGTCAAAGATCTTGTTTCGCGGTATCAGTTCGAAAATCATAATAATGACAATCGACATAACCACGAACAGCGAGACAATCGACTTCAGCAATCGTACCAGAATATACTTTGCCATAATATCTTTCCCTCCCACTGCGGTTCTTCTCATGCAGCGAGCGCACTAAAAAAAACCTTTTGCGAAATATGCGTATATCTTACCATAGACTTTTTCCCGATGATAATAGAAATACGAATTCATGCACATTTTACCAGAATCCATGTAAATTTTTTTCAAAATCAGATGACTTCTTTCAGATCTGTCCATATATTATACAGAGAAACATCATTCTGAGAAAAGATTCTGACAGAAGCATATTACAGGTTCCCTGCTTTATTTTCCTTTCTGTTTCAAATACCCTGTATTCTTCCTGTCTTCATCAGGCTGTATCCCTGATCTGTTTTCCATATAATATGACTGTCCCCTTATTGACTGTGCAATAATATATATATAATCAGAAATGTAAAGAGAGTATCAGGCACAAAGAATCATTATCATAGAAAGGATAGTTCCATGCTCAGCAATAGCCCTTCAAGGTACAAGAACGGCATTCAGTCCAGCGCTGTCTATCATTTTATCTGTTCTCTTGATTAGCGAAAGGACATGGATGCCAATATGAAGAAAAGACGTATACTGATTTTTCTTGCAGTGATTATTGCAGTTGTATTGCCTGTCGTCATTTACTGCAATCAGATTCCTCTGGCCATGCTTCTGGCAAAGCTTTGGGGGACCGCAGGCATTTAATTCTGAAAGTCCTCCAGCATACACATTAACTGAATTAACTATGATTATCCGTGCTGGAATGGTCATCTGCCTCACTATGATTTGTGAAACTGTTGCATCATTTATCTTCGCCTATGCTTTGCGAATCGAAAAATAAGTGAAGTCTGAACAGTTCGGCATCTCGATCTGGTGATAAGCAATATTTATTATGTAGACCGGTATAGCAGGTCATCCTGTCAGGTTCTTTCATGAGCCTGGGGATGACTTTTCATTCTGTCATTACAAAAATGTTCACCGTGGATTTTCAAGCACAGAAATGTTAAGCTGAACAGGCATGCGTCTGCTCTAACAGGCGCATTAGAGGGAGAGATGAAATACAATATGATTAAAAAATTCATGACAGCCGCCTTTGCTGCGGCAGCGATTCTGCTGGCTTCCTGCGGCAGTACAGTCAGCAACAGCGTTATCAAGGCTTTTACTGCAGCCAAGACAAGTGATCTCAGCTATGCCTATGTCACTACTAACGGCAGCCGTCAGACATTAAGCGACTATGCACCTGTTTCCAAGGATGATAAAGCCGTTACTGAAACGGTTTCTGATCTGCAGGATGCCCTTGGCAGTGCCAAGCTTACCGAAACAGACAAAGAACTGTCTCAGTCTGATCTGATCTATGTCTTCCGCATGTCCGACAAGTCTATTCTCTACTTATATAATGACGGTTCCATCAAAACCGTTGATGCAAGTATGAACCGCACCATGTATACCGGCGATGATAAGCTGAAAGAGATCGGCAAGGATGCGGCTGACCGTCTGAGCAAACAGCAGTCTGAAGAGAGTGATTCCTGATTCCTGCATCAAATCCCACTGAAAAAGTGGGATTTTTTTATTTTTCTCTTACATTATACCCCAACAGGGTATATATTCATTGGCGTAAGAAAGAAATACCCCAATGGGGTATATGATAAGGAGGAAAGTATGAGCAGTCCTATTCTTGAAGTAAAAGATCTGAAGAAACAGTACAAAGCAAAAAGTGGAACCGTTGACGCGGTCAAAGGCATCAGCTTCCACGTCAACAAAGGTGAAATCTTCGGCTTTCTTGGTGCTAATGGCGCCGGCAAGTCCACTACTATCAATATGATCACAACCCAGCTGCTGCCAAGCGGCGGTGAAATTCTGATTGACGGTCAGAATCTGACCGATGATCAGGCTGCCATCCGCAGACGCATCGGTGTTGTGGCCCAGCATAACAACCTGGAAAGAAGTCTGACAGCTGAAGAAAACCTGTATTTCCACGGCCTGTACTTCGGCATGGACAAAGATCTGATCCGGAAAAGATCTGAGGAACTGCTGAAGAAGTTCGGCCTCTGGGAAAGAAGAAGGGATTATGTCAAGAGCTATTCGGGCGGCATGGCGCAGCGATTGAAGATTGCCAGAGCGATGCTGCATGATCCGGAAATTCTGTTTCTGGATGAGCCGACTACCGGTCTTGATCCCAATTACAGAAATATACTCTGGGATCAGATGCTGCAGATGAACCGGGAAGGCACAACCATCTTCCTGACCACACATTATATGGAAGAAGTTGAAAACTTCTGCCAGCATGTTGCCATCATGAAGAAAGGTGAAATGCTTGCCTATGGCACGGTAAAAGAACTGGAAGAAAAGACCGGTACGCATTCTTTGAATGATGTGTTCCTGGTATTGACAAACAAAGACGGCGTGGATGAAAGACAGAGCGCCAATGATGGGGAGGAATAAGACAATGAACGAAAGAGCATTAACCCGCAAGGCCTTCTGGGCCATGGTAAAAAGAGATCTTCTTGTACAATGGCGTGATAAGTGGGAATTCGTCTTCAGAGTAGGCATGCTGCCATTCATTCTGATTCTGACATACGGCTTCATGCTGCCGGAAGCAGGCATCCTGCCGGAATCCTTCTCGACCCATATGTTTGTCGGCATGATCGGCATGTCCATGCTGATCACCGGCATTCACGGCACAGCCGTACCGGTATCCATGGACTTCCATAACCTCAGAGAAATTGAAGACAGACTTCTGGCACCGGTATCCTCACGTACAGTAGCCTATGCCAAGATGCTGGTCGGCATCCTGGAATCCTTCATCGGCGGTGCCATTGTTCTGCCGATCTCCCTGATCTTCATGGGATCCCGTATTTCCATTACGATGTCTGCTTCCATGATTCCCCTGCTGATCCTTGTACTGATCCTGACAGCCATTACATCCGCTGCCCTTGGCTTATTAGTCGGTACGATTGTCAAACCAACCCAGGTAGCAGCCATGTTCCCGGGCTTTCTGATGCCGGTTGTCTTCTTAGGCTCAATCTTCTATACATGGAAACAGCTGTCCCCGATCCCGGTAATGCAGGTCATCACATTAGCGGATCCATTGACCGTCATCAATGAAGCACTGCGCGGCATCATGACACCTCAGATTGACAGCATCGCCCTCTATATCACGATCCCTGCCATCATTGCCTGGATCCTTGTCCTTGGCACAACCGCCCTTAAGCGTTTTGACCGCATGGTTTATAACAAGTAAGACAATATCAGAACACCCTGAGCAGATCTGCGCAGGGTGTTTTTTCTGTTTTCTGCATCTTAAGAATTGGCAGCTTGCTTTCCTTCATCTGTACTATTACACTTAGTTCAGATAGCACAGATAGTACAGATGAGAGGAGGCAATGATGTTTCTGCTGAATATTCAAAGCAAAGTACCGATCTTCGAACAGATTCAGGCCCAGATGATCCGCTTCATTGAAACCGGCGTACTCAAAGAAGATGACAGACTTCCCTCTGTGCGCCAGCTGGCAAAGGATAACGGCATCAATCCCAATACAGTGACCAAAGCCTATGCCATGCTGGAACAGAACGGCTATGTCTATAACATTCCCAAAAAAGGCGTCTATGTCGCTCATGTAGACAAAGAACATCTGGATCACTCAGAGCAGATTCTGTCCGCTTTGAAGCCGCTGGCGGAAAGCGGCATTTCCAGAAAGGAAATTGAAACATGCCTGGATACTCTGTATCCGCAGGAAGGAGGAGAACATGCTGAAAATTGAAAATATTGCCAAATCCTACGGCAGTAAGAAAGTACTGCAGGGACTGAATCTGAATGTGGAAGACGGTTCTGTTTTCGGCCTTGTCGGGGTCAACGGAGCTGGCAAATCAACGTTATTGAGATGTATTGCCGGCGTATATCAGCCGGATGCAGGAGAGATCACATTGGATGAGCATAATACCTGGTCAGAATCTTCGATCCGTCAGAAAATCGCTTTTGTATCAGATGACCAGTACTGCCCGGTCGGCGCTTCCCTGCGTACCATGCATGACTTCTACGCTGCCCACTACAGCTTTGATGAAGCAGCCTATCAGAAGTATCTTTCCATCTTTGAACTGGAAGATGGCATGCGTCTTAACAGCATGTCCAAAGGCATGAAGCGCAGATCAGCTCTGTTATCTGCTCTGTGCATTCACCCTTCTCTGATTCTGCTGGATGAAGCATATGATGGACTGGAACCGATTGCCCGCCTGCGCTTCAAACAGGCCCTGGCTGATCTGGTGGCGGAAGAAAATGTCACTGTCATCATCTCATCCCACAATCTCCGGGAACTGGAAGACATATGCGACAGCTACGGCATCCTGCAGGATGGAAAGATGCTGACGTATGGCGATCTTTTGACATCCAGAGAAAACGTAAACAAATATCAGCTTGCCTTCCCTGATGAGAAAACACAGGCAGACTTTAAGGACTTTGATGTACTGCACTTTGAAAAGGAAGGCAGAGTCATCCAGCTTGTCATCCGGGGAGACAGAGAAAGGACAGAGCAGAAGCTGAATGCCCTGCATCCTCTGGTCATGGATGTACTGCCGGCAACATTCGAAGAATTATTCATCTATGAAATAGAAAGTACAGGTGAAAGACATGAATAAAGGATATTTCAGATATCTCTTCCGAAGCAATCGCATTTCCCTGCTATTCTTTGCCGTACTGTATGCATTGATTTCCTTTACTTCCCTGATCTCTCAGAATAACTTCAGCTCAGCTTTGCTGAGCGGCTATGTCATGAGTCTGATTCTGGCATGTGTACTCCCTGTGTATCTCTTCAGCTGGGTACATAACAGAAAGCGGGTAGATCTTTTTGCAAGTCTGCCCTACAGTCGGAAAAACATTCTGTTTTCTTCTCTTGCAATGGCCGTGCTGGTACCAATCGTCTATTTCCTTGTTATCGGTGCTGTCCTTTCCCTGATGGACAGAAGTCACACCTTATGGCCGATGTACGGTACCCTGATGGGTCATCTGATCTTCTATACCGTCTGTATCGTTCTTTTCCATACCGCCGTCTATCTGATTGCCAATAACATGCTGGACGGCATCATTCTGCTGGTATCCTACACGCTGATGCCGGTTCTGATTACCTACAGCGTCATGTTCTTTCTGGAGGCCATGTCGCCGCTCTCTTTCAGCGGTACCGCAGACATCTATCAGTTTTTCCCGCTGTCCTCAGCCATAATGGACGCAGTCAGAACAGGCAGCAGGTTCGCATCTGAGGATTACTATGGCAGCACTTATTCCGTTTCCCTTCTCAAGATTCTGCCGGCTGCCATTCTGTCCGCCTGGTCGCTTATACCTGACTTTGTTCACCGCAAGATGGAACGGGCTGAACAGCTCTCCGCCGGCTTCTTTGCCTATCCATTTGTCATCAATGTGTATGCGGCCGGTGTCATGCTGGCAATATGCGTTTCCTTCCACACCGATTCCAATGCAGTCATTCTGATCCTGATGGCTCTGTTTGCCGTCTATATGATTGCCCAGTTCATTTACCGCCGTTCGATCCGTCCGACTGTAAAGATGATCCTGAGCTTTGTGATATGCCTGGCAGCCTGTGCCTGTATGACCTTCATCACCTGGAAGACAGAGTGCTTCCATACGGCTGATCACATCGCTCCGCGTGATCGCTATCTGCAGTTCACCTACTACGGCTCAATCAAAGAAAATGATGGAAACAATGTCTCTTTCAGTCTGCTGATTGACCGCAATGACAGTGATCAGAAAGAAGTTCTGGATCTGTTGAGCAGCTATACCGATGAAATAACGGATGCTTTCTATCATTCCTCTCAGTCACAGAGTGACTCCCATCACAATATGACCATCAATGCTTCAAACAAGAATGATGATGAAACGATGAGAACCGTATACAACTGCTTTGCCTGCGGCCGGCTGCTCAGCACGGTTGAGCTGGAGAAGATCAGCCAGTATACCGATGTTACCGTTGATTACTATGATGAATCAGAAGATCTGCAGCAGGAAATCCCTCTGCGTCAGTTTCTCAAGGAGAATGAACATGAAAAAAGTTGAATTAGTACAGAATGCCTGTGCTGTTTCGGCCAATGGCAGAACCTCACATCTGACTCCGAAGGAATACGGCATTCTCTCATATCTGATGAATCATCCTGACAGAACCCACAGTGCCGAAGAGATCTATGCCAGCGTATGGAACGAAACACCATATGCCTGCAAGCCGATCATCTCTGTCCATGTGCGCCATATCCGGGAAAAGATTGAAACAGATCCCTCCCACCCCGCTCATATCGTCATGTTATGGGGACAGGGCTACCGGTACTTTGCCTGAAGTTTAAAAGGGTTCTCCACACGGAGAACCCTTTTACTGTTCCTGTCATTCCAGATTGCCATGGGCATCCAGAAGACCCTGATTATTCAATCCCAGTCTTTTCATCATCCGCATGACCATCGCATCACACGTCAGAAAGCTCAGCTGTTCGAAGCAGGAGCCGACCGGCTGGATGGAAGTATAATGCTCTTTCTTCTGCAGACGCGTTGTGCCCGGCAGAAGGATCATCTGGTCTGCCATGGCAGCCACATCTCCTTCCTTCTCCAGCGTGATTGTCACAACATATGCGCCGACCGCCTTAGCCTTTCTGGCATACATCACCATGGATGATGTTCTTCCCGATCCGGAGATCACAAACAGTACATCGCCTTTTCGAATCGGCGGTACTGCCACATTGCCAACCCGGTATACCTGAAATCCCATATGCAGAAGCCGGATGGCAAAGCCATCCCCGGCATAGCCTGACCTTCCTGCGGCCGCCACAAAAATACGATGATCCCGATGGTCACAGAGAAAGTCCGCCATCGCATCCACCTGTTTCTCATCAACAAATGCAGCCATATTCTGCAGTTCATGCAGAATCAAATCCAATGTCTTATCCATGTACTGCCTTTCCAAGCAGTCTGGCTGCTTCGGCCGGATCTTGTGCATGGAGAATACCGCCGCCGACAATAATGATGAATGGATGCAGAGCTGTATAGGCATCAATGGTATCAGGATGAATGCCGCCTGCCACAGAAATCTCAGCCTTTGAAGCAGCTGCCTTCATGACCTTCAGATCATCCAGCGGTGTTCTTCCGGCTGCCTGCTGGTCCACACCAACGTGTACTGCCACACCCTGAACACCAAGTGTCTCACATACCTTAACTCTTTCGGCAAGATCCGGTACACAGATCATATCCGCCACAATTCTGCCATGGTATTTCTCACTTGCTCTGACACATCCTGCAATCGTTCTCTGATCTGTAATGCCAAGTACCGTCACATAATCCGCACCTGCTTCAAATGCTTCAGATGCTTCATATTCACCCGCATCCATAATCTTCAGATCCGCCAGTACTTCCTTTTCCGGGAAAGCCTGTTTCATTCTTCTGACCGCTTCCATGCCATACTGAATGGCCATCGGTGTTCCAACTTCAATAATATCAATATCCTTTCTGATCGATTCCACCAGTCTGAGGGCATCCTCCAGGCTGATATCATCCAGTGCAATCTGTAATTTCATCTTTCTGCCTCCTTACACTGTAAGGATAGAAAAAAAGAATCCTGCTGTAATCTTGCGATTGCTTGGGATTCATGAATCAGGGGTGAGAATTCTGACGCTTTTGCTCATAGAAGCGTATATATCAGGATTGATATGATGATCTGTGATAATGGCATCTATCTGTCCATACTCCACTATGACATGGACACCTGTATCCAGAAATTTATGGGAATCAGCCAGAACATATACCATATCACTCTGTTTAACCATTGCCCTTTTGGCAGAAAGCGCCTCATAGGAATGCGATGAAGGTACGCTCATGTGCAGTAAGCCGGCAGTGCCGAGAAAACACGCATCCGCATGGATGGAAGAGAGAAACTGCACCGCCCATTCTCCCATCAGGGGATCCGTCTTTTGTTCTCTTTCTGCCTGGCAGAACAAACACATGATGCAGATCGCCATCCAGCTGTTCAGCCGCTTTCAGGGATGTGGTGAAAATATCCATAGACGGCATTGTGTTGAGATAGGGAATACATGCCTCACAGGTTGTACCGCTGTCCAGGATGAGGGAATGGAAAGAATGAATCAGACTGCATGCATATCTTGCTGTTTCATCCTTGTATTCCTGGTAGTCATTGCACAGATCACGATCCGGCTCTATCCCGCTCATCGCCAGTACAGCACCGCCGTATTCTTTCTGGACAACGCCCTTCTCTTCCAGAAAAAACAGGTCCTTTCGGATGGTTTCCATACTGACATGAAACGCATCCGCCAGTTCATGATCATTCACACTGCCTTCTTTCAGCAGCTTTTCAACAATCAGCTGCTGTCTTTTCTTCGCAGATAATCTCATAACGTGATCATATCAGCTTGAGACAGCGGAAACAATCCAGGATTATGCACAAAGCCATAAGAAAAGCATCAGCCCTGAACGGCAGCAGTGCGGCTGATGCTGTGAAATCGTATCTGTTTTTTACAATCCCAGGAAGTTCACTAACATGATCCAGGCCAGACTGTAATAAGTCACAACACCGACAAGATCGGTGATTGTTGTAATGAGCGGTCCGGACGCAACGGCAGGGTCAACGCCGATCTTCTCAAAGAGCATCGGCACAACCGTACCGACAAGTGAAGAGATCACCATGGCAATGACCAGCGACAGGCCGATGCAGAAGGAAATCGCAAAGGCTGTCGGTGCTGCAAGATGCTTGGCAATCATGATATAGACACCGACACCGCCAGTTGCCAGTAAACCGAGAATCAGGCCGTTGAAGAAGCCGGCTGACATTTCCTTGCGGACAAGTTTCATTTTCATCTTGCCGGTCAGATTCTCATCCATCAATACACGGATGGTAACGGCAAGCGACTGGGTACCGACGTTACCTGACATATCAAGGATCATGGACTGGAAAGCCATGATGATGGTCAGTTTCTCTACAACATGTTCAAACGCCCCGACAACAGAAGATACGATCAAGCCAAGGAATAACAGCAGGATGAGCCACGGCAGTCTCTTTTTAATTGACTGCTTCAATGGTTCATTCAGATCTTCTTCTGCGGTTAAACCAGCTAACTTGGCATAATCTTCTCCCATTTCCTCATCAACCAGTTCAGTGAGGTTCTGGGATGTGATGACACCCAGGATACGGTTGTTATTATCCAGTACCGGGATGAAATCCTCGGAATAATCCTTCAGTCTTTCAATACAGTCATCGATTTCCTCATGTCCATAGACATAAGGGAAGGATGTGACAATCAGATCGTCCAGCGACTGATTCTGCCGGGCAATGATGAGATCCTTCAGGTTGATGGCCCCATAGAACTCACCGGCCTCATTGACTGTAAACAGCGTAGAGATATTATCATTCTCCCCTGCCTGCTTGACGAGTTCACTCATCGCATCCTTGATCGACAAAGTCTCACGGATAATGATGCAGTTTGTCGTCATACGGGAACCGATTTCGTCCTCATCGAAGGATGCGATGAGTGAAATATCATGCTTGGATCCCGGATCCATCAGATCAATGATCAGTGAACGCTTCTCCTTGGGAAGCGAACGCAGGGCCGTAATTGCCGTATCTGTCTCCATCTCCGATACAACCGAAGCAGCCCGGTGAATGTCCATCTCATTGATATAGGTGGAAAGTTCATCATCCTCAGCATGTTCCAGAATGGAAGACAGATGTTCCAGACGCAGTGTCCGGTACAGTTTCTGTCTTTCCAGCGGTGTCAAAGACGGCAGTACATCCGCAATGTCGCTTTCATGGTAGTCTTCCAGCTTTTCCCGCAATACACCCGGTGATGTATTGGAACGGATGACGTCCAGGATCTCCTTTACATAATCCGGCTGGTGTTCAGGCTCTTCTTCCGGCTTGTGCTCAGGTTCTCTGTCAGGTTCACGCCCGGCATTGCCATCCAGAAAAGCAGATTCATCCTTTTCCAAATCCTTATTATCTTTATTATCTTTCATACTTTCCCTCTTTCTGTAATTTTGATGTAAAGCATCCAAAAATTCTCTACAGGTATGATTTCTGTAAAGTCTGTCCATGAAAAGAGTGGTACTGCAGATTTTGAAGTCTATATTGATTGTCTGGATTAAAGTACAGAAATGCCGGAAGCACCAGTCTGCACGCGGATGACAGCAGGCAGTGATATACCGCCAGGCTGACTCGCACTTACATCCAGGCTGTTACTTCGGCCGCAGCTATCACATGGTTCCACGCTGTCATCACCTCCCTCAAGCCTTCAAAGTATAACATATATTGAAACCCTTCAATCCAGCCAATTTGTCCCTTTATAAAAGAAAATCCTTTTCAGTTTCCTTTTGATATATTTTCATGCCGAAAGGAAAAGAACAGGCACATCAGCCTGTTCCTGCTCTGAAGATGATATATGTCTTTTACTGCCGGAAGGCATCTGAAGTCAGGATTGCTTTCAGCAGTTCTTCCGCCTGATGGCGGATCTCATCTTCCTTCATCTGCCTGCTGCGGCATGTCCTGATGAAATTCCATAGGCCCCCGCACAGAAAGGAAGCCGTCTGTTCAGAGGAAAAACGGGGTGAGATAGTACCGGCATAGCGTTCCATCAGACTGACAATGCCTTTGAGAATGGAGTTATAGAAATAGTAGTAAAGCCAGCTGTCTTCATTCTCTTCCGCCTTCTTCAGAAAATCATACTGTCCCGCGGTACTTTCCAGAATAATATCCAGCAGATTGATATAGCCCTGGATCGGCTCATCTTCCGGGTTGTTTGCCTGCTGGCGGACATCCATCTTCTTTCTGATTTCGACAATCATTTCATTGAAAATATCATCCAGCAGCTCAAACTTATCTGAATACCAGTTATAGAACGTCACGCGGGACACATGGGCCCGCCGGCATACATCCGCTACATGAATTTGTTCAAACTGTTTTTCATTCAGCTCTTCAATAAAAGAATTCTGTATTCTCTCTTTTGTCTTTGTCTCGTATACATGCATAAGTTTACACTTTCCCCCGTTTCGTCATTGTTCAAGAGCACGCTTCTGACTATAAATTCTTATGAGGTAAATAGGATATGCGAATCGGATTTATTACACCCGCCCCTGCCTTGAAACGCTTATGGATCTACCGGCAGGGCGGCAAACTGTACGGTCAGCCCAATTCCATTACCGGCCCATTGATTCTCGGCGGCATTCTGCACCGGGCCCATCATGAGGTACGGGTCTATGAAGAATATAATGGAAGAGTTGACTTCAGATACATATACAGCTGTGACGCTGTGTGTATTTATACCATGACTTCCACCGCCCCAAGAGCCTATGAACTGGCGGATCTCATTCATCACAAATCACATGCCCGGGTGATTATCGGCGGGATGCATGCAAGTGCCATGCCTCAGGAAGCAGCAGAACACGCTGACCAGGTCATTGTTGGAGAAGGCGAGAAGGTCATTCTGGATGTCATTGAAGGCAGAAGGCCTGAAAAGATCGTCAAATGCGATCCCATCTGCAATCTTGATGAAGTTCCCTTCCCGGATTACTCGATCCTGAAAACCGAATGCAAGGCAGCCAATGTCATGACCACAAGAGGCTGTCCCTATCGGTGTACATTCTGCACCACTTCCCGCATGTTTGCGCCCTACCGCCAGCGCTCGGTTGATAATGTCATGAAAGAGCTGCGGATGTATAAGAACATGGGCTTTCAGTACATGAACTTTGAGGATGACAACTTCACCGCAGATAAGGAAAGAGCCAAAGAGATCTGCCGGCGCATGATCGGAGAAAATCTGATCTTCAAAGAAACATTCTTCTTCGGCCGGACTGATCTGGCCCGGGATGAGGAACTACTGGATCTGCTCAAAAAGGCACATCTCACCAGAATTCTCATCGGTATCGAATCACTGAACCAGCAGGCTTTGGATGCCATTGACAAGCATCAGAACATTGAAGATATCCGCAATGCGGCCAAAGCCTGTGCAGATCATGGCATTCGCATGATCGCTTCCATTGTCTTAGGCATCGACCAGGACGGTCCGGAAGATATCCGCCGCTCCGTTCAGTTTGCCAAAGACATCAACGCCTACCAGCTGCAGCCGGCTGTTCTGACCCCTTTCCCCGGCACCCCTGTCTATGAACAGATGCAGAAGGAAAACAGAATGATCTCTGACAGCTGGGAAAGACATGATCTGATGACCGTCACCTTCCTGCCGAAAAAGATGACGGCATGGCAGCTGCAGGAAGAGTTCTATCACGCTTCCCGTCATTTCTATGACTTCCGCTCACCAAAAACCATCGCTAAGCTCTTCGGCACAGAATACGGCTTACGGCGCTTCGGCTTTGCCATCTTCGCCCACCTCGGCCCGGATGCCGCAGAATGGGCAGCTGATCATGTCAAATCATCCTGGTTCTACTATCTCAAGCATGAAGCACCAGATGCCCCCGAGCAGAATCATAAAGAAACTCTCAGTGCCGATGCGCCGTAACATCGAGTGCTTTATATAAAGGACGATACAGAAACAGCGTCACCAAAAAATTGGAAATGCCGTGGATAATGTCTGTAGAAAGACCGGCAAGCCACCAGGCCAGGGCACCGCTTCTGCCTCCATAGAACAGAAATGTAACGGGCAGACATAATGTCCCGAAAAACAGTCCGAACATACCGGCCAGAACCGCCTGTCCAACAGTGTTCTGACCTTTTATTTTCCAGGCCAGAAAAACAAGCAGCGGCCAGATATACAGATATTCTATCACCCAGCTGTCAAATCCGTAGATCAGACAGTCAATGCCGGTCATCAGAAAAACAGCAGTCAGCCCTGTCTGCTATCCCAGAACCTGTGTGTAAAGGATCACAAGAAGCGTAACCGCTTCAACACCGGGAATCGCAGCCAGGGCTGTTTTTACTGCTTCAAGAAGTGCTGTCAGACACGCTGTCAACACGATCTGATAGACTGTCGTTCTATTGGGCTGTTTCATATTTCAGGGTAAAAGAATCCCCATCGCTGACCGGCTGTTCACTGATGCCATACTGTCCATAGTCCCCATTGACATAAATGGCCCAGTACGCCTGATCTTTGTCATAGTCCGCTTCTTCGCCATTGACGGTGGTGACATAAAGCCCTGCATCACTCTTTTCTGCTTCATAGCTGAAATCATCTTTTTTGCTTAATTCATCCATGAAGTCTGAAAGATATGCCGCATCCGTCTTTTCCTCATAGTCTTTCTTTTCTCCCTCACTGTCTACCACTTCCAGCGTCACATCCTTGGCGCCTTCAGAAGTCTTCGGCTGGTTTGCATGATGAATGCCCGCAAACAGACAGATCACCAGTACAAAGACAAGCACCCATGGCCAGACCTTCTTCCTTTTCTTTCCTTCCTCAACATTTTCCTTCTTTTCACTCATAAAAAAATCCCTCCTGCATCACCAATGTCAGTAAGTTAAGATATGGCATTGGCTGCAGGCCTTCGAAGCGTTCGTCATGAAAATGACGAGCGTTTTTTATTTAGCTGATCCAGTATCAGGATTCTTACATTGTTTACATATAAAGGTGC
>JALCHG010000034.1:0-22776 GCA_022644565.1 Solobacterium sp. | reverse complement strand
CAGTCAGGATATACTTTCCTTCCGTATCCAGTGCTGTTCCGACAACTGTACCGCCGTCAGTATTAAAACCTCTGACACCCATGGAAGTACGGCCGGAAGGACGGACCAGATCTTCTCTGAACCGTACCGCCTTGCCGTTGGAACCGGCAATGATGACTTCGTTATTCCCGGTTGTACCTTTGACAAAGGCAAGTTCATCACCTTCTCTTAATGTGATGGCCTTTTTGCCATTCTTCATGATATTGGCAAATTCTTCAATCGGTGTTCTCTTGACAAGACCCTGCCTTGTCACAAAGAACAGATACTTCACCGCATCATCGCCTTCAGCACTGTAATGCACCATGGCCTTGATCTTTTCGGTCTTGTCCATGGCGATGATATTGATGATCGGAATGCCTTTGGATGTCCGGGAGAATTCAGGAATGTTATAGCCCTTGATCCGGAATACCCTGCCGCTGTCCGTAAAGATGAGCAGATAGTCATGGGTAGAGAGGTTGACGAACTGTTCGATGTTGTCATCCTTGTTGAGCTCCATGCCCTTGATGCCCTTGCCGCCGCGATTCTGTACCTTGTAGGTATCCGAAGGAATACGCTTTACATAACCATTGGAAGACAATGTGATGATGACATTTTCAACCGGAATCAGATCTTCATCTTCCATGTCGGCCGGTGCATCAATGATTTCACTTCTTCTTGGTGTACCGTACTTGTCCTTGACCAGCAGCAGTTCATCCTTGACGATCTGTACGACTCTTTCATGATGTCCGAGAATATCTTCCAGGTCAGCGATCTTAATCAAAAGATCCTGGTATTCTGTTTCAATCTTTTCTCTTTCAAGACCGGTGAGTCTTCTGAACTGCATATCAAGAATTGCCTTGGCCTGAATCTCATCCAGATCAAAGCCGTCCATCAGTCTCGGCATGGCTTCATTGGCATCTCTTGAATCACGTATTGTATGAATGATGGCATCCAGATTATCGACTGCAATCCTTAAGCCTTCAAGGATATGGGCTCTGTCCTTTGCCTTCTTCAGATCAAACTGCGTCCTTCTGACAATGACTTCTTCCTGGAACTTCACATAGCCTTCGATCAGTTCCTTCATGGAAGCCTGACGGGGTGCCCCGTCAAACATGACTACGTTATTGACACCGAAGGTCGACTGCAGCGGAGAAAGCTTGTACAGCTGATTCAGAAGCACTTCCGGCTGAACATCCTTACGCAGTTCCAGTACGACTCTGATGCCGTCCATATTGGACTCATCACGCAGATCGGTAATGCCTTCAATCTTCTTTTCTCTGGCTAAGGCTGCGATCTTTTCGACCATGTTAGCCTTGTTCACAGCATAGGGAATCTCATAGATGATGATTCTCTTTTTGCCGTTAGGCATATCTTCAATGCGGGTTTTGCCGCGCATGATAATGGTGCCGCGTCCTGTTTCAAAGGCTTTGCGGATCCCGCCCCGGCCGATGATGAAACCGCCGGTCGGGAAGTCCGGCCCCTTGATGTACTGCATCAGTTCAGATGTTGTGATTTCCGGGTTGTTCATGACAGCAATGATACCGTCGATGACTTCACCGAGGTTATGCGGGGCAATGTTAGTTGCCATACCTACGGCAATGCCCATGGAACCATTGACCAAGAGGTTGGGAAAGCGGGATGGCAGTACGGTTGGTTCTTTCAGTTCACCATCGTAGTTATCCTGCATATCGACAGTATCTTTATCGATATCCCGCAGCATCTCCATGGCAATCTTGGACATTCTGGCTTCGGTATAACGCATGGCGGCTGCGCCATCTCCATCCATGGAACCGAAGTTGCCATGACCGTCTACCAGTGTCTCTCTCAGGTTCCAGTCCTGGGCCATGTAAACCAGGGCACCGTAAATCGAACTGTCGCCGTGCGGATGGTATTTTCCCATCGTATCACCGACAATACGCGCACACTTACGGTACGGTTTGTCAGGTGTGTTGTTCATTTCATACATGGAGTAGAGAATACGTCTCTGCACCGGTTTGAGACCGTCACGTACATCCGGCAGTGCTCTTGCCACAATGACGGACATGGAGTATTCAAGGAAGTCTCTTCTGATTTCCTTGGAGAGGTCTGTTTCTGTTATATTTCCCGGATCGAAGTTTTCTTCATCAAACTCCATGAAATCATCTAATCCCATTTCTGACCTCCTTATACATCCAGATTCTCAACAAAGTGGGCGTTATCAATGATGAAGTTCTTACGCGGTTCAACTTCCTCTCCCATTAACATAGAGAAGTTGGCATCAGCTTCTTCCGCATCATCGACGGTTACCCGGATCAGTGTTCTCTGTTTCGGATCCATGGTTGTCTCCCAAAGCTGTGAAGCATCCATTTCACCAAGTCCCTTGTAACGCTGTATGGCAAGATGGGAACCCATCTCAGCCTTGATCTTTTCCAGCTGGTTGTCCGTATAGGCATACTGGACACTGTTGCCCTTCTGTACCTTATACAGCGGCGGCTGGGCAATATAGACATGTCCCTGCTCGACAATCGGCCGCATGAAGCGGTAGAAGAAAGTCAGCAGCAGCGTTCTGATATGAGCGCCATCGACATCGGCATCGGTCATGATGACAATCTTGTTGTATCTGAGCTTGGAAGGATCTGTTTCCTCTTTGATGCCGCAGCCGAAAGCCGTGACCATGGAACGTATTTCATTGTTATCGAAAGCTCTCTCCTCCCGGGCCTTCTCAACGTTCAGGATCTTACCTCTTAAAGGCAGAATAGCCTGGTAATGAGAATCTCTGCCCTGCTTGGCAGAGCCGCCGGCGGAGTCACCCTCGACGATATAGATTTCACAGATGCTCGCATCCTTGGAAGAGCAGTCTGCCAGCTTGCCTGGCAGCGAACCGACTTCCAGCGGACTCTTGCGGCGGGTCATCTCTCTTGCTTTCTTGGCAGCAATTCTGGCTCTTGATGCCAGCATGCACTTCTCGACAATTGCTTTGCCTTCATCCGGATTTTCCATCAGGAACTTGGCCAGTTCAATGCCAAAGATATCCGACACAATCTTTCTGACTTCTGAATTGCCAAGTTTGGTCTTGGTCTGGCCTTCATACTGCGGATCCGGATGCTTGACGGAGATCACCGCCGTAATGCCTTCCTTGCAGTCATCCGTTGAAAGATTGCTGTCCTTCTCCTTCAGAAGCTTCTGGTTTCTTGCATACTTGTTGATCTCACGCTGCAGGGCCAGATTGAAGCCTTCCAGATGCGTACCTCCTTCAACGGTATAGATGTTGTTGCAGTAGGTATAGACAGACTGGTTATAGCCGTCATTGTACTGTACCGCCACTTCTACCTGGATATTGTCTTCATAGCCTTCGGCATAGATGACATCCGGATGAACGACATTCTTATCCCGGTTGAGGAAGGCAACATATTCCTTGACGCCGCCTTCATACATGAACTCATTGTGACGCTTCTTTTCATCCTCCATGCGTTCATCATTGAAGATGATGCGAATCCCCTTATTCAGGAAAGCAAGCTGCCTCAGACGGTTTCTGACGGTATCATGGTCATAGACGGTTGTTTCCTGGAAGATCGTCGGATCTGCCTTGAAACGCACCTCAGAACCATGCTTATGCGGATCACAGTGATCAATCACCTTCAAAGGCGCTTTGGTATGACCGCCGTTTTCAAAGCGGATGTAATAGACATCCCCGTTATGGAATACTCTGACTTCCATCCATGTACTCAGCGCATTGACAACCGAGGCACCGACACCATGCAGACCGCCGGAAATCTTATACGCACCGCCGCCGAACTTGCCGCCCGCATGCAGCACGGTATAAATGGTTTCAATCGTCGATTTGCCGGTCTTCTCATTCATGCCTGTCGGCATGCCGCGGCCGTCATCCAGTACGGTGACGACATTATCCTTGTCAATTGTGACGGTAATGGTAGAGGCATAGCCGGCCATGGCTTCATCAATACCATTATCGACAATCTCCCATACAAGATGATGCAGACCCTTACTGGAGGTAGAGGCAATATACATGCCCGGTCTCTTGCGGACAGCTTCCAGTCCATCCAGCACCTGAATCTCAGAATCATCGTATTCTTTTTCAACTCTGGTATCCAGAAGCTTGCCGATGACCGCATTGGAAGCTTCTTCTTTTTCTTCAGCAATCGGATCATCATTCTTCTTCTCTTCTGCCATGGTTTCCTCCTTCACTGATTAATCTGCCTGACTGTATGGTCAGTTCATTGATTTTTCTCTGCCTTAAGAAAGCAGAAAGACTTGTTGTTGTGATGATGCACTGTACATCATCCGATATCATATTCAGTAATCTCTGCTGTTTTTCTTCATCCAGCTCACTCATGACATCATCCAGCAGCAGCACCGCATTGCGGCCGCTGACCTTGCGGATATAGGCATGCAGAGCCATCCGGAAGCTCAGCATCAGCATCCTCTTCTGCCCCTGGGAAGCAATATCTCCGGCTTTGATCCCGTTCATCAGAAAACTGATATCATCCCGATGGATACCTGTATTAGTCATATGCGTCTCGAGATCACGCTTTGTCGATGTCTCATGCATGGCCGTGAGGTTTTCCTTAGTGCATGCCTCATCTTTGATGCAGCAGTTATAAGCAAGCTTCACATCCGTGCTGTCATCATTGGCCAGATAGTGATACAGATCATTGAGTGAATCATTGATGCCGTTCACCATATCTCTTCTGGCCTGAATAATGCCGGCTTCTTCCTCGGCCATCTTTTCATTGAGGGCAGAAAGATACAGCATATCCGGATTCATTTCCTTAAGCAGCAGATTTCTGTCCTTCAGCATGTTCTGATACCTGTTCAAAGAAAGCAGGTAGCTGTTGGACAGCTTGGTGATTTCCTGATTCAAGAGCCTTCTTCTTTCCCTTGGTGAATCCAGAAAGAAATGAAGGTCATCCGGTGCAAACAGAATGACATTCAGTTTTCCGATGAAAGAAGAAGCTCTTCTGACTGTCTGCTTATGAATCATCAGGGTTTTGCCCTGGGGATGAATCACAGCTTCCAGATCATAGTCTCTGCCTCCCTCATGATAGATACAGCTGAGTGAGGCAAAGGGAGCACCTTCCTGAATCAGTTTGCGATCCTGACTGACCCGGTGAGAGCGGGTCAGAGAAAGATAGACAAGGCTTTCCAGCAGATTTGTCTTACCCTGGGCATTCGGCCCGGTAATGACATTGATGCCGGGAGTAAAGGACACATCCAGCGCATCATAATTGCGGAAGCCTCTGAGCTTCAGAGAACGGACATACATCAGACGGTATATGTCTTTCCCTGCATGGTGACGGTATCACCGGGATACAGCTTGCGTCCTCTTCTTGTCTCCGTTTCACCATTGACTTTTACGTCCCCCTGTCTGATCACAGCCTTGGCTTCACCGCCGCTGCCGACCAGATTTTTCAGCTTGAGAAACTGCTGCAGAAGGATATAATTCTCACTTCTTTCATCCATTCTGTTTTCCTCCTTTCAGAAGGCCGTAAATGACCTGTTTTATTATACCACAAAAAGGCCTGAAAATCCTTATGGAAAGCCGGTTTTCAGACCTTTAATATTTATCTGCATGCATGTTATATGTAATCGGTTACGGAATTGACTTCCATACATCTGTTTCCAAACCTGTTTTTACATGTGTAGAGTCATAAAAAAATCCCCGATGATACGGGGATCAGATCAGTCATAGGAACGTACCGGCAGGGTCAGCTGCAGCATGCTTTCATCTTCCGGATTGATCAGGATAAACGGCTTCATCTCACCGGCAAAACGGATCTCAATCGTATTGCCTTTGAGCGCTCTGGCCGCTGCCATGACATAGCCGCCGTTGAAGGAGATATCCAGCGGCTCACCCTTGAAGACAGCACCCTCTTCGATCAGAGACTGCTCGAATTCACCGATCTCCTGGGAACGGTTGGAGAAGATGATATCATTCTGTGTGCAGTGCAGATGGTTGATGGTCATATTCTCATTCTTGATGAACATGGAACGATCCAGCACATTGATCAAAGAAGATCTGGAGATGGTCAGGGTTGAAATGAAGGATGTCGGAATGAGGCGGTCTGTTTCCGGGAAAGCACCTTCCAAGAGTCTTGTCTGGAAGACGGTATCATCAGTAATAAATTGAGCTTTTCTGGAATCCAGAGCAATGCGGATATCCTTATCCTCAGATAAGAGAATGGATCTGACTTCATTCATGGACTTGGCCGGAATGGTGACGGCAATGTCAAGATCGCTGTCAATGGCTTCTTCCTTGCGGGCCAGACGATAGGAGTCAGTCGCTACGGCAATCAGCTTTCCTTCCTTCAGAACCATATGAATGCCGGTCAATGCAGGACGTGTTTCCTGATCGCTTGCCGCAAAGGCTGTTGCTTCAATCAGAGCACTGAGTTTCAGTTCATTGACGCTGAAGCTCTGCTGAGGTTCACTCAGATCAATATCCGGATATTCATCCGCCTTGGTGCCGTTGATGCGGAACTGGGCCTGATTGCCCTTGAAGGATGTCAATGCGCCGTCCAGAATCTCTACCTTGACCGTATCCGCATCGATCTTATGGACAATGTCCATAATGTAATGAGCATCAATGACAACTGAACCCGGTTCTTCGACATTGAGCTGAAGCTCTTCATCATCCTTTCCTTTCAGCGTTCTGCGGATGGTGACATCGTTGTCACTGGCTGTCAGAACCAGTTCATTATCTTCTGATGCTTCAATCAGAATTCCTCGTAATGCGGCCGGACTGGTGGATGAGATGGCATGGTTCACATCCTGCAGAGCGGCATACATCTTAGTTTTGGCAATGCTGAATTTCATGTTGCGCCTCCTTGCGTGCCTGTATATATATCAGTTATTAAGTTTAGATTTATTAGGGCAGTGGAAACTGTGGAAAAGTCTTCCATAACCCTTATGGAACGGTGCTATTTTAGCATTTCTTCCCGGTGGAAAAACAGTGGAGAGAATGTGGATTAGGCATCCAGTCTCTTCTCAAGCGTATTGACTGCTTCTTTCATGGCCGGATCCGTCTTGAGTGCCTTCTCTACTTTACGGCAGGCTGACATGATCGTAGCGTGATCGCGTCCGCCGAACTCTTCGCCGATCTTGATATAGGAAAGGGAAAGCTTGGTACGGCATAAATAGATCGAGATATGCCTTGCATTGGCAATATTCTTCGTACGTGTCTTGGAGACAATCTGCTGGTGGGTCAGACCATAGTAGTCGGCTACCGTATCGATGATCTTCTTAGGACTGAGACCGGTCTGATCAGAGACAACAGCCTGTGCCTTCAAAGCATTCATCACCGTTTCAAGACGGATGGAAGAGCCGTCCGGCTGAAACTGTATTGCATAGAAAAGCACCCGGTTCAATGCCCCTTCCAGACTTCTGATATTGCCGGAGAAGTTGGAAGCGATATAGGCAAGACCATCCGGATCCACTTCAATGGACTGGCCGGACTGTTTGATCTTCATTTCTAGAATGGCAAGCGAAGTCTCAAACTCAGGCGAATCAATCCCGACGGAAAGACCGCTTGAAAAGCGGCTGATCAATCTGTCTTCCAGACCTTTGATTTCATTAGGCTGACGGTCGGAAGCGATGCAGATCTGCTTGTGGTTATTGATGAGCTCGTTGTAGATGGTAAAGAAGATTTCATGCGACTTTTCCTTGCCGGCCAGAAACTGAATATCATCGACCAGAAAGACATCTATCCCATACAGATATTCCTTGAACTGGTCGATTTTACCGATCTTGATGGCTTTGACGACATTTTCGACAAACTTCAGGGACTCCGTATAGTAGACCTTCTTGGAAGGATCATTCTTCTGAATATAATTGCCGATGGCCATGAGCAGATGAGTCTTGCCAAGGCCGGAATTGCCGAAGATGAATAAAGGATTGAAGAACTGTCCGGGACGGGTAGCACAGGCTAATGCTGCGGCATGGCTCTCCCGGTTGCAGTCACCGACAACAAAGTTGTCGAACGTGCGGTCACGCTGAAGCGGCATGGACGCAAAAGCCGCCGCTTCATCCTCAGAAAGCTGCACAGAAGGCTTTACAGCGGTTCTGAGTTCACTCTTCTGGCATACTTCCACAATATAGTCCCGATCTGCCTGCAGAACGTCTGTAAAAGCAGCTGAGAGGGTTTTGATTTCCTGCTGGATGATCTGTTTGCAGATGATGTTAGGCGTCAGTACAGTCGCCTTTTCTGTGGTCAGTTCATAGATGGAACTCGGCTCATAGAAAGTCGAGATCACCGTAGGTTCTATGGAAGTGTTTATGCGCAGATAGTCCAGTATTTTTTTCCAGACATCCTTGAGATACTGGTCTTTTGATGCAGTCATAATTAACACCTGATTCTTTCTAGATTGCTCTACTATTCTAGCGGTGCTTCACCTATATTTCCACAGTAAAATTGTTGAAAACTATTTTATCCACAATGCCTGATTTTACATAAATATGATATTGATCATACATTCAGCACTTTTCCACTGTTTTCCACAAATTTTGCATTGTGGAGAAAATGTTGAAAAGGAATCCACCAGGTGGAAAAGTGCTGAAAATGTGGAAAACCACGGTCTGCATATGGTATATCAACAGTTTATCAACCATCTGAAAATGGCTTTATCATCACATTTCTGACGATTGTGAACAGTTTTCCACTTAGGTGGAAAACTGGCTGTGTTGAAAGTGTAAAACCATGTGGATTACGTACATTTATCCTGTTTCTGATATGAATTTAACAGGAATAAGGGGTTTATGATGCATTTTTCCACCATCTACCTCAGTCCAGCGTACTCTTTTCCGGTGGAAAACCATATTATCTGCCTGTTTTTTCACAATGGTGGAAAAATGCAGAATACAAATAGAAAAGGCAGCCTATGGCTGCCTCTTGGCTGTTATTATTATCTGCTCATCCGTACTTCGCTATGGCACCTCATCTTTCTGTTATCGTGACATGAACAAACACCATATCGATCGATGCACTTGCTTTTATTATTGCCCTTTATCAGTGTACAAAGCATATGAAAAAAGCGGACATTCTGTGTCCGCCTGGCATTACGCTTCAGTTTCTTCTTCCGGTTCTTCTGCCGGTTCATCCGCCACATAGCGGATGCATACGTGTCTATGGGAACCTTCCCCTTCAGACTCAGTCTTGATGTTGTTCCATTCATTCAGCTGCTTATGAATGACCTTGCGCTCATCACTGGGCATCGGATCCAGCTCAACATCCACATGGCTCTTCTGTACCTGACGGCCGACCTTCTTGGCCATGAATCTCAGCCGGCTGTATCTTTCTTCCTTGTAGTGGTTGACATCGATCAGAACATTGATTCTGTTCTTGAACTCCGCATTGACCGCACCTCTGACAACGGTATTGAAAGCATCGATGGTCTTGCCCATCTTGCCGATGAGAACCGCATTGTTTTCCGCATTCAGATTGACGATATAGCCGTCATCTGTTTCTTCAATCGCAACTTCGATTTCCTCATCAATGCTGGTGAAGAAGCTGCCCAGATAATCAAAGAGGAATTCCTTTACATCTTCAGAAGTATAGACTTCTGCTGTCACTTCTGTGGTATTGCCTTCTTCATCCTTCTTTTCTTCCGTTACATGATACTTCAGATCAGTGGTAACGCATCCCTTGTCATCTGCGGCTCTGCGCAGGATTTCTTCCAGGGAAGTATCTGTATATGTTTCCATGTTTATCTGGCTCCTTCTTTTTCAGCCTGCTTCTTATCGATATATTTCTGTACAAGCAGTGTCTTGACGACGTTGACAAGAGAATTGAATGTCCAGTACACCGCCATGGCAGACGGTAAGGTAAGACCGAAGATAACGACCATGACAAGCATATAGATCTGCATGATCTTCTGCTGTCTGTCATTGCCTTCTTCAGGCTTGCGGTGATGCTTCTCGGCTTCTCTCTTTGCTCTCTGCTTGCTCAGCCACTGCGGCACAAACATGGAGAGCGTCTGGCATAATGTCATGATCAGGAAGATGACAAGATACATCCAGTGTCCGCCTGTCATGCCCTTCCATGGGGTTGTCTGCAGGTTGACGCCTAGGAATGTGCCATGGAATACCGCATAGGATCTTTCCACAGCCATGTACATGGCCATCAGGATCGGCAGCTGAATAAAGGTAACGACCATTGTTCCCATCGGATGAATGTCATGTTCAGCGTAAAGCTTCTGCATTTCCGCTGCCATCTTCATCTGGGAGTTGCGGTCATCACGTCCTTCATACTTGCGCTGGATTCTGGCGACCTCAGGCTGAATCAGCTGCATCTCCTGGGTGCTGATCGTTGACTTCAGGGTGACGATAGCCAGGATGCCATTGATCAGAATCGTGATCAGGGCAATAGCGCCGCCGACGCCGATCTTGGGTGCCAGGATGTTGATGAACTGGGCTAAAGGCCATACGAAGATGGCACTGAACCAGTTTTCAGAGTGAAAGATATCTGAGAAAGATGTCGCTCTTTCAATCAGAATAATGTTGCCGCTGGAATCACGCGGTACGGTACATCCGGCCATCATGGCAGCACTTGTAATCAGCACTGCTGCAGCCAGAATCTTCTTTGTTCGGCGAGATAATTTCATTGACTTCTCCTTAAGTATTCACTTTTCCATTATACTGTCCGTTAATAGTTTTTCCAAACTGTTTTTATTGGCATCATAACGGTTGGAACGATAGCTTAAACGCAGGATGAGAATCACATCGTACGGAAAAGTCTGAAAGTCAATCAGATCCTGGCACATCATGCGCACCTGCCGTTTGTACAGATTGCGGTCCACGGCATGTCCCATTTTCTTGGACAGGGAAATGCCGACCCGCGCTTCTGTTTCTTTCTTCGGTACATAGTAGAAGACATAGGAACGATTGACCCTTTTCTTTCCTTTATGGATGATCTCCTGGAATTCCTGTGCCTTCCTGACTCTGTTTTTTTTCTTCATAAATAAAAAACCACCGATGCGGTGGTTGATCAGGCAGAAAGAACCTTTCTTCCCTTTGCACGGCGTCTGGCCAGTACTTTACGACCGCCGACTGTTGCCATACGGGCTCTGAACCCGTGAGTTGCCTTGTTTTTTCTCTTGCTAGGCTGGTATGTTCTCTTCATTTCATGCCACCTCCATCTTTTTTATAGAACAAACGCTTATTAATAATAGACAAGCCAAAAGTCAATGTCAAACTGTATTTTCACAAATGCCATAAAAAAGAGGCAATCTCTGCCTCTTATTTCAGATTGAAATATTCTTCCATCGTTTCATCCGGTGATACAGCATACATGGCATTGGCAGTATCGGTACCGACATAGCGGTAATGCCATGGCTTATAGCTGAAGCCGGTCACATTCTGCTTGTCCTTGGGATAGCGCAGAATAAAACCGTATTCATGGGCATGCTGGTAAAGCCACTGTCCAGCCGCCGTATCCGCAAATGCCTCCGTCTGGCTGCTGACGGATGTATCATCCGTAAAGTCAACGGCCAGACCGAGCTGATGTTCACTGTACCCGGCCTGGGCACAGGAGACAATCAGTTCAGACTGCTTCAACAGAGAACTGTAGGAAGTATAGAGCTGTTCCTGTTCATCATAAGAGCGGTATGCACTAGTCACATACAGATTTACTCCGGCATCAGCGGCAGCCTTGACCATTTCCGTCAGTTTGCCGGCCGCTTCCGCTCTTAAGGTAATGACGCCGGAAGTACTGGTGACATTTTCCGGATCAGTCAGATCACCCGGGACAAAGGAACTGCTCAGCACACCGATATTCTTATTGACAATATACTGATAGCTGTTAGGATCCGTCAGATTGGATGGCAGCGGAGTTGCGGTGGCAGATGCAGCAGTAGAAGCGGATTTCGGGGCTTTGATGACCTGATCCGTATTTTCAAGGTGATACCATGTGCCGATGCCGACCACAAGCAGAATACATAATACTGTTATTAATACCGCTACAACCTTACGCGGGTTGAAGCGGAACTTTTTCGGTTTATTTTCAGACATAAAAAACTCCTGAACGTACATTCCTATGTTATAGGGAGTGAGCGAAAAATGCAAATACCCCCATACAATCCTGTATAATACATTCCGTATATACATAAAGGAGATGTGCAGATGTTATTTACGATAGTCTGTTTTGTTGTCATGATCGTTCTGATTGTTCAGATGGTCAGACAGATGAATGCCAATAAGGCCATCCAGCCGGTGGTGAATCTGATCCGCAAGATTGATGATCAGGAAGAATTTCTCAAAGGTGCGGATGAAGGCATTGCCGGGGCAAAGAATGAAATGCAGAAGACAAAGTTTCAGATCCTCAAGCTGTGGGGTCTTGCGACATATGGAAAGTATGAAGAGTATGATGCTCTGCTGCCTGAAATTCATACCAATGCTCTGATGGGCAATAAACAGGCCCCCAATGATGATTCCTTATTCTATATGGTATTGGCCATTCCCAACATCCTGCAGAAAGACCATCAGATTGAAAAGGCGGATGCTCTGCTGGCTAAGATAAAGGAAGATATTGCCGGGGCGGAAAACAGACTGGACTATCAGATCGGCCTTGCCTGCAATGATGCCTATGCGGATCGTAATGATAAAGGCGTTTCCTTCTTTGAAAAGGTCATGGATGGAGATTATGGTGAGTATGAATACCAGAAGAATCTGATCTCTTTATATAAGGAGACAGTAGCTGCCATGCTGTATAAGCATTACATGCTCATCAATGATCAGGATAAGGTACAGGATGTTCTGCCGTTAGTGGAAAGCTATAACGAGACAAGAATCGGTGAGACATGGCTGAAGAATATCGGTGCATCCCTGCCGGAAGAGGAAGAGAAGGAAGAAGAGACATCTGAAGAAAATGAAGAAAGCACAGAGCCTGAAGAACAGGAAGACAGTGCAGAACATGCTTCGGAAGAAACTTCAGACGGCCTCAGTGCAAGCGGCGACAGCTTTGCGGATGAGACAAAGGAGAAAGACGAATGAAACTGATTGCAGGTTTAGGCAATCCCGGTAAAGAATACGAAAAGACAAGACATAACAGCGGCTGGATGGCCATGGACAGACTGGCGGAAAAGTGCGGTGCGGATGTCAGTACAAAAAAATTCAATGCATTGACAGCTTCCGTCAGAATTGAAGGCGAAGCCGTCCTGCTGATGAAGCCATTGACCTATATGAATGAATCCGGTTCAGCGGTTGTACAGGCTGTGAACTATTACCATATTGATCCGGAAGACATTCTGATTCTGCATGATGATATGGATCTGCCTGTCGGTTCTGTCCGGATCAGAACCGGGGGTTCGGCCGGCGGTCAGAAAGGCATGAAGTCCATCATCCAGTGTCTGGGTACAGATCACATTGCCCGTATCCGCATCGGGGTCGGTCATTCCAGAAGAGGTGAACATGAACTGGTACCGGACTGGGTACTGTCGCCTGTTCCCAAAAGTGAGCTGGATACTTATGAAACAGCTTTGAAGGATGCGGCAGATGCGGCATATGACTGGGTCTATCGGCCGATGGACCGCATTATGAATGAGTATAATATCAAAGTAAAAGAATGAGGATACTGGCACATCAGTATCCTTTTCGCTTGAAAAAGGATAGAATAGCAGGACATGGAAAAGACTAGAACAAAGATGCCTGACTGGCTGATCAGAGAATTAAAGGACAATCCCGCATTGGCGGATCTCAAACACAGAAGAGGCAGACTGCCGGTGAATAATATCATGGCGGAAGCCCTTATTGTATCTGCCTCCTATGCTGAGAATCCCCGTCCGATCCTGGTCGTGAAAAAGAATCTCTACCATGCCCAGCGTTTCTATGAAAGAATTTCATCTTTTCTGAAGGAAGACCAGTGTGCGCTGTTCGGTTCGGATGAATCACTCAGAGTGGAAGCCATTGCCGCTTCGCCGGAAATGCGGGCTGCTAAAGTAGACACCCTCTCTTCCCTTCTCATTCAGCCGGATCAGGTGGTTGTGACATGCCCTTCTGCCTTATTAAGGTTTCTGCCTAAGCGCAGCACGTTTGAAAGAGGCTGTCTCAGTCTGAAAGTCAATGATGAAGCAGATCCGGAAGATATCCGCCGCCGTTTAAGAGCCGGAGGCTACAGTGAAACATCCCATGTCGACCAGCCTTTAAGCTTTGCCAGCCGCGGTGAAATCATTGATATCTATTCCATCAACTATGAAAATCCGATCCGTATTGAGTTCTTTGATACGGTCATCGAATCCATCCGTTTCTTTGATCTTTCAAATCAGAAGACCATCCATACCATTGATGAAGTAAGGATTGTACCGGCATCTGATGTGCTGTTTGATCCGGCTGATATGGAAGAGATCAGAAGCGGCGTTGAGAAAGTGATGGATGAGGATACGGACCTGTTCTTAAGAGAACAGACCGCAAATGATCTGGACAGTATTGAACAGGGGGTAACGGAGAACGGTTTCTATCCCTATCTTTCCTTTGTAAAGGACTCTGCTTCCATCATTGATTACATGGATCATCCGCTGATTCTTCTTTCCGAAGAAAGAGAGATCAGAGACAATATCAAAAAGCTGAACCAGGAAACCGCAGCCTATATCATGGAAATGGTATCCGAAGGCAAGATGCTCAAGCGCTATACCATGTGGCATGACTTTGATCGGATCAGTGAAGGCTGTACCAGGATGATCACGGACTATACCATGCCGGACAAATCCGGTATCCGTGAAATTGATTCAGTACCGGAATTACTGGATGTGAAGATCCGCATGATCAACCGTCCGGGCCGCAAAGTTCTGGTTCTGAATGAACATGAAAAGGAATCTGTCACCAAGGTGATGGGACAGTATTTTATCAAATGGAATGAGATCGGCGATCATGATGAAGTGAATGAAGGCTTCTCCATTTATCAGGGAGAACTGCCCCAGGGCTTTGCCATGGAAGATGGAAATCTCACGGTTTACTCTTCCCGGGAAATCTTTGATGTGACCCATCATGCCGGACGCTATGAGAAGAAATTCCAGAATGCGGAAGTTATTTCCAGCTTTGATGAACTTAATCCGGGTGATTATGTTGTCCATGCCAAGTATGGTGTCGGCCAGTATATCGGGATTGAGACACGGGATGATGAAGGTGTGAAGCGTGATTTCATCAAGATCGCCTACCGGGGCAATGCGTCGCTGTATGTACCGCTGGAACATTTTCAGAGTGTCAGAAAATTTGTTTCCCGGGAAGGAGTTGTGCCGCGGCTGAATAAGATCGGCTCCAATGAATGGGAAAAGACAAAGGCCAAGATCCGTAAGGATGTCGGTGAAATCGCAGACCGTCTGGTCAAACTGTATTCGGTCAGAGAAGAACATATCGGCCATGCGTTCAGTCCGGATTCAGATCTGATGCGTAAGTTTGAAAGTGAATTTCCGTATGAACTGACTCCGGACCAGGCCAAGGCCGTGCAGGATGTCAAACGTGACATGGAAAGCAATAAGCCGATGGACCGTCTGATCTGCGGCGATGTCGGCTTCGGCAAGACAGAGATTGCCGTACGTGCTTCTTTCAAAGCCGTACAGGACGGCTATCAGACAGCTGTGCTCTGTCCGACAACCATTCTTGCCGAACAGCATTTCAAGACCTTCTCTTCCCGTTATGAAGGCTATCCGGTCACCATCCGTGTACTGGACCGCTTTCAGCCGGCTGAGGAAGTCAGAAAGACACTGGAAGGCCTGCAGAAAGGCAGTGTGGATATTGTCATCGGTACACATCGTCTTTTGTCCAAAGATGTAAAGTTCAGTAAGCTTGGCCTGCTTGTGGTGGATGAAGAGCAGCGGTTCGGCGTGGAACACAAGGAAAAGATCAAGGAAATGAAGAATGACATTGATGTACTGACCCTCAGTGCCACCCCGATCCCGAGAACCTTACAGATGTCGCTCATCGGCATCCGCCAGATTTCCCAGCTTGAAACACCGCCCCGCAACCGCTATTCCATTCAGACTTATGTTGTGGAAAATGATGACGGCTTAGTGGCGGATGCGATTGAAAAAGAACTGGCCAGAGGCGGCCAGGTATTCTATCTGTACAACAATATTGAACGTATCTATGAAACCGCCCAGCGTCTGCGCCGGATGGTAAAGGAAGCACATATCGGCATCATTCATGGAAAGATGGACCGGGAAGATGTAGAGAATACCATGATGCAGTTCTATCGGCATGAACTGGATGTCATGGTCTGTACGACCATCGTGGAAAACGGCATTGATATTCCCAATGCCAATACCATCATCGTCGATAATGCCCAGAACTTCGGTCTGGCCCAGCTGTATCAGATCAAGGGCCGAGTTGGCCGCAGCGACCGGGTTGCCTATGCCTATCTGATGATTCCGCCGGGCCGGGTGCTGCAGGAAGCTGCATCCAAGCGTCTGCAGGCCATCAAGGATTTTGCGTCCCTCGGCTCCGGCTATAAGATTGCTATGCGTGATATTGCCATCCGCGGGGCGGGAGATCTTTTAGGACCGCATCAGTCCGGCTTTATTGACACGGTTGGTATTGATATGTATATTGAAATGCTCAATGAAGCCATTACGGAAAGAAAGACCGGGAAGAAGCCGGAAGAAAAGAAACCGGCAAAGAGCGCCAATGTGGCAGTAACCCGCTATATTCCGGAAGGCTTCTCGCCGGATGATTATGACCGGCTGGATTTCTATACCCGGATCAACAGCATCCGTTCCCTGAAAGAGCTGAAGGAAATGAAGAATGAAGTCATTGACCAGTACGGCCGTCTGCCCAAACAGGTAGAAGCACTGTTTACCAAGAAACATCTGGATCTGCTGGTCAATGAACCATATGTGGACAGCCTGCGTCAGACAAACGAAGGCACGGTCATTACCTTCTCTTCCCTGTTCTCACAGACCCTGGATGGGGTGAAAGTATTTGAAAAGATGTATGCCGTCAGTAAGGACATCCGCCTCAGGTATGCCAACAGCTGTATGGTTGTGACAGTGCCGAAGATCAGAAATGTACTGCCGGTGTGCATCCAGGTCATTGAAACAATGCCGGAGGCAAAGAAAGAGAAATGAGAATTGATAAATATCTGAAAGCATCACGCATCATGAAAAGAAGAACGATCGCCAATGAACTTGCTGCCAGCCAGCGGGTCATGATCAACGGCCGGACAGTCAAGCCTTCACATGAGGTCAATCCCGGTGATACGGTAACCGTTACTTTCGGCCGCCGGCAGATCGAAATCAGAGTTACATCCGTCAGTGAACCGAAGAAGAAAAAGGATGCGGCCGAAATGTATGAAATCATTTCAGAAACCACCCTTCCGGAAACAGAGGAAGACAGCCAGGGTTGAATCCGCCTGACGCAAGTGTTATAAAACAGGTATGAACGAAAACAGAACGGTAAAGAAAACACGGAAGAAGAAAAGAAGAAAGCTGACACCGGTTACCAAGCTGTTATGCATCGGGCTGCTTGCGGTATCCGTCTATCTTCTGGTACAGATCGGCCGTACCGTATATACAACGTACAAACTCAGTGCTGAACTCAGCGACGTACAGGCAAAGCTTGAAAAAGTACAGAGTGAAAATGAAAGCCTGAGTAAGGAAAAGGAAAAGCTGCAGGACCCTGACTATGTGGAAAGCTATGCCAGATCCAACTACAACCTTTCCAAATCCGGCGAACAGATCTTCTATCTTCCCCAGAATGATGCTAAAGACTGAACTGTAAAGTTCAGCCTTTTTCTGTATGATGGTAGTATGAACAGTTTATATCAGGACGCACAGGAAATTATGCATGCATCCATTGAGGCAGTTCTGCCGGATGCGGCAGTACAGAAAGCTTTGAAACAGATGCCTTCCTATACAGGCAGACTGATTGTCATCGGCATCGGCAAGGCTGCTTTCAATATGTGCGAAGCAGCCGAAAAGATCCTGGCTGAGCGGATCACAGCCGGTCTATGCATCACCAAATACCACCATGTCAAACATCCTCTGCATATTATCCAGTGCATGGAAGCAGGCCATCCGATTTCAGATGAAAACACCATCCAGGCCACAAGGAAAGCAGAAGAACTCGTCAAAGATCTCAGGGCAGATGATCTTGTTCTTTTTCTGGTGTCAGGCGGGGGCAGTGCATTGTTTGAAGATCCTTTGATCGATCTAGAAACACTGCAGAAAATCAATACGGCACTGCTAAGAAGCGGCGCTTCGATCAGAGAAATCAATACCGTCAGAAAGCATCTTTCCCATGTCAAAGGCGGCCGGTTTGCCCGCCTCTGTGAGCCCGCCAGGGTATATCAGGTTGTTCTTTCCGACATCATCGGCAATCCCCTTGATGCCATTGCCTCAGGTCCGGCTTATCCTGATTCGACAAGTTCATCCGATGCGTCTGCCGTACTGCAGAAGTACGGCATTGATGTGAATGCAGATACGGCATCTGCACTTTGTCAGGAAACACCAGACAGCCTGGATAATGTAAAGACATGTATTGCCGGCAGTGTGGAAGATCTCTCTGCAGCCGCAAGGCAGAAGTGCAGAGCACTCGGTTATGAAACATATCTTCTGACTTCTTCTCTTGATTGTGAAGCAAAGGAAGCAGGTGCCTTTCTTTCTGCCATTGCCCGTGAACACTGCCATGATAATAAAAACATAGCCATCCTTGCCGCAGGAGAAACAGTGGTTCATGTACGGGGCAATGGCAGAGGCGGAAGAAACCAGGAACTTGTTCTCTTAGCCGCAAAAGGCATATCCTCCCTGGATAATGCACTCATCTTTTCCTTCGGCTCAGATGGAACAGATGGACCGACGGATGCGGCCGGAGGCATTGTGGATGGCAGCACCGCAGAAAAGCTGAAAGAAAAAGGCATCGATATTGATGCTGTTTTGAACAATAACGATGCCTGGCATGCTTTAAAGGAAGTCAACGGCTTACTGATCACCGGTCCGACCGGTACCAATGTCAATGATCTCAGTGTCATTCTGATACAGAAATAATCAGCGGTGTTCCATTCTGGCTTTGAAGCGGTCCGGATATCTGCCTGTGCCCCATGAAAACAGACACATATGTTCCGGTCCGGTATGGGTGCCGACGACCGGTCCGATCTGCGTAATGATGACATCCCGGCAGGAAATCTGCTCTTTGACAGCTTCTTTGAGCTGCAGCGCTTCTATATAGCAGTCTGTTTCCGATATGAACAGAATCTGCTCTTTAGGATGAACAATGGTTTCCCTGGTCAGATCAATCAGCCGCTGCAGACTTTCCCTGCGGCCCCGTACCGATCCAAGCAAGCGCAGTCTGCCTTCCTGATCTACAACTAATACCGGTTTGAAATTAAAGGCTCCTGAAACAAACGCTACCGTAGGGGCAATCCGGCCGCCCTGCTTCAATGTATCAAGCTCGCCTACAGTAAAGTAATGCGACAGGTTCATGCGGTGTGCCAGCAGCCATGTCTCATTTTCCTGTATGGTCATGCCTTTTTCCTTATTAACGGCTGCCTGCAGGGCAAACACCCCTTCCCCGCCGCAGGCACACAGCGAATCCACGGCAATGATCGTACGGGCCGGAAATTCTTTTCTTAACTGCTTAACGGCATGACAGGCATTGTCATAGGTCTTTGAAAGGCCGGAAGAAAAAGAAATGTACATTACATCTATTCCGGCGGAAAGAACCGGACGGAATGTCTTCAGAAAAACAGCCGGAGAAATCATGGCTGTCTTTGTCTTCATCCCTTCTCTGACTTTCTGATAGAAATCTTTTGAAGCATAATTGCGGAAATCAGGATAATGCAGGAATGTACTGCCATCAGGCAGGATTACTTCCATCGGTATGACATGAATGTCATGACGGTCCAGGATATCCTGGTTCATATCACAGCAGGCATCCGTAAATAAAACATAGTCTTTCATAACAGGCAGATGGTTCTCTCTTTCAGGCAAGCAGCGGCATGATGCAGTCACGGTAAATGACATTGAGCCGCTGTCCGACCGGATTCACATTCTCACCGGTAATTCCGTATCTGACATAGCTGGAACGAAAATCCAGCAGGAAGTCATTCAAAGAAGCGTCAGGAATGGTGATGACTACTTTTTCTCTCTGGTAGACAATGGCACGTACATAGCGGGAAAGAGTAGGCATGTACTGGCGTAGAAACAGATAATCTTTGCTGGGCATGGTAATCTCCATCTTCTTTCCCCTTTCTTCTTGAATGATTTTAACGTTTTACCGTAATGTTATGAACAGGTGTAAAGGAAACCGGCTGATGAGACTGGATGTAATCGGCCAGAAGTTCGACCATGGAAGTCTGTATTTCCTGTACAAAGGGCAGTCTGACTAACATGGTGAAGTTGCCGCCGCCATTAGCCCGGTAATTGTTAAAGGCAATCGTAAAGACATCATCATCCTTTACTTCTCTTCCTTTGTAAGTCAGAGCAGTGATACGATGGCCGATGGGTTCGGATACGGAAATGGTATAGTCGATGCCGTCTACCATGTCATAGTTGTAGAGTTTGGGCGATGGACTCAGATAGGCCGGATTGATGCCGATGCCGTCTGCTTTGCAGGAAAAGAAGGAAGCGTTGCTCTCCAGATACTGCCGCAGCGTCTTGCCATCGATCTTCTTGACGATAATGGTATTGGGAAACATATAGGCCGATACAAGATCACGCATGGTGATATCAGCCGGCAGGCCCTTTGTATGGGGATAGAGCGGGGTTGCGGAAAGTTCTGCCCCGGACGCTTCCAGCACGACTTTATTGACAAAGGTAATCCACTGGGGTTTATGAACCCGATCATCCCGTTCAGAATGAATGGTAAGATCCACATCCGTGTGTCCCAGAGGCTGATCCAGCCACTTCTGGCATTCCTCCTCTTCTTTCTGTACGCGCTTAAGCAGATCTTCATCCGCCGGCGTATCCACTTTGAGAATATTTGTTTCAATATGATCCGGATACAGATCAATACAGGCCAGCTCTCTGCCGTTATAGGATGTTTCCGTATAGTATGTATCAAACAGCTTTCCGCTTAAAGAGCGGTGCTGGTGGCCCATGATCATGACATCGATGCCTCTGACTTTTTCCATGATGGCATAGGCTTCATTTTCACCCGTCAGCTCTTCTGTCTGTTCTCCGGTTGCAGGATCTCTTTCCAGAGAGCCATGGTACATACAGATGATATAATCCGGCTTTTCCAGTCTTTTCAATGTATCAACCGTCTTCGCTGCCGTTTCAAGGGCATCTTTGAATTTACAGTGTCTGATATGAGATTTCTTTTCCCAATGGGGAATATACTGGGTTGTCAGAGCAAACAGCGCTACCTTCACCCCGTTGAAATTACGGATGACATAGGTAGGTCCATAGGGCTTTCCATGGAAGTTCCAGTTGGAGGTGATGCATGGTGCCTTCAGGTTCTGCAGGTGCATCATCAGTACTTCTTCCCCATAATTGAAGTCATGATTGCCCACATTGACATAGTCATAGCCGATCTCATTCATGGCTGTGGTGACCGGGGCGATTTCATCCGGATGAAACCGGTTGTGGTAGATGGATAAGGCAGAGCCTTCCAGTACATCGCCATTATCCAGTATCAGTGTATTTTCATCCCGCAAAGAATCCACTAGGGTCCTGATGCGTCCGAATCCCTCCATCCTGCTTTTTCCATCCGCATAGCTGTAAGGAAAGACTGTGCCGTGCACATCTGTTGTTGCCAGTATCCGTATCCGTTTTGTCATTGTACCAATTTCCTTTTTCCTGCTCCTATTATAAGACATTCCACCGGTCGGAATGGTAAGATGACAGTATGTTTAAAGATGAATTCAACTTCAGAGAACTCGGCGGCAATCCGACCAGATTCCATACCGCCGTGAAATACCACCTGTTCTATCGCAGCAGCGGTCCCTATCGCATGAATTCCAGCGAAAGAGAAGAACTGTTTTCCCTTCATATTGTTTCCGTGCTGGATATGCGTACCAAAGCAGAAAGTGAAAAGAACCCCGATCCTTTCATACCCGGTGCTCATATCATTCAGTACAGCGGAGCTGTTTCCAAAGGCGGAGAAGACATTGATTTCTCTCCGGCGGGAATGGATAAGATCGGAAAGGAAGGCGAAGAGCAGCTGCAGAAGCTTACGCAGTACTACATGGACATGCCCTTTGGCAACGAAGCCATTCAGGTCATGTTCAATGAGATTCTCAAAGGCAGCGTACCGATCTTGATTCACTGTGCCACCGGCAAGGACAGAACAGGTGTTGCCTGCATGTGTCTGTTGATGGCGCTTGGGTGTGAAAGAGAGACGGTCCTGAAGGATTATCTGCTTTCCAATGTTTACCGCAGGGAAAGAATTGATAAAGTCATGGCCCGCAATCAGGACCGCATTGCCCTTCATCCGGAATTGAAGGAACTGATCCAGATGAAGGAAGGCGTATCAGAGAGAACAGGCAATGAAGTTCTGGATGAAGTGGAAAGAAGATATCCGGATTATGATATCTTCCTGAAAGAAGAATACGGCCTTGATGCAGAAAAGCTGGCATATCTCAGGAAAACATACACGGAATAAAAAAAACACACCGGCAGCCAGTGCCGGTGTGTTTCAGTTACAACAAAGCAAGGCTGAAAGCCCCTGACTTTAGTCATGGGGATGAAAGCCAAAAATATGCCTTATTTTCTTTGTATTGTTGGTTTTCAATACAAATATATGTATAATATAGTTGTGAAAAGAAATAACGAAAACGACAGCTACACAAGGAAAGAAGGACTTGTTTATAAAAATCAGTATCATGTAATTTTCTGTCCCAAG
>JALCHG010000033.1:0-23108 GCA_022644565.1 Solobacterium sp. | reverse complement strand
TTTTGTGACCGGCGTATCGCTGGTATTGACGGTATGGTTTGCCACCAGCGGGGTCAGTGCCATGCAGGCAGGACTGAAAAGAGTAACCCTGCATAGTGAAAAGAACCGGTGGGATAAGCCGATTGCCATGATCTATACAGCGGTATTCATCATTACGATGCCGGCAATTCTTGTATTCGGGCTGTTTTCCAATTCCATTGTGGATGCGGAAGAGAGCCTGCGCAGTTCGCTTGGCATTGAGATTGACAATTCTTCCTTCCTTTCTCTGTTTCGCTTCAGCGGCCTTTTGACCATGGCATTTTCCTTTATTGTTCTGCTATTGACGTATACGTATCTGCCCGGGGGCAGAAGAAAGATCAGAAGGCAGGTGCCGGGTGCACTTGTGATTACGATTGTATGGTATCTGACGACCAATATCTTTTCCTGGATGATTCCCCGTTTCTATCATGGCAGTGTGCTGTACGGTTCTCTGGCGGCACTGTTTCTTGTGATCATGTGGCTGCGGATTATTCTGTATGCCTTCTTCAGCGGACAGGTGCTTAATACTGTACTCTATCTGCATGAATATATGTACGACAATTCCATGGACGGGATATAATAAGCTGGTTGCAGTGAGGAAACGAATGAGCAGAAGAAATTACTGGGACATTCTGATTGATGATCAGACGATGACCCGTGAGGATCTTTTTCTGAAGATCCGTGATATGTATACTGCCCTGATGCGGCATCTCTATGATAATCCGGCGGATATACCGGATTTCAGGATTCATTTTGCCTGTGATCAGGTACCGATTGAACAGGGTGAAAAGACCGGCTATCCGATCGCTACGGTGAGCCGGCGCAGCAGTGTGATTGAAACACGCACCATTCATGATGTGACCGAAGTGGAGAACTTTGAGAATTCCTATGTCTGGTACCGGGATGATGTGTTTGTGATCTTTGATTTCAGAGCGGACGGCATTTCGCCCTTTGTATTCATTACCCAGAGCTTCATGCAGGAGGTGTTTCAGAACCTTGTTTCTCAGGGAGCCCGCAAGATGCGGGTGGCAATGATGAATGAGCTGATCATTTCCACCGGCATTGTGGAGTTTTTCTATGAGTACTATTCCATTGACATCAACTTTCTGCAGAATCTTTCGGCCGCAACGTATGAGAAAAGCTATGCGGATTCCCGGATCATCGCTTCAAGAACGGATGGCAGGGGGGTCAGAAGAACGAAGCGTTCCGGCCTCAAGATTGCTTTTACAGAACCGATTGATTTCTCCGTGGAGAATCTCAGGCAGATCCGCAAGCTTCTGGAAATGAGCAGTCCGCATCTGGCCTTAGTCATTGCCGAAACAGGCAAGATCAGAGGCCTGACGGATGATGAAGCACAGTCCAATGAATGCGAGATCCGGATCATGGGCCATCTGTCATGGGCCATACGCTTTGATACGGATAAGACGATCTCCTATAACAGCGGCCATTACCATATCTTTGTGCCGCATACTTCCGATGCCAATCTGCGCAATCTGTTGAAGAAGCTGGATGCAGGTCTGTCGGAAGAGCGTCTCAATGCCTTATGCAGTGTGATTCAGCAGGCTTCCAGCCAGAGCCATGGCACGATCCTGATCATCGGTACACCGGATCAGATTGAATCCGAAAAGGAAAGAATTGCCGGGGCCAAGAGCGGGCTGGCCATTAATCCGATACATCTGGATGAGGATCTGACGCTGGTGGATGCGATTACGGCCATTGATGGAGCGGTTCTGATGGATACGGAGTGTGTGTGCGGATGCATCGGAGCGATTCTGGATGGAGATCTGGTTACCAAAGGGGCACTGGCCCGCGGTTCCCGCTATAACAGCGCCCGCAATTACATCATGCGCCGAAGGGACTTTGATGAGCATTTCCTGGCTGTTGTCATGTCGGAAGACGGAACGGTGGATGCGATCAATGAAGATAAGGTCTACCGCCTGCATATGGCGCAGGATTAATAACTGTATAGGATTGTATGAATGTCATATCCAAAAAAAGGGATATAATAAAGAAAGTAATAAACCTGAGAGGTGATTTGGTATGAGTGAGAAACACGGCTACTGGCTGCATCACAGACAGAAAGATGAAAATATGGTCGGGGGATGGAAGTACCTGATGGTATGCGACTGTTCCCAGTGCGGCGGTACAGTCAACATGGAAAAGGAAGTATGTCCTTACTGTGGAGCGATCATGGATCTGGAAGCGCCGGAAGATGCGGCGGGTCCGGTTGAGGATGAACCGGAAGAGAAAGGAGAGGAAAAAGCGGCATGACCGCTTTTTTCATCTGTACACCGTATGCTTGAAGAAGAAAACAATATGGATGTGGACATTTCTCTGGAAGAGAAGAAGCATTCCTTTGAGATCAGTGCCTCCATCCTGCATATCCTGGACTACAGTGCTCATAACACCCTTTTCTCAGAGGCTTCCCTGAATCTGGAAGACGGCCTGATCGGCAGGGTTGTGACCCGGCTTGTACGTAAAGTGCACAGGGATCTGGATGGGCATGATGGTACGTTTGAAGCGGATGCGCCGTATGTAAAGGTGCTGGATGCCTATAACCGGGGTGAGATCAGCTTTACGGCCTTTTCAAAACAGACGGCAGCCATGTTTGATACGGCTTTAAGGGATAAGACGGTCAAGACCCTCGATCTGTTTGTCAGCAGCTATCACTATGATGATGTGCCTTATGTTTCCCTGGTATTTCTGGAAGGACAGAGTTCTCTGGTGCCGTATTCCGGTAATGAAAACGGAATGCTGGTCAATACCATTGAAGAAAAGCGGGGTATCTTCCCCAGTCTGAACCGCAAGGTATCTTCCTATGCTGTGATCAATCTGCTGAGTCATGAAATCCGCATCAATGATGCATTGAAATGGGACACGGAAGATAAGAATGTTCTGTGTTCCATACTGCACTGTACCTTTGAACAGTCCACGAAGGAAGTGCTGACTTCTTTGACTCAGATCGCCGATGAAGTGGCCCGGGATTATGATGAAAATCCGGTCGTCAGTGTTTCAAAGATCAAGCAGTGCATCAATGCGGCGGTACAGGAAGAAAGACCCGTGGAGACCGAAGAACTGGCAAGAGAACTGTTCCCGGATGAAGCAGATGCGCCCAAGCAGAAAGCTTTTCTGAAGAAAACAGCAGAGAAACAGGTGCCTGAGCAGATGGAAGTAGCACCCGCGGCCATGCGGGCGCGGATGAAGAAACAGAGAATTGCCACGGATACCGGCATTGAAATCAGCTTTCCTACGGAATATACCGCTGATCCGGGCATGATTTCCTTCATCAATGAAGAGGACGGTTCCATCTCCATTTCCATTCACCATATCGGCCATATCACAAACAAGAACTGAATCTTCACACGCTGTTCAGATAAACTGTCCTTTCGCCTTCACATCCATGGTGTTTCATATAGCCATCAGAAAGGATGTGAGTCAAGTATGAAAAGTGAAACAAATACCGTACTTGCTTTTTTTGAAAATAAAGATGAAGCGGCACGTGCCTATGGGACATTTCATAAAGCAGGCATGGGACAGGATTATCTGATTGATGCCTGTGCGTTATATACAAAGGACGGCTGCCGTCTGAAGCAGGTGGACAGCTTTCGAGGGGCCGGGCTGCCGGTACATCATGCCCTGTTCGGCTGGATGATCGGGCTGGCGATCGGATTGCCGGGCGGGTGGAAAGGGGCCATGACAGGAGCTCTGATCGGCATGGCGGCCGGGGTTGTTCTGGATGATCATGCCCTGCGTGCATCCGAGAAGTGTCTGAAGACACTGGCAGAAAGTTTGCCGGCAGGCCATGCCGGTATTGTACTTGTGGCAGATGAGACATCCACGTCCGGTATCAATGCCATCCTGGAACAGTATTCCATGCGTGCAGTCAGATCTCCCTTCTCAGATATATCTCTCTTTCATCATAAAAAAGTGAATCTGAAGCAGGTTTCAGGCAGATCCTAGGGTCTGCCTTTTTCACAGCGGGAATACAGGGTAAAAACAGAAATAGACAAAAAAGAGATTTTGCAGAATTCACATGTTGAATTAATCACAAATGCATTGAAAAGAACCTGTGAATATGTTAACTTAAAACAGGCATGAGAAAACTTTAACAAGTAAGTGCTCATGGAAGGAGAAAACAAACATGTCAAAGAAAATTGTATTAGCCGGTGCTTGCCGGACTGCCATCGGTAAGATGGGCGGCGAACTCAGCAGTGTACCTGCCGTTGAACTTGGTGCAACTGTTATCAGGGAAGCCGTTAAGAGAGCTGGAATCAAGCCTGAACAGGTTGACCATGTATTCATGGGTAATGTTATCCAGGCTGGTCTTGGTCAGAACCCTGCCAGACAGGCTGCCATCAAGGCAGGTCTGCCGGTTGAGACAACTGCTGTTACAGTCAACGTTGTATGCGGATCCGGTCTTGACAGTGTCAACATGGCTGCTGAGATGATCGAAGCGGGCGATGCGGACATCGTGATTGCCGGCGGCATGGAATCCATGTCCCAGGCACCTTACGCACTGCCGAAAGCACGTTTCGGCTACAGAATGAACGCACCGAAGGGATCTCTGATCGACTGCATGATCACCGATGCTCTGTGGGATGCATTCAATGATTATCACATGATGATCACAGCTGAAAATGTTGCGGAAAGATGGCATCTGACCCGTGAGGAACTCGATGAATTCTCTGCACATTCTCAGAACAAGGCATGCGATGCCCGTGATAATGGACGCTTCAAGGACGAGATCGTTCCGGTTGAAGTTAAGGGCAGAAAGGGTGCTGTTACAATCGTAGATACAGATGAAGGCCCGCGTGAAGGCCAGACTCCTGAAGTACTTGCCAAGCTGAAGTGCTGCTCTGGCAAGGAAGGCGGCGTCGTTACCGCCGGCAACGCTTCCGGTATCAATGACGGTGCGGCAGCAATTGTCGTCATGAGTGAAGAAAAGGCAAAGGAACTCGGTGTCAAGCCGATGGCTACATGGGTCGCCGGATGCCTGGCTGGTGTTGATCCGGCGATCATGGGTGTCGGTCCGGTTGCCGCAACACGCAAGATCATGAAGAAGACAGGCTTCACGATTGATGATTTCGATCTCTATGAAGCAAACGAAGCATTCGCTGCTCAGTCCTGTGCGGTTGCCAAGGAACTCCACTTTGACCCGGCTAAGCTGAATGTCAACGGCGGTGCCATTGCCTTAGGTCATCCGGTAGGTGCTTCCGGTGCCAGAATTCTGGTTACACTGCTCTATGCAATGCAGCAGAAGAATGCCCACAGAGGCTTAGCTACACTCTGCATCGGCGGCGGCCAGGGCTGCGCAACGATCGTAGAACGTGAGGATGCGTAAGCATGAGCTTCGTTGATTATGAAGATAAGGGCGCTTACGGCGTTATTACTATCAATAACCCCAAGCAGCTCAATGCCCTGAATTCTCAGGTGCTTGATGATCTGAATGCGGCTCTTGATCAGATCAATGTGGATACTGTCAGATGCGTCATCGTGACCGGTTCTGGCGAGAAGGCATTTGTTGCCGGTGCGGATATCACGGAAATGAAGGATCTTGATCAGGCAGGCGGTACTGCTTTCGGCAAGAAGGGAAATGATATTTTCAGAAAAATTGAAACATTCCCGATTCCTTTCATCGCTGCTGTTAACGGCTTCGCCCTTGGCGGAGGCAATGAACTGTCTCTGGCATGTGACTTCAGAATTGCTTCAGAAAATGCTGTCTTCGGCCAGCCTGAAGCAGGCCTCGGCATTACTCCTGGATTTGGCGGCACCCAGCGTCTGGCCCGTGCCATCGGCCCCGGCTATGCCAAGCAGATGATCTATACAGCCCGCAACATCAAGGCGCCGGAAGCACTGCGCATCGGCCTTGTCAATGCGGTTGTGCCGCAGGAAGAACTGATGCCGTTAGCTGAAAAGCTGGCCGGTCAGATTGCCAAGAACGCGCCGATTGCGGTACGTCAGTGCAAGAAGGCCATCAATGAAGGTCTTGAACTCAACATGGATGATGCGGTTGCCCTGGAAGAAAAGCTGTTTGGTGAATGCTTCGCCACAGCTGATCAGAAGGAAGGCATGACAGCCTTTGTTGAGAAGAGAAAAGAAAAGCATTTTACCAATAAATAAGCATCGTCAAATAATCGCGAAAGCGTTAAAATGATGCATGGAACTGGAGGATAAATATAAGATGAAAGTAGCAGTTATCGGTGCTGGCACAATGGGCCGCGGTATTGCGCAGGCTTTTGCTCAGTGCGGTGAAGTCGAAAAGGTTTATCTCTGCGACATCAAGCAGGAATTCGCTGATGGCGGCAAGGCCAAGGTGAAGGCTGCTCTGGACAAGAGAGTTGCCAAGGGCAAGATGGAACAGGCTGCTGAGGATGCCATTCTGAACAAGATTCAGACTGGTCTCAACTCCCAGGCCGTTGATCCGGATCTGGTTGTTGAAGCAGCGCTTGAGGTCATGGACATCAAGAAGAGCACATTCAAGGATCTGGAAGAGAACATCGTCAAGAATCCTGACTGTGTCTTCGCATCCAACACTTCTTCTCTGTCCATTACAGAGATCGGTGCCGGTTTGAAGAAGCCGGTTATCGGTATGCACTTCTTCAACCCGGCTCCTGTCATGAAGCTGATTGAAGTCATCAAGGGTGCTAATACAACCGATGAGGATGTTGCCAAGGTAAAGGAAATTGCGGTCAAACTCGGCAAGGAGCCGGTTGAAGTCAATGAAGCACCTGGCTTTGTTGTCAACCGTATCCTGATCCCGATGATCAACGAAGGCATTCAGGTTTACTCTGAAGGCGTCGCTTCCGTCAAGGGTATTGATACAGCAATGAAGCTCGGCTGCAACCATCCGATGGGACCGCTGGAGTTAGGCGACTTTATCGGTCTGGATATTGTTCTTGCCATCATGGATACACTCTACAAGGAAACAGGCGATTCCAAGTATCGTCCTGCCATGCTGCTGAGAAAGATGGTCAGAGGCGGACACTTAGGTGTCAAGTCCGGTATCGGTTTCTACAAGTACAATGCTGACAGAACCAAGACTCCTGTTGACGAACTGTAATTATCATTTGTAAACAACAGCGCTGGACGCATCGCGTCTTCAGCGCTGTTGCTGTGGTATGCGGGAGATGAAAGAATAGACGCTCCCGGCCATGATATAAATTTGGAGGAATATTTTAAATGGATTTCCAGTTAGACAAGCCGCATCAGATGGCGCAGAAGCTCTTCAAGGACTTCGCTGAAAAAGAAGTAAAGCCTCATGCAATTGAGGTAGATGAAACAGAGGAATTCCCTCGTGAGACTGTTAAGAAGATGCAGAAGTACGGTTTCATGGGCGTCGCTATTCCGAAGGAATACGGCGGACAGGGCTGCGACCCGCTGACATATATCATGCTCGTTGAAGAGCTGGCCAAGGTCTGCGGCACAACATCCGTTATCGTATCTGCTCATTCTTCTCTGTGCATGGATCCGATCATGAACTTCGGTACAGAAGAACAGAAGCAGAAGTATCTGGTACCGTTAGCCAAGGGTGAAAAGCTCGGTGCTTTCGCTCTGACAGAACCTGGTGCCGGTACAGATGCCCAGGGTGCTCAGACAAAGGCTGTTTTTGATGAAGCAACCAATGAATGGGTTCTCAATGGCTCCAAGTGCTTCATTACAAATGGTAAGGAAGCTGATATCTACATCATCGTTGCCTATACAGATGTTGTTCTTGATAAGAAGGGCAGAAAGCAGAAGAGATTCTCCACATTCATCGTTGAGAAGGGAACGCCTGGCTTCACGTTCGGTACAAAGGAGAACAAGATGGGTATCCGCGGTTCTTCCACATACGAACTGATTTTCCAGGACTGCCGTATCCCGAAGGACAATCTGTTAGGTGTCAGAGGAAAGGGCTTCGCCAATGCCATGCATACACTGGATGGCGGCCGTATCGGTATCGCTGCTCAGGCTCTTGGCTTAGCTGAAGGTGCTCTTGACAGAACAGTTGCCTATGTCAAGGAAAGAAAGCAGTTCGGCAGAACCCTGTCCCAGTTTCAGAACACACAGTTCCAGCTGGCTAACATGCAGACAGAAGTTGAAGCTGCCAAGCTGTTAGTATACAAGGCTGCTGAAGCAAAGGCTCTGAAGCCTCGTTTCTCCGTAGAAGCTGCAGAAGCGAAACTGTTCGCTGCTGAAACAGCCATGGATGTTACCACAAAGTGCGTTCAGCTGATGGGCGGCTATGGCTACATCAGAGAATACGAAGTTGAACGTATGATGAGAGACGCAAAGATCACGGAAATCTATGAAGGTACTTCTGAAGTACAGAGAATGGTTATTTCCGGCGCTATGCTGAAGTAATAAGAAGGAGAACGACACATGAAAATTGTAGTTTGCATTAAACAGGTCCCGGATACAGCCGGCGGCGTTAAGTTCAAACCGGATGGAACTCTGGACAGAGGCGCAATGCTCGCCATCATGAACCCTGATGACAAGGCAGGTCTTGAAGCTGCTCTGCGCATCAAGGACAAGGATCCTGAGAACGTACATGTTACAGTTCTGACCATGGGTCTGCCGAAGGCTGATGAAGTTCTCCGTGAAGCAATGGCCATGGGTGCTGATGACGGTCTGTTAGTCACTGACCGTGTGCTTGGCGGTGCTGATACATGGGCTACTTCTTCCACCATTGCCGGTGCGCTGAAGAACATGGAATATGATCTGATCTTCACCGGCCGTCAGGCAATTGATGGTGATACAGCTCAGGTTGGTCCGCAGATTGCTGAACACCTGCACATTCCGTGCATCTCTTATGCAAGAGAAGTTGAGGTTGAAGGTGACAGCGTCAAGGTCAAGAGACAGTTTGATGACGGCTATATGATCGTCAAGGCCAAGATGCCCTGCCTGATCACAGCTCTGTCTGAACTCAATGAGCCTCGTTATATGACGCCTGGCGGAATCTTCGATGCTTATGCCAAGGATGTAACAGTATGGGGCAGAAAAGACCTCGATGTTGAAGATGATAACATCGGTAAGGCTGGTTCTCCGACTATGATCGCCAAGGCTTCTGATAAGGTTGCCAAGGGCAAGGGTGTTGTTGTCACACCGGATACACCGGCTGAGGCAGCTGACTATATTGTCAAGACACTTGATGAGAAGCATGTTATCTGAGGAACCAATAGAGGAGAAATAGACAATGATTAAGAAGAATCTTGAAGAATATAAGGGCACTGCCATCTATGCCCAGCAGGTTGATGGCAAGCTCTCCAATATTGCCCTGGAACTTCTCGGCAAGGCAAGAGATCTGGCTGAATCTCTTGATGATAAGACAGTTACAGCTGTTCTGATCGGCGACTTCGGCGGCAACGCAACAGCTTTAACAGATGAGCTCGGTGCCTATGGTGCTGACAAGGTTGTTGTCATTGATGATCCTGAACTGAAGGACTACAGAACAGAACCTTATACACAGGCATTAGCCGGCTACATCAATGAGTTCAAGCCTGAGATCATGCTGGTCGGTGCTACAGCCATCGGCCGTGACCTCGGTCCTAGAACATCCGCTCGTGTTGAAACAGGTCTGACTGCTGACTGCACAAAGCTGGAAATCGGCGATTATCCGTTAGTTGCCATCCCTGGCCAGGAACAGAAACATAAGCAGCTGCTTATGACACGTCCTGCTTTCGGCGGCAACACCATCGCTACGATCGCCTGCCCGAACAACCGTCCGCAGATGGCTACTGTTCGTCCGGGTGTTATGCAGAAGCGTACACCGGATGCTTCCCACAAGGCTGAAGTCATCAACTGGAAGGCTCCGCTGGAGAAGAACAACTGCTATGTAGAGATCGAAAAGGTCGTTAAGGAAGTTCCTTCTGTTGCTGATATCTCTGCTGCCAAGATCCTTGTATCCGGCGGCCGTGGTGTCGGTTCTGCTGAAAACTTCAAGCTCCTGGATGATCTGGCTGCCGTACTTGGCGGTACAGTATCCTGCTCCAGAGCTGTTGTTGATGCTGGCTGGAAGCCGAAGGAACTGCAGGTAGGTCAGACTGGTAAGACAGTCCGTCCGCATGTATACTTCGCTATCGGTATTTCCGGTGCAATTCAGCACGTTGCCGGTATGGAAGAATCTGATATCATCATTGCCATCAACAAGGATGAGAACGCTCCGATCTTCGATGTTGCGGACTACGGCATCGTCGGCGATCTGAACAAGATTGTTCCTGAACTGACCGCAAAGCTCAAGGCTGCTATCGCTGCCAAGAAAGCTGCCTGATTCAGGCTGACTGATATCTCAGACAGTCTCACGAAAGTGGGACTGTTTTTTTGTTATACTTGAGCCATGATGAAACCTTTGAAATGTATCGCTGCAGTCAATCAGGCTGGAGGCATAGGAAAAAACGGCAGACTGCTGTATCACCTGCATGAAGATATGCGCCGCTTTCACGATCTGACCGTACACCAGCGGATCATCTGCGGCCATCATACGCTTACTTCATTTCCCCATGGCAAACCGCTGTCAGATCGTGAAAATCTCATCCTGAGCCATGATGCATCTCTGACAATTGAAGATGCCAGAATCATGCACAGCCTGCAGGAACTCTTTCTGTATCTGAGCGAAACGGAGGATAAACGAGATGTGTTTGTGTGCGGCGGAGGAAGTATATACGATCAGCTGTTATCATACTGTGACACCCTGTATCTGACAGTTATCTATGATGACCGTGAAGCGGATGCGTTCTTTCCGATACGCGATGAAGGCTGGGCCATAGACTTCAAGTCTTCTTTGTATCATGAAAAGGGGATGGACTATCGATTTATGACACTGAAGAAAGCCGGCTCAGGCAGTATAATAGAAACTGAAGACAAAGAGGCAGAGATTTATGTCAATACTGGAAACAGATAATATGGACGGCATTGCCGTCTCACCGGATGGAAAGAAGATCAGCCTGCTGATCATGGATCCGCTGGAATGGAATGCATTATCGAAAATCAAAGAAAAGGATCATCTGGAACTGTTAATGAAAAAGCTGAATGTATATGCTTATTTTCTGGATCATAAACAGTATCAAAATAAATATCCCAATGCGGATCATGAGGAAGCAGAGATAGAAATTCACTTCCGCTATAAGCCTAGCGACAAGTGTTTGGCCATGCTCAACGGTGTAGGAAAGAAGCTGGCTGAAAAGCGGACATGGCTGAAGGTTGTGGTCGGCTAGAATAAAATTGAATAAGCATAAGAAAAAGGGTGAAACGGCATGTACCGATTCACCCTTTGTATTTGGTATACAGTTTATGATCAGAAAGCTTCGTGCTCTTCCATCTCTTTGTATTCCTTGGCTTCTTCTTCACCTGTCAGAACACGCAGAGCACCCTGGGCCAGAGCGATCATTTCTCTTTCACCCGGATAGGCAACAACCGGAGCGATCCAGCCTACATAGGACTTGATGCCGTCAACGACATCCTGACCATGGGCAATACCGCCGGTGAGGATGATGGCATCAACGTCACCCTTGAGTACAGCTGCCAGAGCTGCGATGTCCTTGGAGTGCTGGTAGATGAAAGCTTCCTTGATGAGGGCAGCCTTCTTATCGCCATTGGCAATCATCTTGTCAACTTCACGCATATCCGCTGTGCCGAGGTAGGCAACCATACCGGCATCGCCGACAGCTCTCTTCATCATGTCATCGACGGTCGGATACTTGCCGGAATAGCAGAGTCTGATCAGATCGCCTACCGGTACGCCGCCGGAACGGGTAGGAGCGAAAGCACCATCACCATCCAGGCCGTTGTACATATCGATCATTCTGCCTTTTCTGAAGCAGCCGGTTGTGCAGCCGCCGCCCATGTGGGCAACAACAACATTGACTTCATTGAACTTCTTGCCCTGAGACTTTGCATACTCACGGGTAACAGCTCTCATGTTCAGCGCATGTACCTTGGCACGTCTTGTAATATCAGGCATACCGGAGATACGGGCAACATCCTGTAATTCATCAACTGCAGTCGGATCGACAATGTAGGAAGGGATGCCTAACGGATCCGCAATCTTACGGGCCAGAAGACCGCCGAGGTTGGCCGCATGGTCGCCATGCAGGGCAATGGTCAGATCATGAACGATCGCATCATTGACTGTGTATGTACCAGCCTCGATCGGATGCAGGTAGCCGCCTCTGCCGACACAGGCATCCAGCTTATGGACATCATAATTCTGTTCCTTGAGATAATTCATGATTACGCCATAACGGAAATCCAGCTGATCGATTGTCTTGGCAAACTTTGCCATTTCACTTGCCGGATGATCCAGCGTAACTTCAGATACCTGCTTTTCATCTTCAAAGATCGCGATCTTTGTGGAGGTAGAACCGGGATTGATTGCAAGAATGTTATATGCCATATTAACCATTTACCTTTCTCATGTGTTCAGCCAGCAGTGCTGCTAAAGCAATACTGTAGATCTTTGTTTCCTTGGAATCGGAACGGGATGTCAGAATAACCGGTGCAGCTGTACCGACTAACAGACAGCCGTTCTTCAGGCCAGGTACCATATGGACCATTGCCTTGTAGCAGATATTGCCGGCGTGGATATCCGGGAACAGCAGTACATCTGCCTTGCCGGCAGCAGGTCTGTCCTCAGCACCCTTTTCCTTGGCAGCAGCCGGATACAGGGCGATATCAAGAGACAGCGGTCCATCCACGACACAGTCCTTGATTTCACCAGCTTCATTTGCCTTTCTCAATTCATCCGCATCAACCGTAGCCTGCATCTTCGGATTGACAACTTCAACCGCAGCCAGCGGGGCAACTTTCGGATTCTCAACACCGCATGCCTTGGCAACATCAACGTCATAGGCGATGATGGCTTTCTTGTCCTCTAAAGTAGGATAGGGGATGAACGCAACATCAGATGCGAATACCAGTCTGTCGATGCCGGGAATTTCAAATACGGCAACATGGGACAGAGGCTTGCCGGTACGCAGACCGACTTCCTTGTTCAGAACACTCTTCAGGAAGTTCTTGGTCGGAAGAATGCCCTTCATATACATATCAGCTTTGCCGTCATGAACCAGCTTGACAGCAGTCAGAGGTGCCTGGGCATCATCCTGCTCATCAATGATGGTGAAGTCATCCGGGTTCATGCCGATCTGTCCGGCAATCTCACGGATCTTATCTTCTTTACCGACGAGAATCGCATCAACGATACCCATCTTATGTGCTTCATTGACAGCTTCCAGTACAGCCACATCGTGTGCACAGGCAACACTCAGTGTTTTCTTTTCACATGTAGAAAGTTTGGATAACAGCTCTTCAAAGTTCTTTGCCATAAAAGTAAGTCACAGCCTCCTTGTATTTACTTTAAAGCCGCTAGTATGTTAACATATTCACATAGCATATTCAAGAAAGCGGGCTTGAATATGCCGTCTTTTCCTTATCTGCATTGGAAAAGAGAGGGGGAACTGTTTTTTTATGAAAGCTGTATATTCCGGAACATTCGATCCGATTACCAACGGACATATGGATATCATCTCCCGGGCAAGCCGGATGTTTGATGAAGTTGTCGTGCTGATTATGCGCAATCCCAAGAAACACTGCATGTTTACGGAAGAAGAACGCATGAATATGATACAGAAGAGCATAGAGGATGCGCATCTGAGCAATGTCAGTGTAGTGGCTGGAGCAGGACTGACCGTGGACATGGCTGCAAAGCTTGGGGCATCGGCTATTGTCAGAGGCATCCGGGCAGTATCCGACTATGAGTATGAACTCATGCAGGCAACAGCCAATATGAAGCTCAATCCGGACGTAGAGACGATGCTGATGATCGCTGCACCGGAGTATTCCTTTTTAAGTTCATCTGCCGTGAAGGAAATCGCCATCAACGGCGGCAATATCAAAGGCATGGTGCCGGATGTCATTGTGGATGAGGTCAGTGATAAGATGGCACATACAATTATCTGAATTGAATGAGGGCTTCAGAGACGGATATACTGTTTCTGAACTTTTTTTCTTCAGTCTGCTGCGCCGCTTTCAATATGATCCTGCAGATACACGCGCGATAAAAGTGCTCAGGCATGAGATCAGCTGCTTTCATTCATGACGCTCAGATCGTAACAGATTAAAATTCCGCACGAATAAAGGCATAGTGACGATTTCTATCAGAAAGTATAGAATAGGAAACGATGAGTGAATTCAAACAGCTGACTAAGATCAGTGAAACAAGTTATCTCAATGCGGACAATGCGGAGCGCTACCGGGCGATCATGCGTGTCTTTTTTCATGCTGATCAGCATTATTCTGATTCCCTCTATAAAGAGGATGTCATGCGCCTGCTGCAGCAGCAGTTTCCCCAGTACAGTGATCTCTCTATGGATCAGCTGAAGCTGGATCTCTCCCAGCTGGTGGAATGGAAGAATCTTGAAGCGGTGCAGGATCCTAAGCATGTGTACACCATTGCCGAATATAAGAACAAGAAGTTCCGCTATTCAATGACGCCGGCATCGGTTGAGATTGAACGGATGACGCTGCGGCTGGAGTCGCTGTATCTGGAAACTTCATCGCTGTCTTCCAATTACTTTGTCAGACTGGAAGGACAGCTGGCTGAAGTGAGCAGTTTGAAGGACAGGGAATTGAAGGATGTCGGGGAGTGGTGGTCATCTTTGCAGGATGATTTCCGCAGTATGATTGAAAACTACCGTGATTATCTGCGTGAGTTCTATTCCGGCTCGGGTGAGAAGATTCTCAAGAGTGTGGAGTTTGTCATTCATAAAGACAGATTTGTGACCTACCTGAAGGAATTCATTGTGGAACTGCAGGCGCATACGGACCGTATTGCCGGTATGTTAAGAAGAATTGATCCTGAGGAAAAGAAAGCAATGCTGGAAAGAATTACTGCTTCCCAGCTTGATATTCCCCGCCTGGTCAATGAAAAGCATGAGAACCTGGAAGAAGAGATCAAGGAAGATATCAAAGCTAAGTGGAAGAGTCTGGAACACTGGTTTCTTGTCATTGACGGACAGCCCAGTGAAAGCAGCCGGATTCTTGATGTGACTAATGACATCATTGACCGTATTATTCAGAATGCCGCATTGATTGTCCGTCTGCAGGATTATGGCTTATCTAGAAGAGGCGACTATGAGCGCTGGATTGCCATGTTCAATGACTGTGAAAGCATGGAAGATGCTCATAAGCTTTCCGCGTTTCTCTTCGGGGCAGGCAGCGTCAGACATTATACGGTAAATGAATCCCGCAGTACGGATTCCATCAGTTCTTCTTCCGCCGAAGAAAAGCCGTTTGTCTATACGCTTTCTTCCCATTCCCGTACCTATCGGCCGAGGGTGGAACGGGAAGCTTATACTTCGCGTGATCTTTTCAAGCAGCAGAAAAAGCAGGAGTATCTGGAACGGATGGAAAAGTGCCGGCAGGAGGCACAGAAGTATATTCATGATGGAAAGCTTGTGTTCAATGCGATTGATGGAATTGTGTCCAGCGATCTCAGAGGCGTCATGCTGAAATGGATAGCGGATGCCAATATCAATGCCTCACGTACAGGCAGAACGGAATACGGGCAGAGATATCATCTGAAGAAAGAAGAAGGAAACTGTGTTCTGCATTGTGAGGACGGCGATCTGACCATGCCGTGCTATGTAATTGAATTTGAGGATGAATGATGAACAGTCTGCAGATATTAATGGAAAGAGTCTGGGTGGATAAGAAACAGGATCGTGATCTGTACTATAAGATCCGCCAGGATGTACCGGATCTCAGAAGATTTGCGGCAGAGTATCCAGGCTGGCGTCTTACCGTCAATGAACGGCTGATCCGTCTGGAAAAAGTGCCGGCCCATGCGGAAGCCTTCATGGGCATTCAGGACTTCAGCGATGTGAAGGATTACATGATGTTCTGTGTCCTGCTTCTGTTTCTGGAAGAAAGAGAAGAAGGAGAAGCTTTCCTGTTGTCAGAACTGACTGACCGCATTGAGGTACAGCTGAAGCCATGGCTGAAAGTGGACTGGACCAGCTTTACGCTGCGCAGATGCCTGATCCGGATGATGCAGTACGCAGAAAAGACAGGTCTGGTTATCCTGCATGAAGGAAATATCGATGCAGTATCGGCAGGCACCGGGGCAGAAGTACTGTATGAAAATACAGGCTTATCCCGCTACTTTGCTGTTTCCTATCCGTATGATACTTCCATGTGCCATACGTTCAAAGACTTTGAGGCACTGTCAAATGACAATGTGGACATGGATAAGGGTTTCATGCGTACCAGTCGGGTCTATCGGCAGCTGATGCTGTGTCCGGCCATGTATTGGAAAGACGGGGATGATCCGGATGCCATGTATCTGAAACAGCAGCGCAAGTGGGTAGGAAAGTATCTGAATGAAGCCCTTGGATCAAGACTTGATGTGCACCGCAATGCGGCATTTCTTGTCAATGAAGAGGATATGACTTCCTATGGGGAAGAGTTTCCGGATACCGGTACGCTGTCGGATATTGTTCTTTTAGTCTGCAGCTTGTTCCGGAAAGAGAATATGGTGCTGCAGGCAGATGGAACAGCGCTGGTATCCCAAGAGGAATTCGATCGTACCGTATCACTGGCAAAGAAGAAATTCAGTGCTGCCTGGAGTAAGGCCTATCGGGAAATGGATAGCGAAAGTCTGAGTGAAGAAGTGCTGAGTGAGATGGAAGGATGGATGATGGCAGAGAAGGAACAGGACGGTATCCGTCTTTACCAGGCCGTATGGAAGTTCAATGGAGCGTATCCGGAAAATTTCCATCCGGAAGAACAGCCCGAAAAACCGAAGAAAAAGAAGAAGGAAAAGCAGGCAAGCCTGTTTGAGGAGGCAGAATGACAGACAGATGGAAAATGAACCGGCTGGGATTTATCAATTTCTGGCTGTATGACAATGAAGTCTTTCCGCTGGATCATGGCCATATTCTGTTAAGAGGACAGAACGGTTCCGGCAAGTCGATCACCACCCAGAGCTTCATTCCGTTTATCCTTGACGGAGATCGTACGCCAAGCCGTCTGGATCCGTTTGGATCTGACGCAAGACGCATGGACTACTACTTCTTAGGAGACGGCAGCGGCAGTAAAGAAGATGTGACGGGCTATCTGTATCTTGAGTTTGTCAAGGAAGGAAGTGGGGAATACAGAACTTTAGGCATCGGCCAGCGGGCCCAGAAGGGAAAGAACGGACTTGGCTTCTGGGGCTTTATCCTGATGGATGGCAGAAGAATCGGCTTTGATGGCTGCAGTCTCTCCAAGAAACTGAGCGAAGGCTCCTATCTGCCTTTATCCAAGAAGGAATGCCGTGATCTGATCGGCCAGGGCAATTTCTTTACGGAACAGCAGAAGGAATACAAGGAAGCGGTGAATCATTATCTGTTCGGTTTTGAGCGGATGGAACAGTATGATCAGTTCATCCGTCTTTTGGTCAAGGTCAGAGCACCGAAGCTTTCCAAGGAATTCAAGCCTTCCAAGGTATATGACATCCTGAATGATTCCCTGCAGACCTTAAGCAATGAAGATATCAGCCCGATGGTACAGGCCATGGAAAAGATGGATGAAATCCATACCCGTCTGGAAGGATTGAAGAATACCCGGGATCAGCTGCGCTATATCCTGAAGGAATATCATAATTACAATGCCATTACCGCTGCCAGAAAAGCCGAGAGCTATCTCACAGCTGAAGCGGCCTGGACCCAGAATGAAAAAGCCTGTGATGGACTAGTGATACAGCAGAAACAGATGGAAAAGGATCTGCAGAAGGCATCGGACAGCCTTGCCTCACTGCGTCAGGAAGTCAAAGTACTGGAAGCGAAAGAAGATGCCTATCAGCAGAGCGATATTGCTTCACAGCTGAGCCGCCGGACAAAACTGACCAGTCAGATTGCGGAAGTGAAGAAGAAAGAAGAAATCCGGCAGGATACCATCGATACACTGGCTGGTGAAATCCATCAGCTGGATGTAAAGATCCGTGAATATGATGCAGACAGTGCTGCCAATCGAAAAGAGATGGAACGGCTGCTGAAGCTGCTGGATGAAATGAATGAACAGCTGCAGTTTGCGGATCATGATCATTTTGCTTTGATGAAGGATATGCATGCCAAGGATGATTTCAGCCTGCTCAGAAGTGAGCTGAATGATTTGTCCAGTGACATTGCAAAGATCAGAAAGAAGCTTGATGAGATGGCTCAGGCTTCTGAAGCGTTAGACGCGGCCGAAGAAAAACAGAGCAGGCTGGAAAAGCAGCTGGCAGAGATTCAGAAACAGCTGAGCGAAGCTGAAGAACAGATTGATGCATTGAAAGATCAGGTAAGTGAAGGCTGGTATCTGTTCCGTCAGAATACCCGTGAACTGCAGGTGGATGATGAAACGCTGCAGAAGCTGATCCGCATCATCCGCTCCTATACACCAGCTGATGCCTATGACTATGCCGAGCTTTGCAGCAGTATCAAGTCAAAGGCAAAGCTCAGCCTGCAGCTTCTTCTGAAACAGAATGAACAGGATCTGATTGAGCAGAATGAAATCCTCAAACAGCTCAATAAAGAACTGCGTGATCTGCAGAATGAAACTGAAGCCATACCGGAGCGGTCTGAACGGGTTCTGGCATGCCGGAAGGCACTGCAGGAAAAGGGCATTGAAGTCATGCCGTTCTATGAAGCCATAGACTTCTTGGATGCAGATGATAAGCGTCAGATCATGCTGGAAGAGCAGCTGGAAGCAGCCGGACTTCTGGATGCATTAGTCATTCGAAAAGAAGATCAGGCCGCAGCGGAAGAGATCATGCAGGCATATACGGATCTTTTTATCACGCCGCTTCAGCCTCATGAGGCCTGTTCCTTCTTCCGTGTCTCAGAAAGTAATATGAGCGAAGGCATGAAGACAGAAGTCAGAGCGATTCTTGCTTGTATGGGAGAGGATGACAGTCAGTTTGTTCTTCGAAAAGACGGCTATTTCCGCAATGGTGTGTTGAGCGGCTATGTGCGTCCGCTTGAAAATGATGCGGTGACTTACATCGGTGCTGAAACAAGACGGCGCCGCCACGCTGAACAGATGGCTGATAAGCAGGCGGAAATCGACACTGCTCAGCAGGAAAGGGAAAACCTTCTCAAAGAGAAACAGCAGCTGAAGGCAAGAGAAGGCGTTATGGAAGAAGAGGCAGGAAAAATGTCTTCAATCCGGGATCTGAACGCTTCTTTTGATGTGCTTTCCAGACTGCAGAATCAGGAAACAGCATCGCTTGATGACTTGAAGGATCAGAAGGAAATTGTACGAAAGAGAAAGTACGACTATCAGACAAAGCATCATGATGCCGAGGAAGCGATGCGGCCTTATCCGTATGAACATACCCGTGCTGCATATGAAGCCCTCAGTGAAGTACTTTCCGACTATCAGACCGAAGCGGAGAATTTTCATGATGTCCGCAAGGATGAACAGAACAACCAGGACCAGAAAGCCTACGCTGAAGGACGGCAGTCTGATAAGGAAGATGAAAAGGAAAGAGCAGAGGATGATCTCTCTGCTTTGAAAAAGGACAGAGAACAGGCAGAAGGAGAACTTGCGGCCGTAGAAGAAATTCTGAATGCACCTGAGACAAAGAAGCTTGTGGAAGAGATGGATGTGATCCGCCGCAGAAAAGCAGAAGATGCTGAGAATATCAACACGCTGATTGCCAGGACATCAATGCTGCAGGCAAACCTGAATAACATGCAGGAAAAGATTGAGCGCATGGAAAAAGAAACCGAGGAAGCAGAACAGAAGAGAAATCTTTCCCGTACGTATTACATTGAAGATATGCGGCTGAATCTGTTGGAAGATGTCAGTGACCGGGATGATGAGGCAGTTGCGGCCATGGCGGAAAAGATCAAAGATGCGGTTTCAGAAGATAACCGTCGAAAGGAAACAGCCGATATTGTCAATCACCTCAATAAGACGTTCAATGTCCACAGCCAGCAGATCCGGGAAAATAATCTGCTGATTGAAACAGAGTTTGAGGAATCGGAAATGCCCGGACTGGACCGGCGGAGATCAGTGATTACCGCTGAACTTTCAGGCCGGCGGGTTGATCTGAACGTGTATAACGATCATATTCTCAACAGCATCGATGAAACTGAACAGCTCATCAACCAGAAGGACCGAGACCTGTTTGAGAATATTCTGAGCAATACCCTGAGCCGCAAGCTGATTGAAAGAATCAGTGAAAGCCGTAAATGGATCAGTGATATGTCAAAGCTCATGAAGAACATGGATTCTTCCATGGGACTGAACTTTGCCATGCGCTGGGTACCGAAGGCAGCAGAAAGCGACAGTCAGCTTTCGACCGATCAGCTGGAAAGGATTCTCAGCCGTGACAGTGCGCTTTTAAGCGAAGAAGATAAACATAAAGTAGCGGAACACTTTCGCGCAGAGATCAACATGAAGCGGCAGGAAGTCATTGATAACGGCGGTATTCTCAATTACACCGAACTTGTCCGGGATGCCCTTGACTACCGCCAGTGGTTTGAGTTCCGTCTGTACTTCCAGCGCACCAATGAAAACGTGAAGGAACTGACCGACCGGCAGTTCAATACTCTGTCCGGCGGTGAGAAGGCCATGGCCATGTACATTCCGCTGTTTGCGGCGGTCAATGCCCAGTATCTCAAGGCACGCAAGGAAGATCATCCGCGTCTGATTGCGCTGGATGAAGCCTTTGCCGGGGTGGATGAAAAGAATATTGCCAGTATGTTCCGTCTGGTCGGCAGTCTGGATTTTGACTACATTATGAATTCCCAGTCGTTATGGGGCTGCTATGATACGGTGCAGGCATTGCGGATTGCGGAGCTGTTGAGGCCGGAGAATGCGGATTTTGTTACGGTGATTTTCTACCACTGGAATGGAAAGGAGAGAATTCTGGATGATCACGGATGAAGCCGCAGATTACTTCCGTAAAAGAGGCGGCTTTCAGCGTGCTTTTGCCATCATGAAGCAGAAATACCGGTCCTATGGCAGGATCGGGGGAGAAGTTGTGCTCAAAGATCCGGATGCAGAAGAAAGAAAGGATCTTGGCGGCTACTTTGGCCGTGACTATTCACAAGGGCAGATCCGTTTCACGCTGCATCAGTTTGAAGCAGGACTTGCGGAAACAAAGTTTGCCGGCTGTTCTCTATATGCCATTCTCTGTGCTTATTACCATGAAACAATCCTTACAAATAAGGAAGAAAAACAGGCGGAGGAACAGGAATGGAAAAACCGTCTGCACAATTTTCAGAAATGTGCGGAAGAGCTTGATGAAAACGGACCGGGAAAGGCATGGGCAGACGGACTGGATGTAAACCAGTATAAAGCCTGTGTCAGGCTGTTTCATGATCCGGCTGAAGCTGAACATCAGATGCTTGGCTGTATCAAAGCCATGCATATTCTTTCCAGCCGTCAATCAGCGATCAGGTTATCAGTCTTAGCCATGGAAGCCATGACGGATCCGCATGGTCTGGATCGGAATCTGCCGGCGGGACGTCTGTTTCTGAAAATACTGCAGCAGAAGGATCATAACAGCCGCCGGCTGGACAGTGAAGAAACGCTGGATCTTTATATCCGCCATGGGATCCGGCCGGATGATATCTCCAGCTTTACGGTAGTACAGGGACTGCACTTTTATGATGAGAAGGGACTGCATCCTGCTTATGAAGGGCATCTTGAACGGCAGGAATACTATCTGCTTTCCCTTTCACAGCTGCAGAATATTATTTCTGTTATGCCGGTTCATCAGCCTGTCTACATCATTGAAAACCAGATGGTCTATGCCGAGATCTGTTCGCAGCTGCCAACTGCTTCCATTCTCTGTACTTCAGGACAGATGAAAACAGCCTCACTTCTTGTTGTGGATATGCTGGCCGAAAAGAATGTGGCAATGTACTACAGTTCTGATCTGGATCCGGAAGGCATCGGGATGGCAGAACGTCTGTATGAAAGACATCCATCCGTCCTTCATCCCTGGCACATGGATCTTTCAGATTATGAAAAATCCATGTCTGATCAGGTCATTGATGCACACCGATTGAAAATGCTGGAACATGTTTCACATCCGGTTCTTTCCGCTGTTTCAAAGAAGCTCTGTGAAGTGAAGCGGGCCGGGTATCAGGAAAAGCTGATTGATGTCATGATTGAAGATATTCGTAAGAATCAGAATTTACAGGAACAGTAAAAGAAGGAAAGTCTCGCTTTCCTTCTTTTACTTAGTTATTGACACCATGATGGGTGACATGGCTGCCGGCGGTCAGGGCACTGAAGTGATAGCCGTTTTCAAGTCCCCACTGGATGATCTTCTCTACAGCATTGACTGAGAAGTCCTTGATATCATGCTGGAGAACAACTGAAGGGACACCATAGGCAGAACACTGTTCCACACCTGCTTTGACATTTTCAAATACCTGATCCGTATCCGTAGTGCCGCCGGCATCACCGGAAGATACATTCCAGTCAAAGTAGGTATAGCCTTTGGCTGATGCTTCTTTGGTGAGTTCTGTCATGATGCCGGGACAGTAGGTTCTTGACACAGTATTGGAAGAACCGCCGGGAAAGCGGAAGATGGTTGTCGTGCTGCCGGTCTCTTCAGCAATGACGCTGTTCTGGGCATTGAAGTCATTCCAGTATGCATCGGCAGAGGCATAGATGGTGCTGTAGGCGTGGGTATAGGTATGAATGGCAACGGTATGGCCGCGGCGGTATTCTTCACCGATCATACTGGTGTAGGCCGGCTTTGAAGATGTGGTGAAGAAGGTGGCTTTGACATTGTATTTATCAAGGATGTCAAGAAGTTCAGCGGTATAGGGACCGGGGCCGTCATCAAAGGTCAGGTAGATGGTCTTACTGTCTTCACCAGCGGGTTTATTGACGGGCAGAGGACGTACATGAACGGTATGGGTTACGGCAGTGGTGTTGCCGTGGCTGTCTGTTACGATATAGGTGACAGGATAATCCCCGATTGTACCGGCATCAACCTGGCCTTCTGCTTTAATAACTCCGTAGCGTAAGCGAAGGAGTAGTGGGATGGAGAATTCCCCGCGGCTTGCCGCGATGGTGCTCGAGCAGATTTCGCTTGCACGGCTGTGCTGGGCAAGTGAATTACGCCGAAGAAT
>JALCHG010000032.1:0-23480 GCA_022644565.1 Solobacterium sp. | reverse complement strand
AATCACAGCCCCAGTCAGAATCGGAAGCCACACAGGAAAACCGGATGTGCGCATGAGAATACCATAGGTGGCTCCTATGAACACATAGCCGGTCAGAACCGGAATGGTGGATGGAAAACTGGCTTTGAGTGCAGATATGGCTTTGCCGCTTTTCATAGAGATCTCCTAGGATATATGGCTTATTATACACGCACAGGGTGACGGCGGATAGTAAAATTCATCTTGCAGAGCAAACCTGCTAAAATGAGAACAGATGGGCAGGAAAGGGCTGTGTTATACTTTCTTCTGTCTATGGATTGAAAGGTCTATTCAGAATGAACGTTACGTTTACACTTTCAACACTGCATACAATTATTACTTCCATCCTCGATCTGCTCGTGGTCTGGCTGATTTTATATTATGTTCTGCAGCTTGTCAGAACCAATTCAAGAACGATTCAAATTTTTAAGGGAATCATTCTTGTCATTATTATTGATGCTCTGTCACAGCTGCTTGATCTGAAGACAGTTAACTACTTTGCGGATATGTTCCTTAACTGGGGGTTTCTGGCATTGATTATCATTTTTCAGCCGGAACTGCGATCGATGCTGGAAAAGATCGGCAAATCCAATATGTTCAACCGGATGGACAGTCTGTCAGGTAATGAAAAGGAAAAGCTTGTGGATCAGGTTGTAACCGCAGTAATGCTGTTAAGCAAAGACAAGACAGGTGCACTGATTTCAATTGAAAGAAGCCAGTCACTGGATGAATACACAGCTACCGGGACCAAGCTGAATGCGGATGTAACGGCAGAGATGCTGACAAGTATCTTTGTCACTACTACGCCATTGCATGATGGTGCCGTGATCATACAGGGTAATAAGATAGCCTGCGCTTCTGCTTATTTTCCGCCAACCAATGTGGATATGCCGGGCCGTTATGGCGCCCGTCACAGAGCTGCAGTTGGTATCTCTGAGATCACTGATGCATTGACGATTGTTGTATCCGAAGAGACGGGCAATATTTCCATCACGGAAAGCGGCCGTATTACAAGGGTAGATGAAAAGCAGCTGCGCAAGTATCTGCTCAGGGTTCTATGCGGTGTACAGAGCAGTGAAGAAACAGCAGATCCGCACTGGTTTGATCCGGGCACAGATGATATGAACCAGGCAGCTGATGAAGCGGACAGACAGATGGATGAGCTGGAACACCATGCAGAAATGATCAAGCTGCCGCAGAACCACAAACATGATCGGCCCAAACCAAGCTATCCGGAGCAGAAAAAGAGAATCGCACCTCTTTCTGTTACAAGTGATGGAAAGACTATAAAAGAAGAGAAGAAGGATGACACCACTTCCAAACCGGAAGGAGGTGAGGATGATGAATAAGAAACGGCAGGATAAGCGGGCAGAAAAACGTTTTGCCACACGTCAGAAGAAAGCGGCGAAAGATAAGGAAAGACAGCGGAAGGAAGAAGAACGAAAGGTTGAACTGGCCAAGCGTATTGCCCGTCAGTCGCAGCACATGCAGGCTACTTACAAGCGTTTTGAAAATGCCATGATGCGCTGTCTAAGATGGTTCTCCGTTCTGCTGGACAAGATCATCTTCAACCGCAAACATGCCGTTCTGATTTCCTTTGTTCTGGCTGTTTTGATGTGCATCAGCGTCAATGCCAGTTCTTTGCGCGGTATTGCTACATCTACGCTGACATCCAGCCGCTCTGTATCTGATGTTGCACTGAATCTGGAATACAACAATGATGCATTTGAAGTATCCGGGGCACCGGAAACAGTGGATGTGACATTTACCGGTGATGCATCAGCAGTTACTGCTGCGGCAAGTTCAAATGAAGGAAAGATTGTTGCTGATCTCAGCGGCTTAAGCGAAGGCACCCACAATGTTGAAGTGAAGGGCGAAGGATACGATGATAATGTGAATGTCAAAGTGGATCCTTCTGTAGTAACTGTAACGCTGAAGAAGAAAGTGACGCATACCTATACGATTTCCTATGATTTTATTAATAAAGATGAAATGGATCCTGTCTATACACTTGGCGATCCGCAGTTTGACAGTACCACAGTCAATGTCAGAGCTTCCCAGGATACGCTGGATACGATAGCATCTGTAAAAGCATTGATAGATGTGACAGGAGTGAGTGCCGATTTTGAGCAGAATGCCAAACTGATTGCCTATAACAGTGACGGCCAGGTTGTCAATGCGGAAATTGTTCCAAGCACCATGCATGTCAGTGTGCCGGTGACTTCCAATTCCAAGACAGTAGCTGTAGAGGTGGCTGTGACCGGTGAAGTATCCGGCAGGAAGGCCATTGCCTCATTGACCAGTGATCAGACATCAGTTACCGTGTATGGCTCAGAAGCAGATCTGGCCCAGGTTGATCATGTGACGGTAAATCTGGATGCATCAACGATCACTAAAGATGGAACGATTCTGCGTCCGATTACGCTGCCGGAAGGCATTTCATCTGCTTCTATCAACCAGGTAACCCTGACGGTCAAGCTTGGTGAAAAGACAACAAAAACGGTGGATGGCGTCAAGATCAACTATATCAACAACACCGCCGGCTATACGGCAACGCAGAAAGACAACAGGACGACAACATCCGTGACGGTCAGCGGTACCGCTGCCAATATTGCCAGTGTTAGTGCAGATGATATCAATGTGTATATTGATTTAAAAGATGCACAGCCGGGAACACAGACTTTTAAACTGCAGGTTGATCAGCCTGAAAGCGGGCTGGTAAGATATGAACTGCCTGATGATGAATATGAGCTGACGATCAACGGCACAGCCGTTGAGACAAGCGGCAGCGAAGGAGAAGAAAACAATGGGTAGATACTTTGGAACAGATGGAATCAGAGGAAAGGCCAATGAAGGTCTTACCGCACAGCGTGCTTTTGAAGTAGGCAGATATTTAGGCTGGTATTACAGTCAGAATGGCAGGCAGAGCATTATCATCGGAAAAGATACACGTCTTTCATCCGATATGCTGGAAAATGCACTGGCGGCAGGTATTACATCTGAAGGATGCGATGCATATCTTGCCGGCTACTGTCCGACTCCGATGGTGTGCTATCTGACGGTTCATGAGGATTTTGCGGTAGGTGCCATGATCAGCGCATCCCATAACCCTTACTATGATAACGGCATCAAGGTGTTTTCCAAGGAGGGCATCAAGCTGCAGGGTGAAGTTGAAGCACTGATTGAAGATTATCTGGATGGTAAAGAAGAAATTCCGTTCCGCACGGATGATGCAATCGGCAGAGTAATTGCTTATCCGGAAGGTATTGATCACTATCTGAACCATATTCTGAAGGAATATCCGCTTGATTTAAGAGGATTTAAGATTGCCATGGACTGTGCTAATGGTTCAGCCAGTTTCACTGCTGAAAAGGCTTTAAGAAGGCTTGGGGCCAGATGCACAATGTTCTGCAATGACCCGGATGGCACAAATATTAACCGCAAATGCGGCTCCACTCATCCGGAGCGTTTCCAGGAATATGTCAGGCTGGGACAGTATGATCTGGGCCTGACATTTGATGGAGATGCAGACAGACAGATTCTGGTCAGACCGGATGGTGAACTGGTCAATGGCGACTATGTGCTGTATATCTGCGGCAAGTACTACAGAGACAAGGGTGTTTTGACAAACAACACAATTGTAACCACTGTTATGGCAAACCTTGGTTTATGGAAAGCCATGGAAAGAGAACATATCAAAGTAGCCAAGACGGATGTTGGTGACAAGTATGTCTATGACTGCATGATCAAGAACAACTACATTGTAGGCGGTGAGCAGTCCGGTCACATCATCTTCTCAAGACATGAGACAACAGGTGATGGCTTGGTTACGGCACTGGCTATCCTGAAGATCATGAAAGAGACAGGCAAGAGCATTACGGAACTCTGCGAAGGACTTAAGATCTATCCGCAGCTGTTAGTAAATGTGAAAGTTAAGGACAAGGCAGCTGCGATGGCAGATGAAGATGTACAGAAAGCCATCAGTGAAGTAGATGAACAGCTGAACGGCAATGGCAGAGTGCTTGTAAGAGCTTCCGGTACCGAACCGCTGATCCGGGTTATGGCTGAAGCAGAGACAGATGAGATCTGTGCGGAAGTATGCAATAAAGTAGCAGATATCGTCAAAGCAAAATACGGCATGGATTAAGCCCTTTGGAAACCGCCATACGTGGCGGTTTTCTTTGGTTTAGTGCTAGAATGAATCCGGTGATATGAATGAAAAAAGTAATTGCAATTGTTGAAGATGAAAAAGACCTGAATGAACTGGTCAAAAGATATCTTGAAAAGGAAGGATATGAAGTCAGAAGCTATCTGACATTTGATGAAGCCAGTGTTCATACCAATGATGATGATGTAAATCTCTGGATTCTGGATATCATGCTGGGTGAAAAATCCGGTTTTGATCTGATTGATGAGATTAGAGCGCACGCTCCGGAAGTGCCGGTCATTTTCATGTCAGCCCGCGATAAGGAATTTGATCGAATCATCGGCCTGGAAAAAGGATCAGATGACTACATTACAAAGCCGTTCTCACCGAAGGAACTTGTGCTGCGTGTGAATAACATCATCCGCCGTACATATAAGGACGAGAATCAGAGAGTCGAAGTGGATGGCTATGAAATTGATGAAAATCAGCGGATGGTCTTCCATGGCGATGAGCAGATTGAACTGACAACAAAGGAGTTTGAGCTGCTGATGCTGTTTGTGAATAACAAAGGCACGGCTTTCCCGCGTGATGAGATTCTTTCCAAGGTTTGGGATACAAATTACTATGGCTCTGACAGAGTGGTGGATGATACCATGCGCCGTCTGCGTAAGAAGATGCCTGAATTAAGTATCCGGACAATTTACGGATTCGGATACAGACTCGGATGAAAAGGCTTAATCTCTGGCTGCGGGAACTTTCTCTGACTCAGCAGCTCATGGCGATTATTTTCCTGTTTCTGGCAATCTTTTCAATCCTGCTGGTGACCTGTCTTTCGCCGATGCTTGACTCTCTGTCTCAGACAGAAATGTATCATCTGCTGCATACCTCGCAGGACAGTATTATCAAATATATTGATTCACATGATGGAGAAGATCTTTCTGATGTGGCGGTGACAAACAGTCTGATCATACAGGGCGTGTATGAAGACAGCTCTTTCAATATGGTCGGATCTGGCAGGTTTGATAAAGAACTTCAGAAAGATATTGCCAAGAACAGCGAGAGTGTTTCGGCAGGCACCCAGGATTTTATCTTTACCTACACTGGAGAAGATGGTGAATCCATCACTGATCTGTATTCCATGACGCCTCTTACTTCCGGCGGTGTGCTGGTATCAGTCATCAATAACAACTATCGTTCTCAGTTTCACACTTCTCTTGTGGAACAGGTTGTTTCCATGAATGTACTGATTGTATTTATCCTGTTTATTATCCTGATGCTTTGGGTATCTACCCTGATTGTGCCGCTGAACCAGATCAAGGCATATATAACAAAGCTGAAAAAGGATGAACCGGCAGAGCTGACAGTGAACAGGCGTGATGCGATCGGTGAAGTAGCGGATGCGCTGCGTGATATGGACGCGGAGCTGAAGAAACAGAACCGTGAAAAGCAGGAAATGATCCAGAATATTTCACATGATCTGAAGACACCTATTGCCACCATCAAATCCTATGGTGAGTCCATTAAGGATGGCATCTACCCATACGATACCCTGGAAAAGTCGGTGGATGTCATTATTGAGCACGCTGACAGGCTGGAAAAGAAAGTACAGTCTCTGATTATTCTGAACAAGATGGACTATCTATCAGATGATATTGATCCTGATGCTTCTGTTGACATGAATAAAATTATTGATAAAGTCATTCTGTCACTGAAGGTTGTCCGCCCGGAGATCACATTGACAAAAGATGCGGATCCGGATGTGTTCTTTCATGGCACGGAAGAACCGTGGCGGATTGTAATAGAGAACCTGATCGATAATGGACTGCGTTATGCAATCAGTCATATCAGGGTGACACTGAAAGAAAACGAACTCTGCGTTATCAATGACGGAGATCCGATCAAAGATGAAGATCTGGATCGAATTTTCCATCCTTATGAAAAGGGGACAAACGGGAAGTTCGGACTTGGTCTGTCGATTGTGTATAAAGTATGCACTACTTACGGCTATCAGGTAGATGCAGAGAATCTGCCTGGCGAAGTGTGCTTCAGAATCTGGAAAGATGAAAAGAAGCACAGACGCAGCCGCACCCGTACCAGAGTAAAAGAGCAGAAGGATAAGGAGAGCGTATGAAACATGAAACCCGTTTTCTGACATGCCGGAATGTCAGAACAGCATATATTGAAGGCGGCGACGGACCGGATATAGTTCTTCTGCATGGCTGGGGCCAGAACAAGGAAATGATGGGCTATATCATGGATCATTTTACCGACCGTTTCCATGTTTACAGCATTGATTTCCCGGGACATGGTGAATCTGACGCACCGGATGCGCCATGGGGTGTACCGGAATATCGTGAACATCTGGAGGATTTCATCCGACAGCTGAATATCACAGAACCGATCTTTGTGGCTCATTCATTTGGATGCCGTGTTGCCATCCGCTATGCGGCTATTCACCATGATGTAAAGAAGATGTGCCTGACCGGTGCGGCCGGCATCAGACCGAAACACGGTCTGGATTACAAAGTCAGAACATCTGCCTATAAAGCCGGCAAGTGGTTTCTCAAAGTAACCGGCAATGAAGAAAAGCTGAAACAACTGCAGGCCAATGCGGGTTCTGAAGACTATCGCAATGCCAAAGGTGTGATGCGGCCGACATTTGTCAAAGTTGTCAATGATGATGTCACTCCGATTCTCAAGGATGTGCAGTGCCCGGTACTGCTTGTATGGGGTGAAAATGATACGGCAGCACCGTTATGGATGGGAAAGGAAATGGAGCAGAAGATGCCTGATGCAGGCCTGGCCATTTTTGAAGGAGATGACCATTGGGCGTACTGGCACCAGGGCGACCGCTTCAATTCTGTGCTGGATGTGTTCTTCAAGGGAGATGGAAAACAATGAGAGTCTTATTTGCAGTATGCATGTGCCTTGCGGAGGTTGTTCCGGCTAAGCATGCCTTACATATGTTTCAGCAGAATCGTTATGAAAACGGACGCTATGCCGGATGGATCAGAGAGAATATGTCCGACAGCATGGCAAAGAATGTGCTGCCGATGGGATTATGTCTGATCGGTCTGATTCTGGGCTTCTTTCATCTGCCTGCGGTTGTTTTCATGGTTTTCTGCATCCTGCTGTTTCTGTATGGCTGGATGATGGAAAAGGGAATTGCCTATATCAAGCCTCTGGTTGTGACAGCACGTGTGAAACGGCAGATTGCGGTGCTTGCTGTTCTTTATGTGATTGTATTGGCTGTCATACTTGGCTGTGTGCCGGTCAGCATCTGTTATGGCATCCTGACAGGATGTGCGTGGCTGCTGCCATGGGTGCTGCTGTTTCCGGTCGGCTGGATTACTTCTCCGATTGAACACGGTGTACAGATGCATTATCTCAATGATGCCAAGCGTCAGTTGGAAGAACATACCGGCTTAGTGAAAATCGGTATTACCGGTTCCTATGGTAAAACCACAACAAAGAATATCATGCAGGCAATGCTGTCAGAAAAATTCAATACACTGATGACACCTGCATCCTTCAATACCCCGATGGGCATCACCCGTACAATCCGTGAATACCTTAAGCCGATTCATCAGGTATTCGTGTGTGAAATGGGGGCAGACCATGTTGGCGATATTACAGAGCTCATGAACTTTGTTCATCCTTCCATCGGCGTTGTTACATCCATTGGTCCCCAGCATCTCAATACATTCGGCTCTCAGGAGAATATCATCCGTGAGAAGATGCAGATGATTGAAATGCTGCCGCAGGATGGGCTGGGCATTCTGAACTATGACAATGATTTTATCCGCAGCTATCAGATCAGAAATACAGTTAAGACAGTGACGGTAGGCATTGATCATACAGATGTGGACTATCATGCTGAAAACATTACCTATACACCCCGTGGTTCCCGCTTTACGGTTGTACATGGTGAAGAAAGAATTGAACTTGAAACAAAACTGCTTGGTAAGCTGAATATTCTGAATATCCTGGCAGCAGTAGCGGCGGCCAGATATCTCGGCCTGTCATGGACGGAAATCGCCCATGCTTCCAGAACTATGGAACAGGTTGAACACAGACTTGAACTCAAGGTCATTAATGGACGTCATTTTATCGATGATGCATTCAATGCCAATCCTTCCGGTTCACATATGGCTCTGGATGTATTGTCGATGATGCCGGGCAGGCGTGTGATTGTAACACCCGGCATGATTGACCTGGGCGTTAAGCAGGATCAAATCAATCATGACTTCGGCACTTATATGAAAGATAAGGCAGATGCAGTTGTTCTTGTCGGAGAGACACAGACACGTCCGATCAAGAAAGGACTGGAAGATGCCGGCTATGATATGAGCCATGTGACCGTCCTTTCAACAGAAAAGGAAGCGTTCGGATGGGTATGGCAGAATACAACAGCTGCCGATACGATCCTGCTGGAAAATGATCTGCCGGATGCGTTCAACCATTGATACGGATTAACCTATGAAGTGGGCGGTTATTGCAACATGGGACATGGCAGAGGCCGGCATTCAAAAAGCTGCAGCCATGCTTGAAAACGGATCAACGGCAAAAGAAGCAGTGATTGCCGGTGTGAAGACGGTTGAGGATAATCCGGCGTTTCATTCCGTAGGCTATGGCGGCTATCCGGATCGCACAGGCCACGTTACGCTGGATGGCGGTTTTATGAATGGTGATACGATGCAGTTTGGAGCAGTGGCCGATCTGGAGGAATTTGCTTCGGCAGGTGAAATTGCCGCATCCCTTGCCGATCAGCCATACAACAACTTTCTGGTTGGACAGGGTGCACATGATTATGCCTTGTCACATGGCTTTGCACAGCGCAACAATCTGACTTCGAATACCCTTGCCCGCTATGAGAAAGAAAACGAAAAAAGTCATGATACAGTATGTTTCATTGCACTGGACCAATATGGAACAATCTGTGTTTGTACTTCAACTTCAGGGCTGAAAGGAAAGGAACCCGGCAGAGTAGGCGATACACCAATGCCAGGCATTGGCTATTATGCTGTCAGTGAATATGGTGGTGCTGCCGCAACTGGAGTAGGCGAAGACATTTCAAAAGGTGCACTCAGTTATGAAGCGGTGCAGCTGATGCGAACAATGGATGTTCAGCAGGCGGCAGAAGAGAGCGTACATGGTCTGAAAGTACTTCTGCAAAAGAAAAAGCAGGCGGTGCGCAGTATGTCCTTGATTGCACTTGACCATAATGGGAAATTCGGTGTAGGAACCAACGTGGATTTTCCATTCGGCTATGCCAGCTCAGAAATTGAGCCGTTCATGTACATTGCTTTCAATCAGAATGGAAGAACTGTCATTAGAAAGAAGGAAAAATAAAATGAAACACGAAATCTGGGCGCATCGCGGGGCCAGTGACTATATGCCCGAAAACACGCTGAAATCATTTGAGGAAGCGGTCAAAAGAGGCGCTGATGGGGTAGAACTCGACATTCAGTATACAAAGGATGGAAAGATAGTCGTATGTCACGATGAAACGATTGATCGCACTTCAAATGGCACTGGATGGCTGAAAGACTATACGTTTGATGAATTGAGAAAACTCAATTTCAACAAGACACATCCTGAAACAGGTGATGCTGAAATTCCGCTGATGAGTGAAGTGTTTGATCTTCTGGCTCCAACTAACCTGTGTATCAATATTGAACTTAAGACCGGTATTTTTGATTATGACGGCATTGAAAAAGAGATTGTCGCTATGACCCATGCCAAAGGATTTGAAAACCGGGTTATTTATTCTTCTTTCAACCACTACTCAGTGATGCGGATCAAAGAAGCAGATCCTGCCGCAAAGACAGCATTCCTGTATGAAGACGGCCCGATTGACTTCATTCCTTATGCATTGAAGTATAACGTAGATGCCATTCATCCCTGGGTTTACAATCTGCGTTATCCAGGTCTGATGGCTGATGCCAAAGCGCATGGCCTGAAAGTTAATGTCTGGACGGTCAATACCGAAGAAGATCTGGCATATTGTGATCAGATGGGAGCTGATGCAATTATTACTAACCTGCCTGATGTGGCCAGAAAGTATTATGAAAACCATTGATAAGCTTCGTACTGTGGTTCGTCCCTGGATCGAAGAAAATGCGGTCAGGGAAAAGCTGACAGGGATGGATGGCCTAGAGCTGAATACCTATCATGCCGTAAATCCGGATGAGAAAGCTGCAATTGTCATGGTTCATGGCTTCTGCGGGTTTTTCACGAAGTATCATGAACTGTTCTATCACCTGTATCATGCCGGTTATTCTGTATTCTTTGTTGAACTGAGAGGTCACGGTCTGTCTGAGTCTTCAAAGAAATTTGATGACAGACGGGTTTATGTGGAATCATTCTCGGAATATGCCGGAGACCTACAGACGATGTATGCAAGGGCCAAAGAACTGTCAAAGACAGGAAAGATTTTCCTTTATGGTCATTCTATGGGAGGCTGTGTAGCAGCACTGTGCCTGGAAGCATATCCTAAAGAATATGTCTGTGCCTATCTCAGCTCACCGATGCTGCAGATGAACTATGGATCTATTCCGCCGCAGGCTGTTGATGTACTGGCGGTATATTCAAAGCTGAAACACAATGGTGAGGAATATGCACCGGGACAAGGTCCATGGACCGGCACATATGAATTTGAAAACTCTTCAGATGACAGTGAAGACCGCTATCGGTATCAGTTTGAAGATAGAATGAAAAATCCCATGTATCAGTCATGGGGCGGCACCTGGGCCTGGGCGGCAGCAGCAAAAGATGCCAGCCGTCTGGTGTTGGACAAAGCAGATAAGTGTGTGACACCTGTTCTGATTGGCCAGGCAGGACACGATACGATGGTGAATCCGCAGGGACAGCTGCTGTTCAAAATGCGTTCAGACAATACGTCGCTAGTCCGTTATGAAAATTCCAAGCACGAGTTATTCGGATCGACAGATGAAACAGTTGAAAAGTACACACAGGATCTGATCACGTTCTACAATGCGCACTGCGAGAAATAAGATGGAAATAAAAATTGTGTTTCCATCTTTTCTTCTGGAAGCAAAACTGGCATAATAGAGAAGCTGAAACAGAAAAAACTGCTTCAGTTACCATCAGGTAAAGAAATATTTAAAAATATTTCAAAAATCTGTTGCAATAACATGAGCTTGATGGTAGTATAAAAAAGCGCTGAAAAAGAAGTGACATGCGCTTGGCAGTGAGGAAATACTCAAGAGGCCGAAGAGGTGCCCCTGCTAAGGGCATAGGTCGGGTTATACCGGCGCGAGGGTTCAAATCCCTCTTTCCTCGCCATACTGGTTCTGTGGAGTAGTGGCTTATCTCGTCTCCCTGTCACGGAGAAGATCGCGAGTTCGAATCTCGTCAGAACCGCCATTTGCGAGTGTAGTTCAATGGTAGAACGCCACCTTGCCAAGGTGGACACGGCAGTTCAATTCTGCTCACTCGCTCCTGAAAAATCCGAATCGAAAGGTTCGGATTTTTTCTATATTTGATCCTGATTGCATATAATAATTACTGGTTAAGAAAGAAGGAAAAGATATGGGTGAATTATTGACACAGATCAGAAAAGATAACATGCAGGCAATGAAGGACAGAGATACAGTAAAGAAAGGTGTATGCTCACTGTTGATTTCTTCCATTGCTCTGGCAGAGAAGGAAAGCGGAAAGACTCTGACAAAGGATGAAGAGCTGACTTATGTACAGAAAGAACTGAAGCAGACAAAGGAAACACTGGAGACTATTCCTGCTTCCCGGCCTGAACTGATTGAAGAAACAAAGAAGAAGATTGCCATTATTGAATCTTATCTGCCGGCTCAGATGAGCGAGGAAGAGGTCAGAAAGGCAATTGAAGAAGTCATGGCTGAAGCAAATCTGGAACCGATCCGCAAGAACCAGGGACCGATCATGAAGACCATGATGGCAAAGTACAAGGGGCAGACAGACGGTAAAACAGTCAACCGCATCCTTGGAACCATTCTCAAGTAAGAAATCAGAAATGCTCAGAAAAAGATTGCCAAATGCAAAAAGCCTGTGGTAGTATATCTGAGTACATGCGAGTGTAGTTCAATGGTAGAACGCCACCTTGCCAAGGTGGACACGGCAGTTCAATTCTGCTCACTCGCTCCTGATCATAACCGGTGTTGCTGAAACATCGGCTTTTTTCATGACGTGCAATCCTGTTGAAATATTGATGTCAAGTCAATATAATAGGAACGTTTCCGAATTTAAGCGAAGAAAGGAGAACTTGTGATGGATTATCAGAAGATTATCAATATTGCCGTCATTGCCCACGTAGATGCCGGCAAGTCCACACTGGTTAACGCATTCCTGAAGCAGAGTCATGTCTTCAAGGATAATGAAAAAGTAGTGGACTGCATTATGGATTCCAACGATCTGGAACGTGAAAGGGGTATTACAATCTACTCCAAGAACTGTTCTGTCACCTATAAGGATTATAAGATCAATATCGTTGATACACCTGGGCATGCGGACTTCTCATCTGAGGTAGAGCGCATTATCAGGACGGTTGATACGGTTATTCTTCTGGTAGACAGTGCAGAAGGCCCGATGCCTCAGACTCGTTTCGTTCTGCAGAAATCACTTGAAATCGGTCTCTGTCCGATTCTCCTGATTAATAAGATGGATAAGAATGATGCTCGTGCCAATGAGGTTATTGATGAAGTTTATGATCTGTTCCTGGAGCTGAATGCGACTGATGATCAGCTGGACTTCCCGATTCTCTATGGTGTGGCAAGAGATGGTATTGTCCGTTATGACTGGGAGAACGATACAAACAATGATATCGTTCCTCTGTTCGAGACAATCATTCATCATACACAGCCTTATCCGAATCTGATGGATGAGCCGGTACAGATGCAGGTCAGTGCTCTGGCTTACGATGATTATATCGGCAGACTTGGTATCGGCCGTATTTATAAAGGTACGCTGAAGGCAGCTACAAACTATGAAGTCTGCAATGCCAACGGCTCAGCATCTCAGGGCAAGACGAATCAGATCTTCGTTTACAAAGGACTGAGCCGTATTCCGGTAGATGAGATCCAGTGCGGTGAAATCTGCATGATCTCCGGCATCCCCAATATCAACATCGGTGATACGCTGTGCCCTGCTGGTGCTCCGGATCCGATGCCTGCCATCAAGATTGAAGAGCCGACGCTGTCCATGAACTTCATGGTCAATGACTCTCCGTTTGCCGGACAGTCTGGTAAATATGTGACTTCCCGCAACATCAAGGAACGTCTGGAGAAGGAACTGGAAGTCAATGTAGGTCTGCGTGTGGAAGAAACTGATTCCACGGATACATTCAAAGTATCCGGACGCGGTGAACTTCATCTGACCGTTCTGCTGGAACAGATGAGACGTGAAGGCTATGAAGTTGCTGTATCCAGACCGCAGGTTATCCTGAAGGAAATTAATGGTGAAACATGCGAGCCTGTTGAGGAAGTTGTTATTGATGTACCGACAGAGTACTCTGGTTCTGTTATCAGTGCATTGAACGTCCGCAAAGGCATGCTTAAGGATATGGAGGAAGTCGGAACTTATACAAGAATCACCTACATGGTTCCTACCAGAGGTCTAATCGGCTTCCGTTCTGACTTCATCAATATGACTCATGGTGAAGGTACGATTGTACAGAGACTGGCTGACTATGAACCGTGGAAGGGTGAAATTCCGCAGCGTGAAAACGGTGCACTGATTTCCACTGCTACCGGCAGTGCCATGACATATGCTCTGTGGAACATTCAGGAAAGAGGCCAGCTGTTTATCGGTGCCCAGACACCGGTATACGAAGGCATGATCATCGGTGTATCTGCTAAGGATAAGGACATGGGTGTCAACCCGATCAAGAACAAGGTTATGACAGCTATTCGTTCCACTGGTCATGATGAAGCCATGAAGCTTGTGCCGCCGCGTGTACTGACACTGGAAAGTGCCATTGAGTTCATCAACGATGATGAACTGGTTGAGATTACGCCTACGGATATCAGAATCCGTAAGAAGTATCTGACGGAAATCGACAGAAGAAGACACTATAGAGAAGAAGCCAAGCTGGATGCGGCTGCGGACAATAAGTAACCATATGAGAAGACGCCTTTGGGCGTCTTTTTTGCTATACTGGAAGGAGCTGAGGTCAATCTGGCTATGAAACAGTATTTATGCGTGGATATAGATAATAGTGCCATCCGCTATGGTGTATTGAGCAAAGAGCTCGATATTCTGGACAGCGGCAGAATTACCGTAGGGATGGAGAACAAGGAACAGCTTTTCACCCCGCTGATTGAGCTGGCGAAAGGGTACCGCGGCAGAGTGGAAGGCATGTCTATTACGATGCCGGGCGTGATTGATATGGTCAAGGGTATGGCATACAGCGGCGGAGTTTTCAGATGGGTTCATAATGAACCGTATGGAGAAGAGCTGAGTCAGCTGAGCGGGATGCGTACGGTGATTGCCAATGATGCCAAAGCTGCCGGTATGGCAGAGATCGGCTATGGATCCCTGAAAGGAATTGATAACGGAATCATGCTGCTGATTCTCGGCGGAGGTATCGGCGGTGTAATAGTCCATCATGGGCAGATGATGGAAGGTGCACATTATGCGGCTGGAGAAGTTTCCTATATGCGCGGGGACTATAAGGAAAGAGACGGTGCTTACTGCATGTTTGCTGAGACAAATTCCATCAATTCCCTGGCAAAGTGCGTGAAAGAAGAAACCGGATCAGGTAATACAAATGTCATCCGGATCATGATGAAGCTGCAGATGCATGATGAAGCTGTGCTGAAAGGGGTCAGAAAGTACTGTGACTGGATGGCAGACTATATTTACAACGTCCAGTGTGTGGTGGATGCATCACGTGTTGTCATCGGGGGCAACATTGATGATCCTGCCTTTATTGAAATGATCAAGCAGGCTGTCAGAAGAAGATTTGACAGTGTGCCGTATCATGTGATCTGGGAACCGGAAGTTGTGGAGTCTACGTTTCACTCTGATGCACGGATGTTCGGGGCGGTTTATAACTTCCGCCACTTGAAGACGGCCTATTATGATGGATAAGCAGAAGTATTATTCCACGGGTGAATTTGCCCGCAAAGGACACGTCAGTCTGCGTACGATCCGCTGGTATGACCGGATGAATCTGCTTAAGCCTGCGTGCCGCAGTGATGATGGCCGCCGGTACTATACCGAAGCGGACCTGGCCAAGCTGCAGCAGATTCTTCTTTTTAAGTATCTCGGCTTTTCTCTGGATGAAATCAGAGAAATGACCATCGCTTCTGCTGATCCCAAGCTGCTGGTGGAGTCCATGCGCATTCAGAGAAAACTGGTGGAAGAAAGAATTGAGGAAATGAAGGAGGTCAGTTCCGCTCTTTCTGAGACCATAACTGCCCTTTCTTCGGATCAGCCGATTGATTACAGCAATATGCTGGATGCCATGCATGTCACATCCATGGACAATGCCCTGAAAGCACAGTATGAGGATGATGCCAACATAAGTGCCCGCATCCGTCTCCATAATGACTATTCGATTAATCCGGAAGGCTGGTACCCATGGCTCTTCCGTCAGATGGAGCTGAAGAACGGCATGAAAGTGCTGGAAGTCGGGTGCGGTATAGGAACGCTGTGGCAGAAGAACAGAGACAGGATTCCGGAAGATATTTCTATTCTGCTCAGTGATAAGAGTGAGGGTATGTTAAGAGATGCCGCAAGACTCACAAAAAATGATCCGCGGTTTAAAGTAAAGCAGTTTGACTGTGCCGACATCCCTTATGCGGACCATACCTTTGATGCGGTCATTGCCAATCATGTACTGTTCTACTGTGATGACCTGGGTACGGCGCTGAAGGAAATACGGCGTGTTCTGAAACCTGAGGGGAAACTCTTTGCTTCCACATACAGCCGGGAACATATGAAAGAAATCAGACAGCTTGTACAGGACTTCAACCCACAGATCCGTTTGAGTGAAGAACCGCTGTATGAGGTTTTCGGCCTGGCAAACGGCGAGGAAAAACTCAAGCCATATTTTTCTTCTGTAGAGCTGCGACGATATGACGATGCCATTGAGACGGAAGATGCAGCTTGTCTGATCTCATATATTCTCTCCTGCCACGGCAACCAGAATCATCTGCTTGTGGACCACTTCCGGGAGTTCAAGGACTATGTCACATCCCGGACGCAGGACGGTTTTCATATTACAAAAGATGCCGGCCTTTTTATCTGCAAAGTATGAAAAAGCCTTTATTTATCGTGTCAAGCAGTGCTTGCTCCTTCAGGTAAGCACCGCTTTCTTGTATAGAAGCGGCAGCTGAAGTAAAACGGAGACTGCCGGAAGGAGGACGTTATGGAATTCGGTGAACAGATCAGACAGATCCGGCAGAAAGAACAGCTGACCCAGGCACAACTTGCGGAAAAGCTTCATGTGACCCGCCAGGCAGTGTCAAACTGGGAAAACAATAAAAATCTGCCGGATCTTGAAATGATTATTCTGATTGCGCAGACATTTCATGTAACTCTCGACTGGCTTATCTTAGGAGGAGAAAACATGAATCAGATGACAGAAAAATTAATTGAAGACGGCCGTGAAACAAATCAGGCAAAGTTCCGTTATAAAACAGCACTTATCGGACTGATCCTGGCAGTGCTGGGTGTAGTAATGATTGTAATCGAGGGCAGTACAAGCTATGTAGCGGAAAATGGAATGCTGATGGAACACTTCTGGATGATCCCGATTGGTCTGCTTCTGATCCTGAGCGGCGTTATCACCATTCTGGTCAGCGGTATCCATTATCTTGGGAAAAGCAGAAAAGCAAAATAAAAGAGGTCTGCAATAATGACCCCAACAAAGTAAATATAGCTGAAAAAAATTATGTTTTCAAGACTGGTAATAGGGGCTGTTTCCGCTATTATAAAAGTACAAAAGCAAAGCGGATCTCCAAAAGAAAAAGAGAAACGCTTAGCATTAACCAATTGTGAAAATACAGGAGGCATGCAGAATCATGAGAAGTCCAGGTATTCAAGGAGGCAGGCACTGAAAACCTGCAAATAAAAACCAGATCAGAATTCAATTCTGATATGTCCAAAGAAGTAACTGTCAGTCAAAACCTGATGTAAGATCTCCATAGATGATTCCCGTAAGAATCGTTAAAAAGCTGGATGCAGAAAAGAAGATACGCGAAGCTCGGTCGGAATGGCACCAGTCAGATGAAGAAGTTCAGCAGAAGGTCATTGAAAGAGAATCAGTGAAAAAGCTGAAGGAAAGCAAAAGAGATCCTGAAAAAAGAAGCTGATGAATGAGAATCATCAGTAAATGAGTGGAATAACAAAGTAGTTCAGATCATTATGAACTGGAATGAAAATGAAAGTTCAGAAAAAGAACGAAATGAAAATTCCTGAGTAGTTCAAATCGAAAATGAACTTCTGTGAAAACTAAAGTTCAAAAGAGATCGAACGAACAAATAATGGGAAAAAATGAACATCAGGAAATCCCATTAGAGTAAGAAATAACGTGAAATAAAAGGCATGTAAAAATCATCTCTCACTGACAGAGAAATGGACATACAGAATGAAGATAAGGGAACTGGCATTGATTGCCGGTTCCTTTTAATTTATACTTGAATAGGCAAAAATTTCACAAGGAGAACGAAATGAAGTGTCTGATATTTCTGGCCGACGGATTTGAGGACTGTGAAGCCCTGATTACCGTTGATATGCTGAGAAGAGCAGGGATTGATATTGATACCGTGACGATTAATGAAACAAATGAAGTCACGGCAAGCCATGGTGTGACTATGATAGCGGATCGTACGCTGAAGGATACGGATCCGGCTGCCTATGACGTTCTGATTCTGCCGGGTGGAAAACGGGGAACGATGAACCTCGAGGCAGATGAAAGAGTCAAAGCGTCAATCCGGAAACATGTGGACGAGGGAAAGCTGATGTGCGCCATCTGTGCTGCACCTTCCATTCTCGGTCACATGGGAATCCTGAAGGGAAAGAAATATACCTGCTTCCCTTCATTCCGTGATGACAGCTATGAAGGGGAATATCAGATGGAGCTGGCCGTAACGGATGGAAACATCATAACCGGACGCGGCATGGGTGCTTCCATTGAATTTGCCAGACAGATCCTGAAACAGCTGGTGGATGAAAAGACACTGCGCAGGGTTGAGTATGGAATTCAGTATGAACACAATTTCCGCACCAATACGGAACAATAAAGGAGATAAAAGATATTATGTTTTCGATGCTGACAAGTGACGCGAGTGCGTTCAAGTTTGATGTACTGGTAGAAGTAGCGAAGGAAGCTTTCCAGGGAAATCTCAAGGAAGAAAGTGTCAATGCCATGGCACACAACCTGGTCAGTCTTGGCGGACAGAGATACCGCTGCTGCGTTTACAAGGAAAGAGAAGTACTGCGGCAGAGAGTGCGTCTTGCCATGGGCAAGATGGCAAATGATGCCAAGGAATACAAGCCGAAGCAGATTGTTCAGGTTATTGATGCGGCATGTGATGGCTGTACGATCCAGAAGATTCAGGTTACCGATAACTGCCGTAAATGTATGAAGAAGGCCTGCCTTGCGGCATGTAATTTCGGCGCCATTTCCATGGGTGAAACACGTTCCCAGATCGACCATGACAAATGTAAGGAATGCGGCGCATGTGCAAGAGCGTGCCCGTATCATGCGATTGTCATCACGGATCGCCCCTGCTATGAGGCCTGTCCGGTTCAGGCGATTTCCTGGAATGAAGTGAATATCTGCCAGATTGATGAATCCAGGTGCATCAACTGCGGTGCCTGTCTGATGAACTGCCCGTTCGGTGCTATTTCCGATATGAGCTGGGTTGCACCGATTATCAAGGAACTCAACAGCAAACGCGAGTCGTATGCGATTGTAGCGCCTTCCATCCAGGGCCAGTTTGAAAACTGCACACTGGGGCAGATTGTAAAATCGATTGAAGCATTAGGCTTCACCAAGTGCATTGAAGTTGCCGGCGGTGCGGATGCGGTTGCCTTAGCGGAAGCAGAAGAACTCATCAAGCATAAGGAAAGCGGTCTGCCGATGACAACATCCTGCTGCACAGGCTTTGTCAATATGCTCAAGATCCACTTCCCGGAGCAGTATGAGAAGAATAAGAGTACGACGGTAACACCGATGATTGCCACAGCCCGTAAGGTCAAGCATGATCATCCGGGTGCCATGGTTGTATTTATCGGACCGTGCGTTGCCAAGAAACAGGAAGCCATGGAAGAAGTATCAGCCTGTGACTATGTGTTGACCTTTGAAGAAATTATGGCCATGCTGATGGCAAAGGGCATTGATGTGGAAGAGATGCCGAGTGATGAACCGCTTACTGCTTCCAACTATGGACGTAACTTTGCGGCCAGCGGCGGTGTTGCGGCAGCTGTAATTGAAGCAGCCAAGGAAGTCGGCTATGACAAGCCGATCACGACCGTTGTTGCCAATGGCGGCAAGGAATGCAAGATGCAGCTGAACCTGATCAAGTTCAACAGATTCAAGGCTGATATTCTGGAAGGTATGGCATGCCCTGGCGGCTGTGTTGCCGGACCGGCGGTTATTTCGCAGCCTTCACTTGTCAAAGGCCGTATGGTCAAGGAGAATATTGGCAATAAGGCACGTACGATTAAGGATTCTCTGAATGACACAAGCTATGAGGACATCGATATGGATGTTCGTCATAAGTTTGAAGATATTGTAAAAAACGATAACAAGTAACCAGGTATGAGCAGAATCGATACGAACAACCTGACATGGATCCACAAGCCGCAGCGGTACATTCTCAGCGAAGATAAAGTAATTCTGGAGACGGAACCGTTCACTGATTTTTCAGGCGGTCATCAGAGCGCAGAGGCGATCCAGCTTTCTCTGCCGCCGATGAGTGTGTTCTGTTTCACTGTCCGTGTCGATTTTGATTTCTGCGGACAGTTTGATCAGTGCGGCATCGTGGTATACGAGGGAAAAGAACGCAAAATGATCTGTGATGTCAAACATCACAACGAAGCTGTCGATGAACTGGAGTGCATTGTTTTCCATAACCGCTACGGAGATAAATCTCTCCGTGAAATCGGTACGGCCATCACCTGGATGTATTTCAGAGTGTCTTACCGGGGCGGCAATATGCAGGCCCAGTACAGTTTCAACGGCAGAGTGTATACGGATCTGAGGCACTTCCATGTCTCTATGAACAGCCGGCCTCTTGCCATTGGAATATTTGCCTGTTCGCCATTTGATTCCTCATTTGACTGTACATTCAGTGAAATGAGTCTGATGCAGGATAGAAAGGGAACTGAGAAATGAGTACAGAAGAAAGATTTCTTCGCTATTGCAGAATTGATACACAGTCGGATGAGAGCAGTACAACTTCTCCCTCCACGATGAAACAGAAAGATCTGGCTGAAGTTCTGGTCCAGGAACTGCAGCAGATGGGTATTGCAGATGCCCATATGGATGAATACGGGTATGTATATGCCCATATCGCTTCCAATATCGATCACGTATGTGCCAATGTCGGATTCATTGCCCATATGGACACTGCGTCGGATTACAGCGGCACGGGTGTGAATCCGCGGGTGATTGAGAAGTATGACGGAAGTGACATTGTCTTATGTGATGATGCTGTAATCAGAGTCTCTGATTATCCGTATCTGAAGAAATGTGTTGGAAAGCGTCTGATTGTAACAGACGGCAGCACGCTGCTTGGCGGAGATGATAAAGCCGGTGTGGCGGCGATTATGGAAGCCTGTGATTTCTGGATGAAACATCCGGAAAAAAAGCATGGCAGAATTGCGATTGCCTTTACGCCGGATGAAGAGATCGGCAGAGGAACGGATCACTTCAATCTGGAGGAATTCGGCTGTGACTTTGCCTATACCATGGATGGGGGAAGTGTGAGCGGCTGGTGTGATGAGACATTCAATGCGGCCAGCGCAAAGCTTTCTTTCCATGGTGTTTCCATTCATCCCGGTTCAGCCAAGGACAGAATGGTAAATGCGCTGAACCTTGCCATTACATTCCACAACGCTCTGCCGGACTTCATGCGTCCGGAACACACAGCCGGCAGACAGCCGTTCTTCCATCTGATTGAAATGAACGGTACAAGCGATCAGGCCGAGAGTGCCTACATTGTCCGGGCTCATGAAAAGGATGACTTTGCCATGATGAAGCGGATGATGGAAGATATCGCAAGCCGGATGAATGAGCTGTATGGCTATGAAGCTGTTGACCTTGAATTAAAGGATTCGTATTACAATATGCGTGATATTTTGAAGGATCATCCGGAAGTGACGCAGATTGCGCAAAAGGCTATTGCTTCCCTTGGAATTGAACCTGTTCATGAAAGCGTACGGGGCGGCACAGACGGTGCCATGTTAACGTATAAGGGTCTGCCGTGTCCCAACCTTGGTACAGGCGATCAGAACTGCCATGGGCGCTATGAATACGTTGTCGTGGAAGAAATGGAGCAGGCCTCCAGGCTGATTCTCAGAATAGCTGAAATGAGCACGGAGGTGAACAAATGATCTATACCTGTACACTGAATCCTTCGCTGGACTACTACATGGAAGGCCAGCAGGAGCTGGAACCGGGAAAACTGAATCGTTCGCAGCTGGAATATTATGAAGCCGGCGGCAAAGGCATCAACGTATCCATCGTACTGAACAATCTTGGCATTCCCAGCCGTGCCTTCGGGTTTCTCGGCGGTTTTACCAAAGACTTCTATATTTCACTGTTAGCAAAATATGAATTCATTCTGCCTAACTTCACCTATACTTCAGGCAACACCCGGATCAACGTCAAGCTCCATGCCGGACAGACCGAAACAGATGTCAATGCGGCAGGTCCTTACGTGACTGATGCGGATATGAGAAACTTAAGAGAAAAAGTCTCACGTCTGGATAAAGGCGATTATCTCATTCTGGCCGGCAACACCCAGCCGTATCTCAAGGACGATGTCAGAGATATGCTGGAAGAAGCGGTAAAGAAAGATGTCAGAATCTGCCTGGACAGTGATCCGGATCTTGTCAGGCAGGTTATTGGTGCAGGTGTGTTCCTTTTGAAGACAACACCGGAAGAGCTGAACCGGATGATTGATCAGAAGTGTGAAAGTGAAGAAGAGATTCTGGCTGGCGCTGTCAAGCTGCATAGCCTTGGGGCTGAGAATGTGCTTGTTGTCATTGATAACAGAATGGCGCTGATTGTCTGTCCGACCGGCTGTTTCACCGCTTCTCTGGAACAGGAGAAAAAGGCTATCTATACATTAGGTACAGGTGATTCCCTGGTGGCCGGATTCATCATGGATTTTCTGCGGTCCAAGGATCCGGTGGACTCTTTCCGTTTCGGCTGCAGCTGCGGCAGTGCCACTGCGTATTCCAGAGGTCTTGCGACAAGGGAAAAGATCGATTCCTTCTATGAAAAGACGGATGTATCCGAAGTACAGCCGCCGGAAGGGACGGTGTTATGAAGAAATTACTGCTTTCCTTTTTCCTGATTGCGGCGGCTGTACTGTTCTATGTTGATCCGAATAATCAGACGATTGCGGAAGAAGTCAAGATTCATGAAACGGTGAAGCTTGACAGCAGCAGCGCTGATATGAATGCCTATGGCGTAGACAATAAGGATGATGTCTTCCAGGAAGTAAAGCTGTCGGAAGCTCTGCGTCTGTTTGATGAAAAAGGCAGCGGCATTCTCTTTCTTGCCAAACCGGATGGAACCAACTGTATGATCGCTGCCCAGGTGCTGTATGAAGCAGCCCGGGATCTTAACGTAAAAGTCTATTATGTCAATACAAGCGGTGAGTTCTCAGACAGCGACTATCAGACGCTGACCGAGGATATCAAGGAAACCTATGTCAAGGATGCCAGCGGTACTGCTTCCTTTGCCGTACCGGATGTCATTGCCATCAACAGCGGAAAGATCGTAGATTACCACGTTTCTCTTGTAGATGGTGTCACTGTCACAAGTGAAGGTGTCACTTTGACAGATGTACAGCGTGAACAGCTGAAACAGATTTATGAAAAGCTGATTGTATCAGCTGCTGATGAAGTGAAGTAAAACGCGGATGAAGCAGATGTGATTCATACCCGATCGGGATGAACGCATACTGCCCATCCGTTTTTATATGGTTCAGTCTAAAATAACAGCTCCATGGAGGCTGCTGATAAAGTGAGCCTCTGAAGTCGGCTTTCCGGTTGATAAAGCCCAATTGGACTGATTCCAATTGGGGTTTTTCGATATTTGCCATAAAAATGCAGAATAAGAGCCTGTTACTGCTGG
>JALCHG010000031.1:0-23730 GCA_022644565.1 Solobacterium sp. | reverse complement strand
TAAGATCTGCATTGAGATGGGCAAGCCGCACATCAACATCATTGCCAAGATCGAGAACGAAGAAGGCTATCAGAATGTTGATTCCATTCTGGAAGCAGCTGACGGCGTCATGGTTGCCAGAGGCGACCTCGGTGTTGAAATTCCTACCATGATGGTTCCGGTTTATCAGAAGCACATCATCCGTGAAGCCAACATCATCGGCAAGCCGGCTATCACCGCTACTCATATGCTTGATTCCATGACCCATAACCCCAGATGCACACGTGCTGAGGCATCCGATGTCTGCAACGCGGTTCTGGATGGTTCCGACGGCGTCATGCTGAGTGCAGAGAGCGCTGCCGGTGATTATCCGGTTGAAGCATGCGAGACCATGAGTGAGATCGCTGAAGAAGCTGAGAAGATTATCGATTACAGATCCAGACTGGAATGGCTCAAGCAGTCTTCCAACAAGACCGTACAGGATGCTGTCTCCATCGCTATTTCCGATGCGACATTAACCCTGGATAATATCGGTGCCATTGTTGTCTTCACTCAAGGCGGCACTACAGCCAGAAGAATCTCCAAGTTCAGACCGAAGGTTCCGATCCTGGCCATCACCTTCACTAAGGATACACAGCGCAAGCTGATGTCCTACTGGGGTGTCGTACCGCTGCTGTCTGATGTACAGAACCAGCTGACAAACGATGACGACCTGGCATCTCTGTTCGCCAAGGACTACGGTGTCAAGAAGGGTCAGCTCATCATCATCTCCGCAGGCTATCCGACAGGTGAAGGCTCTGCCAACATGATGAAGATTGTCGAAGTAAAATAACAGACACATACAGGAAACGCAGTCCTAACTGCGTTTCTTTTGTTTTGTGCGCTATAATACAGACATCGGGAGGGTATATATCTATGTCTTCTATTACTGTTGAATATTATGGTCATTCCTGTTTCCGTATTGTCTATGACAATGATTCCATTGTACTCGACCCTTACGAGAACGGTTCCGTACCGGGCTGGCAGCTGCCGGATGATCTGAAAGCACATCGTACGTTCTGTTCACATGAACATGCGGATCATAATGCGGCGCATCTGGTGAAGAAGGAAGAAGGATCTGACGCAATGCAGGTTTCTTCCTTTACCGTTCCTCATGATGATGCCTATGGCACAAAGAGAGGTATGACAAAGGTTACGGTTATCCAGGCCGGCCGCTGCCATATTGTTCATATGGGAGATTACGGGCGTCTGCCGACGCTGGATGAGTATGCGGCTCTGCGCAATACAGATGTGATGCTGATACCGGTAGGGGGCTACTTCACCATTGATGCTGTTCAGGCAAGAGAAATCATCGATCACATTGCCCCCAAGCTCACAATCCTCATGCATTACCGCAACGGCATCTATGGCTATAGCGAGACAGAAGATCTCAAAGAGATCAGAAAGACATTCCCGATGCTGGAATGTCTGGATGAAACATCTCTGACTTTTGATGAAACATCTGTACCAAGGGGTATTGTTACCCTGAAAGGCATCCAGTGAAATATAGCAGTATTGATGAATATATTCGTCAGCAGGATGAAGCAGTACAGCCAAGACTCAATGCCATCCGGAAGCTGTTGAAGGAAACTGTACCGGATGGCATTGAGTGCATCAGCTATAACATGCCTGCTATCAGGAAAGGCAAAGTACTGGTATACTATGCGGCATGTAAGGATCATATCGGTTTCTATCCGACACCCGGTCCCATCACGGCATATCAGAAGGAGCTGAAACCCTATCATACCAGTAAAGGAGCAGTACAGTTTCCTTTGAAGGAAGAACTGCCTTTGGAACTGATCAGGAAAATGGTGCTGTATCGACTGAATGAAATAAAAGTATAAAAGAAAACCATATCCAATAAATGGATATGGCTTTTTACTTGGATTCAGCAGGTGCTGCCGCAGGTTTGCGGGTGGTTCTTCTAGCTGTATGAGCTCTACCGCCTGTCTTTGCCTTGATTTCGGCAATAGCTGCTTTCTGGTTCAGAATGACTGGAATAACGATCGGGTTGCGGTGTGTCTTCTGGAAGAGATATGGTTCAAGGGAAGAGCGGATGCAGTTCTTCAGTTCACCGAAGGTGGTACGCTCCTGCATCTTATTGACTAAGGCATTGTATACGATCAGCTCAGCCTGCTTGAGCAGAGGCTGGGAGTCTTTGATGTAGACAAAGCCGCGGGATACGATGGTAGGACGGCACAGGATCTTATTGTAGCGGGAATCAATGGCTACAATGACAGCCACTAAACCGTTCTCAGCCAGAATTCTTCTATCCTTGATAACGGAAGTGGAAAGCCCTGATGCATCATTGCCGTCGACATAAATCGCATCGGTCTGGACACGCTCATTGGCAATGAAGCATTCTCCATTTCGAAGAACAACAATATCGCCATTGGCACAGATCAAGCAGTGATCCTTCGGTACACCTGTTTCCTGGGCTGTGGCGGCATGCTGGACAAGCATCTTGTATTCACCATGCATGGGCATGAACCACTTCGGTTTGATCAGGTTCAGCATGAGCTTCTGTTCTTCCTGCGGGGCGTGGCCGGTTGTATGGAAAGAGGTCAGCGGTGAATTGACCACCACATTGGCACCGACTCTGGTCAGCTGGTTGACAACTGCTGAGACGGAAGTGCCGTTGCCCGGAATCGGGTTGGAAGAGAACAGAACGGTATCGCCCGGGATGATCTTGATGTAGCGGTGGGTGCCGTTGGCAATTCTGCTTAAGGCAGCCATCGGTTCACCCTGGGAACCGGTACATACGATACAGATCTTATTGGCCGGCAGGGTATTGAGTTCATTGCCGGTAATGAAGGCGCTCTCTGGAATCTTGATTGTTCCAAGGCGTTTGCCGATCTCACATACATTCTCCATGGATCTGCCGAATACCGCTACCTTGCGGCCGCAGTTGACGGCAGCTTCAAGAATCTGATTGAGACGCAGAACATTGGAAGCGAAGGTGGATACAATCATACGGCCCGGTGTCTTGCGCATCTGCTCATTGATGGCCTGGGCTACCTTGCGCTCCGAGATGGAGGAGCCTGGTACACCGGAGTTAGTGGAGTCACTCATCAGCAGGGTAACACCGGTCTGACCGATGAAAGCCATTTTCTGATAATCGGAATTGACGCCGATTGGGGTCAGATCAAACTTGAAGTCACCGGTTTCAATGATTGTGCCGTTAGGTGTATTCAGAATTACACCATAACTGTCCGGTATGGAATGGACAACATTGAAAAAGCCGATGTGGAAGTACTTCGTATTGATGCGGGTATCCGGATTGATATCCTTTATTGTCACATTCCGCAGCATTCTGTGTTCTTCAAGCTTCTTTTCAATCAGGGCTTTGGCAAACGGTGCCGCATAGATTTCCTTGAGATGAACGGACTGCAGGAAGAAGGGAATGCCGCCGATATGGTCTTCATGGCCGTGGGTAATGATCAGGGCTTTGATCTTTTCTCTGTTTTTTACCAGATAGGAATAGTCCGGTATGACATAATCAACGCCTAACAGCTCATCCTCCGGAAAGAGAATGCCGCAGTCAACGATGATGATTTCGTCATTATGTTCAAAACAGTACATGTTCTTGCCGATTTCACCCAGACCCCCAAGCGCATAGACCATGGTATCCGTCGCATGGTCGATACGTTTGCGGGAAGTTTCTTCTGAAATGGCATCATAACGGACAGTACTGCGGCTCGGACGCTTTTTAGTATTCGTTTCTTTTGTCATGTATTTTCCTCTTATTATTCCTTTTGACAAAAGCCGCGTTTTTCCAAAAAGGAAAAACGCAGGACTTTGTTTTTTCTAACGGATTATATTCCGTACAGCTCTATTATTCCTTCGCTACCATTATAGCAGAATGAAGGGGTGCCGGAAGACGATGTACGGTTAAATTTCAATTGCTCCGGGAATTTTATGATAGGGATTCTTCGGATCAATGTGATCGTAGAACAGTGTGCCGTCAAAATGTTCAAACTCATGCTGAAGAACAATTGCCAGGTACCCTCTTGCTCTGACTCTGATATTCTGCTTCCGGATCAGGTCATAGGCTTCAAAGGTGATGCGGGCACTGCGGTACACAAAGCCGGGGTGGTCTTCCACAACAGACAGGCATCCTTCACCGCCGGTGAGGAAGGCTTTCTGAATAGAGGAAGAGGTGATCTTCGGATTTGCCAGCATGAACTCCCAGCGGATGTCATTGCCGTCCTTATCCACATCCGGCACAATAACTGCGGTCAGCTTGCGGGGGATGCCGATCTGAATGGCGGAAATGCCTACGGCAGCACGCAGGTTTTCCTTTTTAGCCAGCTCTTCGTTGGTAGAGTCTTTGACGTATTTGAACATATCACGGAGGATCTGTTCATTTTCTGCACTTAACGGCAGCTCAACTTCCTGTGATTTTTCACGGATTAAAGGATTGTCATCCTTGATGATCGTATCATTATTAATTAACATATTGAACGCTCCGGCATTTATGATAATGAAACGTTTCATGATTGTAAAGTACATTGTCTGAATGAAAGCGGTATCCGGAGAATGAAATTCTCTCCATGGCTGGGCAAGTATGGTAGAATTTTCAAGTATGACGCAGAAAGCGGAAAGAAAAAAGAAAAAGCTGTTGAATTTCGCCATGATACACGGCCGGGATCCCTGGATCCATACAGCCGTGCTGTTTCTAGCATTATTCGGCATCCTGATGATCGGCAGTGCTTCCATGGGTACTTCCATCGGCTCCTTCCGTACGATCATCATCAATATTGCCAAACAGGTAATCTTCATTATCCTCGGGTACTGGCTGATGTCTTTTGCCTCAAGGAAGTTTCATCTGGGATTTCTAAAAGAATACGGTTTTTCCATGCTGATTATCCTGCAGGTGGTGCTGCTGCTGGCGTGCCGTATCTTCCCGGCCGTCAATGGCTCCTATGCCTGGATCAGACTGGGATTCGGGTCGCTGGAAGTAACGCTGCAGCCGGCTGAATTTGCCAAGATCTGTACATTCTTACTGATTGCCGGACATCTTGGCGATCGTCATAACACAAAAATCAGATCATGGGATCTGGTCAAACGTCCTTTTGTCATCATCCTGATTTTCCTGGGCATTATCATGCTCATCCAGCATGATCTCGGCTCTGCTTCGGTTGTGTATCTGATTGCCTTTATCTGTCTTTTGATTCCACGCAATCCAAAGCTGAAGCCATGGAAGATTCTGGTATCCGTAATTCCGGTACTGGCGGTGGTCGGCTGGCTCTATATACTGACGCCTAACGGCACCAATATGATTTCACATCTGTCCTTTCTGAAGGAATATCAGAAGGAAAGATTCCTGTCGGCGGCGGATCCGTTTCAGTATCCGTATGATCAGGGCTATCAGCTGATTCAGTCTCTGATTGCCTTTTCGGACGGGGGCTGGTTCGGCCGGGGCTTCGGTTCTTCGGTACGCAAATACATGAGCTTTCCGGAAGCGACCAATGACTTCATCCTTGCCATTGTGGTCGAAGAGATCGGCTATGTCGGTTTTCTTATCTTGATGCTGATGTACGGTATCATCATCTTCCGGCTGTTTCTTTATGCAAGAAAGGTCAGATCAGAAGCAGGAAAGATCATCCTGATCGGTACGGCATCCTACTTCCTGGTTCATATTTTCCTGAATGTCGGCGGTGTAACCGGACTGATCCCTTTAACCGGTGTACCGCTGCCGCTGATTTCTTCCGGCGGTTCCAGTGCCATGGCATTCATGCTGGCAATCGGTCTGTCCCAGGCCGTGATTGCAAAATACAATCGGGATCAGGAGAAAATGCATGCGGATCATAGCAGGTAAATATTCCTCACGCCGCCTCACAACCCTGAAAGGGGATGCGACCCGGCCGACCCTGGATAAGGTAAAAGAAGCAGTCTTTTCTTCCCTTGGCGGGATGTTTGACGGCGGAATGGTGCTCGATCTTTACAGCGGCAGCGGAGCCATCGGCCTGGAAGCTATTTCACGAGGTTTTGATCAGGCCGTGCTTGTGGATATGAGCCATGCGGCAGTCAGCATCATCCATAAGAATGCAGAAGCGCTGCAGTGTGAAGAGCAGTGTGAGATTCTGTGCATGCGGGATTTCAGGGCACTGGAGTATCTGAAGAATCAGGGCATGGTGTTTGATCTTGTGTATCTTGATCCGCCGTATCGAAAGCAGAAGAATCATGAAGTGCTGGCATACCTGGATGCCCATCATATGGTTCATCAGGGCGGCAGAGTGGTGATTGAATCACTGAAGGAAGAAGAATATCATGATGCGGCCGGTGCGCTGCAATATGATAAAGAAAGCATATACGGGATCATGAAGATCACATATTACCGGAACAGATAGCTGTTCCGGTTTTTCTGTAAAGAATTAGCACTTGAGTATTGACAGTGCTAAACACCGGATGTATTATACTGGCAGGCAACGGATAAGAGTGCTAAAGGAGGTGGCTGAAGGTGCTGACGCCAAGAAGAATCGAAATATTCAAGGCTATTGTAGATGAATACATTAAAACGGCTCAGCCGGTCGGCTCAAAAGCCCTCCAGCAGAAGTATCATCTGCCTTATTCGAGTGCGACCATCCGCAATGACATGCAGGCGCTGGAAGAAATGGGATATCTTGAAAAGACTCATACTTCTTCGGGAAGAGTTCCCTCGACAGCCGGCTATAAGTTCTATTGCGAGAATCTGCTGAATGAAGCACAGATTGATAAGAAGATGGAAGTTGCCATCAAGTCGGCGTTTGATCTCACCAGCATGAACATCGATGATGCCGTGCATGAGTCATGTCAGATCCTTTCGGAAATGACCAATATGACAGCAGGTGCGATCGGACCGGAAGCTTCCAGCCAGAAGCTGGAACACATCAAGCTCTTTGAGATTGACAATCGCAACTGCATCTGTGTGTTCATAACCAATACGGGACATACGGAGACAAAGAAGTTCTACTTCGAGGATGAGGTGTCATTCAAAGATCTGGAAAACTGTATCGATATTCTCAATACGAAACTGAAAGATGTCGCCATTGACCAGCTGCCTGACCGCATGGAAGCGATCAGGCCGATTCTCAATGAGGCTGTTGTCCAGCATGATGTGCTGTTTACTGCATTCGTCAAGGCATTTGTCAAGTTTGCCTCTGACAATATCTACTTCTCTGGTAAGGACCGCATCCTTTACCAGCCGGAGTTCGAAGATATTACCAAGCTGAAGAAGCTGATGGCTTTACTGGAAGACGGTACGGCCAGAAGCTGGAAGCAGCTGGATGCCAGTGACAATGCCGTTGCGGTAACGACCCAGCAGGGCACCCAGCTGACATGGATTAATGATGTGGCTGTGGTCAGAACATCGTTCAATGTCAGTGAAGGCGAACAGGGACAGCTGCTGGTGGTGGGACCAAGGCGCATGAACTACGACAAGGTTGTATCCATGCTCAACTATGCAGCCCACACGATTGAGAATATGTACAACGGAAATAAGAAAGATAAAGGAGGCGATGACAGCGATGAGTCAGACGGATAAGGAAACGGAAGAAAAGAAGGCAGAGAAAAAGGCTGCAGACGCTTCCGCGGATAAGGAAAAGAAAGAGGATCAGAAAAAGCCTGAAGAGAAAAAAGAGAAGAAAGAGACAAAGGCGGAAAAGAAAGCTGATCCGAAAGATGAGAAGATCGCAGCCATGGAGATTCAGATCAATCAGCTCAAGATGATGAATGCCAAGCTCACTAACGACTATGCCAAGGCATATGCCGATACGGAGAACATGAAGAAACGGCTGGAGAAGGATTTCGACAGTCAGAAGAAGTATGTGATCAGAAACTTCGCACTTGCTGTTCTGCCGGTGGTGGACGATTGTGAAAGAGCATTGCAGCAGGAAACAAAGGATGAAGCTTACCGCAAGGGTGTGGAAATGATCCATGGCAAGCTTGTGAATGCGCTGAAGGCACAGGGCGTGGAAGAGATTGAAGCCGAAGGAAAGCCGTTTGACGGCAACTGGCATCAGGCTCTGATGAGCGAACACAAGGAAGGCGTCAAGCCCGGTATGGTAACAGAAGTGCTGCAGAAAGGCTATACGCTTAATGGCCGCATTCTCAGAGCAGCCATGGTTAAAATCAGTGAATAAGATATTTCTGGAAGAGGAATGGAGGATATATTGCTATGAGTAAGATCATTGGTATTGATTTAGGTACAACAAACAGCTGCGTTGCCGTTATGGAAGGCAAGGAAGCAAAGGTAATAACAAACCCGGAAGGCAACAGAACAACACCTTCTGTGGTTGCGTTCAAGAATGGTGAAAGAATTGTCGGTGATGCCGCAAAGCGTCAGATGATTACAAATAAGAATACGGTTTATTCCATCAAGCGTAAGATGGGCACCAATGAAAAGGTGACTCTGGAAGGCAAGGAATACACACCGCAGGAAATTTCCGCTATGATTCTGAGCTACCTCAAGGATTATGCGGAAAGTTATCTGGGTGAAAAGGTAACGGAAGCAGTCATTACGGTTCCGGCATACTTCAATGATGCCCAGCGTCAGGCTACCAAGGATGCCGGCAAGATTGCCGGACTTGATGTCAAGCGTATCATCAATGAACCGACTGCCAGTGCGCTGGCATTCGGCCTGGATAAGGATCAGTCCAAGGAACAGAAGGTTCTGGTCTACGACTTGGGCGGCGGCACATTCGATGTATCCATCCTTGATATCGCGGACGGTACATTCGAAGTTCTGGCAACTGCCGGTGATACACATCTGGGCGGCGATGACTTCGATAACAAGATCATCGACTGGCTGGCTGATAACTTCAAGCGTGAGCACAACATCGACCTCAAGGCTGATAGGATGGCTCTGCAGAGACTGAAGGAAGCTGCTGAAAAGGCCAAGAAGGATCTTTCCGGCATGGTTGAAACCCAGATTTCTCTGCCGTTCATCTCTGCCGGTCCGGAGGGCCCGCTGCATCTGGAGGCTACTCTGACACGTGCACAGTTTGATGAAATGACAAGAGACCTGGTTGAAAGAACCATGGGACCGGTCAGACAGGCATTAAGCGATGCCAAGCTGTCCATCAATGAAATCGATCAGATTCTGTTAGTCGGCGGTTCTACCCGTATCCCGGCTGTACAGGAAGCAGTCAGAAAAGAACTGGGCAAAGAGCCCAACAAGAGCGTCAACCCGGATGAATGTGTTGCCATCGGTGCTGCCATTCAGGGCGGCGTTATTGCCGGTGATGTCAAGGATGTGCTGCTGCTTGATGTAACACCGCTGTCCCTGGGTATTGAAACCCTGGGCGGTGTCATGACCGTACTGATCCCGCGTAACACCACAATCCCGACATCCAAGTCTCAGATCTTCTCCACGGCTGCTGATAACCAGCCTGCAGTTGATATCCATGTCCTGCAGGGTGAGCGTCCAATGGCCAAGGATAATAAGACCCTCGGCAACTTCCAGCTGGATGGCATTGCTCCGGCCAGAAGAGGTGTGCCGCAGATTGAAGTGACATTCGATATCGATGTCAACGGTATTGTCAATGTCAGTGCAGTCGATAAGGCTACCAACAAGAAACAGTCCATTACCATCAAGAATTCTTCCGGTCTGTCTGAAGATGAAATCAACCGTATGGTCAAGGAAGCTGAGGAACATAAGGCTGAAGATGACAAGCGTAAGGAAGATATCGAGACCAAGAACAAGGCGGAAGCCTACATCAACCAGATTGATGAAACCCTCAAGGCCGATAATCCTAACGTCAGCCAGCAGCAGAAGGATGAAGTCAAGAAGCTCAGAGATGAACTCCAGGCTGCCATTGACAAGAATGATATGGATGGTCTGAAGACTAAGCTGGATGCCCTGGAAAAGGCTGCCAATGATATGGCCCAGCAGATGTACAGCCAGCAGGCTGGTACTCAGCAGTCCGCGGGCAATACATCCTCCACAACTTCTGACAAGAAGGATGACGATGTCATCGATGCGGATTTCAAGGAAAAGAAGTAATGCATGACTTTCAGGATGCGTCACACTAGTCACGCATCCTGATTGTTTGTAATTAGGAAGGAGCCGGAATATGGCGGAAAAAAGAGATTATTATGAAGTGCTTGGGGTCAGTCGGGATGCCTCGCAGGATGAAATCAAAGCGGCGTACCGCAAGCTGGCTAAGAAATACCATCCGGATCTGAACAAGGAACCGGGTGCAGCGGAGAAATTCAAGGAAGTCAATGAAGCCAATGAAGTTCTCAGCGATCCGGATAAAAGAGCAAAATACGATCAGTTCGGCTTTGCCGGTGTCGATCCCAACGCGGCCGGTGCCGGTGGATTCTCCGGATTCCAGTCGGGCGGATTTGATGACCTGAATGATATCTTCTCGAGCTTCTTCGGCGGAAGTTCCGGTTTCTCCAGTGCTTTCTCGGGAGGTTCAAGAAGAGCAGATACGGCACCGCGCAAGGGTGCCGATAAGATGATGCGCATGAACATTTCCTTCATGGATGCCTGCTTCGGCAAGAAGGAGACAATCAATATTTCCGTGGATGAGAAATGTGAAGCGTGCAATGGATCCGGGGCAGCGAGTCCTTCGGATATCGTCTCCTGTCCTACCTGCCACGGTACAGGCAGAGTGGTAACCCAGCAGAGAACGATCCTCGGTGTCATGCAGTCAGAGACGGTATGTCCTGACTGCCATGGCACCGGCAAGAAGATCCGCCGGGTATGCCCGAAGTGCGCAGGACGCGGCTACAACCACAAGAGAGTGTCCGTGGATGTCAACATCCCGGCCGGCATCTCTTCCGGCCAGCAGCTGCGGATTGCCGGCAAGGGTGAAAGAGGCACCAACGGCGGTCCCAATGGTGATCTCTATATCGAGATCAATGTTCTGCCGCATGAGAAATTCACCCGTGAAGGCAGAAACATCTACCTTGACATTCCGGTCACAGCGGTTGATGCCACCATCGGCACAACTCTGGATGTACCGACCATCTATGGTGATGTAGAGCTGAAGATCCCGGCCGGAAGCCAGGATGGCCAGCAGCTGCGTCTGCGTGAGATGGGTGTACCGGATCTGAAGACCGGACGCAAGGGCGATCAGTTCTGCACGATCCGTATCAAGGTTGATAAAGATCTGACCCGCCGTGAGAAGGAACTGTATAAGGAACTGCAGGAAATTCAGAATTCCAGTGCTTCCTCCACGATGTGGCAGAAATTCAAAAACAGTTTCAAATCCTGAAAACATACGAAGGGAGGCGTTATTATGAATCCCGAAATCATGACTGAACTGCTGCAGCAGATCATTGCCAGTGCGGCAACCCATGCTGAGCAGGCACATCACGCACAGCTCACCTGTGCCCACGTTCTGCAGGCAATGCTGGATGATGATTCCCTGGATACCCTGCTGGAACGTCTTAAAGTGGATAAAGCCGCCATGAAACAGATGGCGGATGAAGAAGTCAGCCGTCAGCCGGTTGTAGAAGGAGGTCAGATGACCCTGGACTACTACCTGAATACGGCCTATCAGAAAGCATTGGACTACATGAAGAAGGAGGGCGACTCCTACATGTCAGAAGGAGCACTCTTCATCGGCATGTTCATGTCCAACAGCGATCTGACGAATAATATCATGAAGAAATTCGGCTTCAGTCTGAAAGAACTGATCAAAGCCGAAGAGGAGAGAAGAGGGGGCATGAAGATGGATGACAAAGGTAATGAAAGCCAGCTTGATGCGCTGAAGAAGTACGGACATGATCTTGTCCAGGATGTCAAAGACGGCAAGATTGATCCGGTCATCGGCAGAGATGAGGAAATCCGCCGTGTCATTGAGATTCTTTCCCGTAAGACCAAAAACAATCCGGTTCTGATCGGTGAACCGGGTGTCGGTAAAACCGCTATTGTAGAGGGCCTTGCCTGGCGTATCTACCGCGGGGATGTACCGATGGGACTCAAGGACAAGCGTCTGATTGAACTCGATATGGGTTCCCTGATTGCCGGTGCCAAGTACAGAGGCGAATTCGAGGAACGTCTCAAGGGCGTTCTGAATGAAGTCAAGAAGGCAAACGGCGGTATCATTCTGTTCATTGATGAAATACATAACCTGGTCGGCGCAGGCAAGACAGAAGGCTCCATGGATGCGGCCAACCTGCTGAAGCCGATGCTGGCCAGAGGTGAACTCAAGTGTATCGGTGCAACCACATTTGATGAATACCGCAAATACATTGAAAAAGACAGAGCGCTGGAAAGAAGATTCCAGAAGATTCAGGTTTCTGAGCCAAGTGTAGAAGATACGATCAGTATCCTGAGAGGTCTGAAAGACAGATTTGAAAGCCATCATGGCGTTACCATCAAGGATGAAGCCATCATTGCGGCTGCCAAGCTTTCCGACCGCTATATCACTGACAGATTCCTGCCGGATAAGGCCATTGATCTGATTGATGAAGCATGTGCTTCCATCCGTGTGGAGATGGATTCCATGCCGGAAGAGCTTGATGAGATGAAGCGTAAGATCATGACACTGCAGATCGAAAGGACATCTCTCAAGGAAGAAACAGACGATAAGTCCAAAGCCAGAATGGCTGAAATCGACAAAGAGCTGGCTGATCTCAATGAAGTCTATGAGAAGAAGACAGCGCAGTGGAAGAGTGAAAAGGCCAAGGCGGACAATGCCAAGAACTACAAGGAACAGCTTGAAAAAGCAAAGCTGGAACTGACTCAGGCCCAGAACGATGCGGATTACAACAAGGCATCACAGCTGCAGTACGGTACGATTCCGGATCTGGAAAAGAAGATCAAAGAAGCCGAGGCAGCTGAAAAGAATTCCATGATCAAGCAGGTTGTGGATGAGGATATGATTGCCGAGATTGTTTCCAGATGGACGCATATTGATGTCAGCCGTCTGAAGTCAACAGAAAGACAGAAGATTCTTCATCTGCCTGAAGCACTTGAGAAGCGTGTCATCGGCCAGGATCAGGCCATTGAGCTTGTGTCTGATGCCATCATGCGTTCCAAGGCACAGGTGCAGGATGAGAACAGACCGCTTGGTTCGTTCATGTTCTTAGGCCCGACCGGTGTCGGCAAGACGGAACTGGCCAAGGCGCTTGCGGAACAGCTGTTTGATGATGAAAAGAAGATCGTGCGTATTGATATGTCGGAATACATGGAGAAGTTCTCCGTGTCAAGACTCATCGGTGCGCCTCCGGGATATGTCGGCTATGAGGAAGGCGGCCAGCTGACGGAAGCAGTCAGACGCAATCCTTACAGCATTGTCCTGCTGGATGAAATCGAAAAGGCACATCCGGATGTCTTCAATATCCTCCTGCAGGTACTGGATGACGGCCGGATCACCGATTCCAAAGGTGTGACCGTAGACTTCAAGAATACGATCATCATCATGACATCCAACCTCGGTTCACAGTATGCGTTTGAACATGATGCGAACAAGAGAAATGCCGGCTATCAGGCTGAGGTCAGAAAGTTCTTCAAGCCTGAGTTTATCAACCGTATTGATGAGATCATCGTCTTCAATGCATTGAACAATGATGTGCTGAAGAAGATTGCCGACAAATTCCTCAATGGTCTGCGTGAGAGACTGGCGGAAAGAGATATTACGCTGGAAGTTACTGATGCGGCCAAAGAGAGAATCTGTCAGATTGGTGCGGATCCGGACTTCGGCGCCCGTCCGATGAAGCGTCATATTCAGCGTACCATTGAGACCCAGGTTGCCAAGGTGATTCTTGAAAATCCAGATATTCAGGGCAAGACGATCCTGGTGGATGCGGATCTGTTCGATGGATACAGCGTTACAGTCAAAGCCTAGGGTATGAGGAAAACAGGTGTCAGAAGCATCTGTTTTTCTTTTTTCATGCGGCTGGCGTATAATGTTTAGGTTATAAAAGAAGGGGAATGAGAGTATGAGTGATATGGAAAACCGTGAGAAAACCATTGTCCGTACCAGTGTGACCGGTATTCTGACCAATCTGTTTCTGGTTGCGTTCAAAATGACAGCAGGCTTATTGGCCAATTCGATTGCCGTTGTGCTTGATGCAGTTAATAATCTTTCTGATGCTTTGTCATCCATCATCACGATTGTCGGCGTGAAACTGGCCGGCAAGGCTTCTGATGCCAGGCATCCGCTGGGACACGGACGGATTGAATATCTCAGTGCGCTGGCAGTTGCCTGCCTTGTGCTGTATGCCGGTGTGACTTCCATGGTGGAATCCATCAAGAAGATCATTCATCCTGCAGCACCGGAATATTCTATCCTGACGCTGGTGATTATTGCGGTAGGTGTAGTGACAAAGATCATCCTCGGCACCTACTTCAAGAAGACGGGTGAGAAGGTCAATTCCAATTCACTTGTCGCATCCGGAGAAGATGCCCGTTTTGATGCGATTCTTTCTTTCTCGGTGTTTGTCTGTGCTCTGATCTATATCTTTACGCATGTTTCCCTGGAAGCGTATGTCGGTGGCGTGATTGCCGTCTTCATTATCAAAAGCGGCATTGAGATGCTCAGGGATACGGTTGATGATCTGCTCGGCACGGCCTTTGACAGACAGCTGACCCATGACATCAAAACCTATGTAAAGGACATGGATCCGGCCATCATGGGCGGCTATGATCTGATTCTGCACAGCTATGGACCGGAACATACCGTCGGCTCTATTCATATTGCCGTCAAAGATACAACAACGGCGGATGAGATTGATGCGCTGAGCCGCCGGATTGCCGCAGCTGTCTATCAGAAATTCCATGTGCTGCTTGTCGGCATCGGCATTTATTCCTACAACACAAAGAACGATGAAGCAGCGGAAATGCGTTCCCATGTCACGCATCTTGTCATGAGCCATGAAGGTGTGATCCAGGTTCATGGTTTCTATGTGGATCTTGAGAAAAAGTATATGTCCTTTGATATGATCATCGACTGGAACATCAAAGACAGAGAGTCACTGTACAGGAAGATTACGGAAGAAGTACAGAAGGAATATCCTGGCTGGCAGATCCATACCACGCTTGATATCAACGTATAAAGAAAAAGATGATTCAGAGCAGATTCTGAATCATCCATCGGGCGGCACCATCCTTCAGATTGCTGGAAGCGATGGTGTCTGCCTTTTCTTTTAATGCATTCATGCCGTTTTCCATGGCGATTCTGTACCCGGCCGCCTCAAACATAGAAAGGTCATTTTCGCCGTCTCCAACGGCGGCACACTGTTCTCTGGTGATGCCTTCATATGCTTCAACAAAGGACAGAGCCTTTCCTTTGGTAATGCCGGCCGGCTGTATCTCAAGCCATGTCTTTGAAACAAATACAGCACCATATACCTCCGGATCCAGCCGGGAAGCCAGTGCTTTCAGGGTCCTGTAGGAACCGGCATAGCAGAACTTCTCACAGATATCCATCTTTACTTCTTCAAATGGCACCATCATCCGAAACAGATTGTTATGATGCACGATCTGCTGGTACATCCGGCTGCACCAATTGACAAAGCGGGAAAGGAGGGAACACTTCGGAGATACGGTGTGATAGAAGTTTCTGCCGATGGAATAGTTGAGTACGACCGGAAACTGTGCAGTCAGGTGCAGCAGATGGTCGATCTGTTCTCTGTTCAGGCTGTTTTTCATCATCAGGGTATGGCCGTCATGATCATATACAGCCTGTCCATTCAGACAGCAGGCATAATCATAAGGAACACCATCAAACAGACGTTCTACTGAGTAGAGCGGACGGCCTGAACAGATGACAATCCTTATGCCTTTTTCATGCACTTTCTTCAATGTGTCTACAGTCAGAGCACTGAGGCGCTTATCCACTGTCAGCAGTGTACCGTCAAGGTCGCAGGCTATCAGACTGATGTTGTTTTTCATACCGTTTCATTGTAGACAAAACAAGACGAAATACAAGAGAAAAGGTATAATAGACAGGTAGTTTTCAGATGAAGAGGTATGTATATGAGCGGAACAGCTTTTAATGCAGTGCTGACCGGAATCTTCTTTGTGCTGGGATTCATGGTCTTCTACAAGTATCAGAAAGTAAAGAAGTATATTGAAATACCGGACAGAGGTTCAAAGTTTCTGAGGGTCGGCTTCTATGCCCTGATGATTCTCAGTGCTCTGACCCTGATTACCAGCCATACGTGGGTTGACTTCGTCCGTACCGCCGCCATGATCTTTGCCTGCTCTGCCTATCTGATGGCGCATGAAGGCATGGGGCCGGAAGGGGTTGTCAAATCCAATACATTCATTCCCTGGAGTGAAGTACGCAACTGGGATACAGATGTACGCAAGAATAAGTTCATCGTGTATCTGATGACAGGCTCCTCCGGCAAGACCATGACAGCCGAGACGGATGCGATGGATATTGAATTCAGCCTGGCCAGCGAGCAGGCCGTCAGAAATATGCTGAAGAAATATGCGGCCAGAAAGTATACCCGCATGAAAAAGTCTTAAGTCAGTATTGTAATCAATACTGATTTTTTCATAGATGAGAAGGCTGTTATGGTTTTTATGATGATACAGGATTGAGAAGCTGTCTAATTCCGAGTAAAGTAGTAAACAATTAACAGAAAAAGGAGAAACTATGACAAGACCTTACAGATATGATATTGTCGGCAGCTTTCTGAGACCGGAAAAACTCAAAGAAGCACGTGCTGCTTATGCCGAAGGCAGAATCAGTCAGGATGAATTGAGAGAGACTGAGAATGCATGTATTGAAGAGCTTGTGGAAAAAGAAAAGAAAGTCAGCCTGCATGCGGTGACGGATGGTGAATTCCGCCGCGGGATGTGGCATATGGATTTTCTGGAAGAACTCAACGGCGTACAGAAGGTGGATCAGAAAAACTGGTCGGTTGAGTTCAAAGGCAGTAAGCCCAAAGGGGCAACGCTGAGCTTTACAGATCAGATCTCATTTCCGAAAGATCATCCTTTCCTTGCCCACTACAGCTTTCTGAAGAAGACTGCCGGGGACACTGATACCAAGATGACCATTCCTTCTCCAAGCATGCTGCACCTGATCACATGTGTCAGAAGCAGTGATACGTATCAGCCGATTGAAAGATACAAAGACAACGAGGCGCTGCTTTTCGATGATATTGTCAGGACCTATACCGATGCCATGCTGGCATTCTATGACCTTGGCTGCCGGTATCTGCAGTTTGATGATACTTCCTGGGGTGAATTCTGTGATACAGGCAAGCGGGAAGCCTATGCTGCCAAGGGCATTGATGTTGATACTGTCGGCAGACATTACGTTGATGTGATCAACCGGATTCTGGAACATAAGCCTTCCGATATGACCATTACCATGCATATCTGCCGGGGCAATTTCCGCTCCACCTGGTTCTCTTCCGGCGGATATGACAGAGTGGCGGATATTCTGTTTGCCCATTGTCATGTGAATGGCTTCTTCCTGGAATATGACAGTGATCGGGCAGGTGACTTCAAGCCGCTTGCCAGGATCAAAGACCAGTATGTTGTGCTTGGACTCATCACTTCCAAATTCCCGGAGCTTGAGGATAAAAACAGAGTGATCCGCCGGATCAATGAGGCATCTCTCTATGTGCCGCTGGATCATCTGTGCGTTTCTACTCAGTGCGGTTTCTCTTCTACAGAAGAGGGCAATCAGCTGAGTGAAGAAGACCAGTGGAATAAGGTGCGTCTTGTCAAAGAGATAGCTGAAACGGTCTGGAAAGACGCCTGAAAGCATATGAACAGGCATAGCGAAAATCAGATGGATTTCCCTATGTCTTTTTTACTGTGCAGATCTGCAGGCTGAAGATGGTTTGCCTGTTGACAGGAATCCATAATGTCGTATCATTTGGGTAGTCAATTTGACTATGGAGAATACATGGAGAAAGTAAACGCACAGGGGGAAACCCTGGAACAGTTTCTGGCTCACTATGATGACAGTCAGTATAAGCATCCCTCCAATACCGTGGATATGATTCTGATGAGTGTGCATGATGACAGGCTGAAGCTTCTGCTTGTTCGAAGGGGAAATCATCCTTTTATCGGCAGCTGGGCGCTGCCGGGCGGTTTTGTGGAGTTTGATGAAGATCTGGAAGATGCGGTGCTGCGGGAGCTTTCCGAAGAAACACATATTACCGATGCGGCATATTTTCGTCAGTTATATACCCTTGGCAATGCGGATCGGGATCCCCGGACCCGGATCATCACCACCGGCTATCTGTCGCTGACCCCATGGGAGAACGTCAGGCAGGCCGAAGCCGGGGATGATGCGGCTGATACAGCCTGGTTCACCCTGACCAAGAAAACACAATCCATCAATACAGATGGCCGGACAGCCATCCTGTCGCTTGTGTGTGAGGAAAGAGGCCTGCACATGGAGTTTGAGATGAAGGACGAAGCCAGACATAACTACATTGCCACAACTTCACGCCGGCTTGAGACAAGCAATTGTGAACTGGCCGGCGACCATATCAAGCTCATCAATATGGCCATTGATCAGCTTCAGCACCGTTCCGGCTCTACCGGCATTCTGTTCAACCTGCTGCCTGTGGAATTCACTTTGCGGCAGGCACAGAACGCATATGAAGCGATCATTGGAAAGAAGACCGATACCGGCAACTTCAGAAGAGATATACGGAAGATGCTGACAGATACAGGAAAAAGAACAAAGGGAAGCGGCCGCAGTGCGGAACTGTACCGGTTCAATCCGATGTTTGCCTATCTCAAGGAGAACCTATGAAAAACGTACTTGTTGTCGTAGATATGCAGAATGACTTTATTGACAGAGCACTCGGCACAAAGGAAGCCGTACAGATTGTACCTGAAGTCATCAAAGCCATTCAGGATGAATCCTATGATACTGTCATTGCCACGATGGACACCCATAGTGAAGATTATCTGAAGACGCGGGAAGGAAAGTATCTGCCGGTGAAGCACTGCATCAAAGATACCGAAGGCTGGCAGCTGAATGAAGAAGTGAAACAGGCATTGGAGAAAAGACATGCCCGCATCATTGAAAAGCCGACTTTCGGATCACTGACTCTTCAGAAGCTGTTAGCACGGGAAAAACCGGAAAGAATAGTCTTTACCGGCTTATGTACGGATATCTGTGTTATTGCCAATGCATGCTTAGTCAAGGCAGCACTGTATGAAAGTGATATATGCGTCAAAGAAAAGGCAACGGCAGGCGTGACAGAGCAGAAGAAAGAAGCCGCATTGGAAGTAATGCGTTCGCAGCAGATTGAGATACTGTAAAGGAGAATAAGAAAATATGAGTATCAGAGTTGAACCTTATGTACCGGATGAAGATTATGACAATCCGGCCATGGTCACGGACTTCTATGAGTTTACGATGGCCAACTGTTTATTCCTGCATGGCTATAAGGACACGACCATGGTGTTCGATATGTTCTACAGAAGAAATCCGGATAACATGGGATACGCTATCAGCTGCGGACAGCAGAAGCTGGTCAAGTTCCTTCTGAATTATCATTTCACGGAAAAGGATATCATCTGGCTGAGATCCAAGGGCATGAGTGAGGAATTCTGTGAATATCTGAGAAACTACAAGTGGAAGGGCGATGTCTATATGTTAAGAGAAGGCACCGTATGCTATCCGCAGGTGCCGATGGTAAGAATTGAATGCGATATGGTCGGTGCGGTTCTGATTGAAACATATCTGCTGCAGACGATGAACTTCCATTCTTTGATCGCTACCAAGGCAACAAGAATTACGGGTCTTGCCACACATACACCGCGGAACGTCATGGAGTTCGGTACCAGACGCGCCCAGGGTGAAGATGCCGGCAACGAAGGTGCGTATGCAGCTGTGCTGGGCGGATGTATTGGTACGGCCAACTGCCTGGCGGAAATGAAGTACGGTTCTGATGTGAAGGCGGTCGGTACGATTGCCCACAGCTTCATTGAATTCTTCCCGAGTGAATATGAAGCATTCAAGGCCTATGCGGAAACCTATCCGGATAATGTATCACTGCTGCTGGATACGTATTCCATCTTTGAATCCGGTCTGCCCAACCTCATCCGTATTGATGATGAGATGATCCGCCTTTATCCCAATGATCCTGATAAGAGAGTCAAGAGTGCCCGTATCGATTCCGGCGACCTTGCCAGAGGCTATAAGAAGCTCAGAAAGGCACTGGACAAGGCCGGCAAGCCGTATATTAAACTTGTTGCCTCCAATTCACTTGACGAAAAGAAGATGAGCAATATGGAAATGTATGAAGATGCCCACTTTGATTCCTATGGTGTCGGTGAGAATCTGATTACAAGCGCCACAGACCCGGTATTCGGCGGTGTCTATAAGCTGGTAGCGGTAAAGCAGGCAGATGGTACATATGATCCCAAGATGAAGTGCTCTGACTCTGCTTCCAAGGCAATCATTCCGGGCAAGCTGATGGCCTGGCGTGTATTTGATCAGGAAGGAAAGGGTCAGTGCGATATCATCTCCATGGATGATGAAGTCATTGAACCCGGCAAACCGATCAGAGTATACAATCTTGATCCGGATGAAATCGATCATCATAAAACCATTACTCCGTGTCATGTTGAAAAGATTCTGGTACCGCATATCATCAACGGCGAGCTTGCCATTGATCTGCCTAACATCCAGCAGAAGAAGGAATATATCCGTGAACAGCTGGAATACAGAGTCTGGGAGTCTGAATTAAGACCGGAAATGCCGCATAAGCATTATGTTGATCTGACCATGAAGGTGGCTGAGACCCGGGCTGATCTCTATGCGAAGTACCATGGAGGAAAGCTTTGATGAAGGCACTTGCCTTCGGCGGTGCTTTCAATCCTCCTACCCGTGCCCATATTGAATGTGCTCATACAGCTTTTGTGAAGACAGGAGCTGAGCGGGTTGTGTTCATTCCAAGCAAAATGAGCTATGTTCTGTCTGATCAGGGCAAGGATTCTTCCTTTACGGATGAACAGCGGCTGCAGATGCTTGATCGGATTGCCTTTGACAGGGCATGGATGGATGTGTATCCCGGTGAAATCGAACAGAAAAACCAGCCGAGAACCTATGAGACACTGAAACGTCTATTGGGTGAAGGCTATGATGAGGTGAAGCTGCTGTTCGGCTCGGATAAGCTGAGCGAGCTGCAGACCGGCTGGCTTCATGTGGATGAGATCTGTCATGAGTTCGGTATTGTATGCATGACGCGCAGTAAAGATGATGTCAGAGAGATGATTGAAACAGATCCGTATCTGAAGCAGTTCAGGGACTGCATCACAATTGTGGAAACACCGCAGCTGTATCGTGAGATTTCTTCCACAAAGGCAAGAAAGCTTTTCCATGCGCTGCAGAAGAATCCTGACAATACGGAACTGATGTGTCAGCTGAAGGAAATCCTGCCGGAAGAACTGGATGGATTGAAGGAGTATCTATGATCAGAAATCATATGATTAAAGTATGTGCGGCTGTTCCCTCTCTGAAGGTGGGCAGTCCGGACTGGAACGCTTCACGCATGAGCGAGATCATGCATGACGTCAAAGGGGCAGGGCTGCTTGTATTTCCAGAGCTTTCGGTGACGGGCTATACCTGTGCGGATCTGTTTCAGCAGGAGAGTCTTCTGGATGAAACAGCGGCAGTGCTGGAAAGACTGGCGCGTGAAACTGCCGAAGTGCCTGGGCTGACTGCTGTGGTCGGGGCACCCTTACGCTTTAATAATCATCTGTACAACTGTGCTGTCTTTCTGAGTGAAGGAAAGATCAAAGGAGCAGTACCGAAAGTACATGTGCCGAACTATGGCGAGTTCTATGAGGCAAGATGGTTCACTTCCGGTAAGAATATTGTCAATGAAACACTGCCTGAACTCGGTGATGTGCCGTTTGGTACGGATCTGTTGTTTGAGGACAGGGAAAGTACAGCCGTACTTGGTACGGATATCTGTGAAGATCTATGGGTAATGGATAAGCCGTCTTCCCATGCCTGTGCGGCTGGAGCCAATCTGATTGTCAACCTCAGTGCTTCCGATGAGCTGATCGGCAAAGAGGAATACAGACGTTCCATTGTCACAGCTCAGTCCGCTGCAGCCTATTGCGGCTATGTGTATGTGTCGGCGGGAACAGATGAGTCCTCCACTGATCTTGTCTTCTCAGGACATGCCATGATTGCCGAAAACGGACGGCTGCTGAAGGAAGGCATTTATGGAAAGAAACCGGCTGTCTACAGTGCCCTCATTGATCTGGATGCGTGCAGGTACAACCGCATCCATCAGAATACATTCTCTGAATCGAATGAAACGTTCCGTCATATTCCGCTCAAAGTACAGGCAGCCGGCGGGATGGAAATAAAAGCAGAGGAACTTTCTGCCGTATTGAAGGAGGAAAAGCGTACCTACAGCCGCTATCCGTTTGTACCTTCCAGCAATACGGAAAGAGCCAGAAGATGCCGCAGCATCCTTGCCATCCAGGCTAACGGCCTGGCTACCCGGGTGCGCAATACCGGCATTCATAATCTGATCATCGGTATTTCCGGCGGTCTGGATTCAACCCTTGCTCTGCTTGTATGCCATGAAGCCAAGAAGCTGGTACCGGAAATTCATATCATTTCCTACACACTGCCAAATCATGGTAATACCACATCCCATACCTACAACAATGCAGTAAGACTCATGCATTTACTGAGTGATGAGTGCCGGGAAGTCGCCATTGATGACGGTGTGAAATCCCATCTCAAGGATATCGGTCATTCTTTGGAGTACCAGGGCAGCGGTGATACTGCATATGAAAATGCCCAGGCAAGAATGCGCACCTACATCCTGATGGATGCCGCCAACATGGAAAACGGCCTGGTTGTCGGTACCGGCGATCTTTCCGAACTGGCCCTTGGCTGGTGTACGTACAATGGCGATCACATGTCCATGTATGCGGTTAATGCGTCTGTTCCCAAGACCCTGGTGCAGTTCATCTGCCGTACGTATGCTGAAACATGCAATAATGAGGATCTTGAAGATGTTCTGATTTCCATCTGCGATACCCCGATCACTCCGGAACTGACGCCGTCTGACAATGGTCATATCGCCCAGAAGACAGAAGAGAAGATCGGCAAGTATGACCTGAATGACTTCTTCCTGTTCTATGTCCTGCGTTACGGTATGGATCCTGAGAAACTATATGCCTTAGCCATGACGGCTTATGATGATGTGGATCCGGAGGATATCAGAAAGGCTGAAATCCGCTTCTATAACAGGTTTTTCCACCAGCAGTTCAAGCGTTCCTGTCTGCCGGATGGACCGAAGGTAGGTTCAGTTACGCTGTCGCCAAGAGGCGACTGGCGGATGCCGAGCGATGCCTGTGTACAGGAATGGATCAAAGCTGTTGAAAATGCATGAACGAAGGAGCTGCTTCAGTCTGAAGCAGTTCTTTTTGTTTTCTCATCCACCTTCTGCCGATGCGAAATTTCAGAACTTTATTGTTCCATGCATGGTAAGATGGAACCATGCAGTTAATACTATGGGACTTTAATGGAACGATTATCGATGATGCAGCATACTGCCATGACATCGAAACACAGATGCTGGAAGAAAGACATATGCCGACCTTCACTCTGAAACAGTACCGGGATATGTTCTGTTTTCCGGTAATTGATTACTACAGCCGGATGGGCTATACATTTGAAAATGAAACGTATGATGCGGTGGCAGAGGAATTCAATCAGGCGTATGATAAGAACTTCCTGTCACTGAAGCTGATGGATGGTTTTCTCGATCTGATTCATACTTCACTTGATAAAGGCTATGAAAATGTGA
>JALCHG010000030.1:0-23766 GCA_022644565.1 Solobacterium sp. | reverse complement strand
TTTATATTACCTGTTTATCTCCCCTATGTAAAGTCTTTTTTTCTCTCTTTTTACTTCTATTCTCTGTATACGCTTTCAGGTTCCGGATGGCAAAAAGAAAGACTCTCATTCAGAGAGTCTTATTCATATGTGTATGCTGTTATCGTATATGTATCTGTTTCAAGATTATGATCTGTCCTCTTAACTATCGTTGATGATTCATACTGATCTGTAATCTGGTTATATCTCTTGCCTGATGAATCGGTATACCAGCTGACAGCTGTATCATCAACACGATCGCCTCGGTTCAAAAGTCGCGTTTCAGTACCTGACGCTGTTGTTTTGACAATTTCATCTGCCAGTTCATCATTGGAATAGCGATGCCAGATTGTATCAGATACTTCTGTTCCCTGTGCATCCAGCACTTTTTCTTCAAGAAGCCACCCATTCACATCATATTTACGCTGAAGCGTGGAGCCATCTTTCTGATCTGTCAAAAGAATAATATTGCCCCATTCGTCACGCTGCGAAGATTCGCTTAAGGCTGTTCCATTGGCATCTGTATCAGACCACACACCGTCCTGCAATACAGATATGACAGTGACATTGCCATTCTCATCAAGCGTATCTGCCTCTTTGATCGTATCGCCATCATATTTATATTTTGCATTCAAGGTCAGTACGAGCTCACCATTCTGCTTTTCATATATCTGCTGTTCTGTCCGCTGTGCGTCATAATTGAAGCTGACAACCGTTTTCTGATCCGGCGTTAATTTCTTCAGATCCGGTGATTCCTCTTTCTGATCTGAATAAACTTCCTCTGTTACTGTTTTATAGCCGGCATTGATCACCTTTCGGCCTAGATTTTTTTCAACAGTAACGCCAGGTGTAGGTATTGCCGTCACCTGAGAAGATTCCTTTTCTGCTGAACCGCATCCGGCCAGCAGAAAAGCGGAAAGAATCAATACTGCTGCTTTTCTCATTCTACAGTTACCGACTTAGCCAGATTACGCGGCTTATCCACATTCAGGCCCTTGGCAACAGACAGATAATAGGCTAACAGCTGCAGCGGAATGATTGCCAGTGACGTCGCAAAGTGCGGATCTGTACGGGGAATATAAACTGTAAAGTCAGCTGTATCCTCAATGTTGTAATTGCCATAAGTTGTTAACCCCATCAGATAAGCACCGCGGGATTTGACCTCCACCATATTTGATCTGGTCTTTTCAAACAGATTCTGCTGTGTGCAGACACCGATCACCAGCGTGCCATTTTCAATCAGAGAGATCGTGCCATGTTTCAGCTCACCTGCTGCATAGGCTTCGGAATGAATATAGGAAATTTCCTTCAGCTTCAGAGAACCTTCCATGGAAATGGCATAATCCAGACCTCTTCCAATAAAGAAAGCATCCTTTGCATTAGCAAACTTTGCCGCGAACCACTGAATTCTTTCCTTATCTTCCAGGATCTTCTGAATCTGATCCGGCAGAGCAAGAAGCGCATCAATCATCTTCTTCTCTTTTTCTTCATCCAGCCTGCCATTCACTTCAGCCAGCTTGATTGCCAGAACATAAACTGCCGCCAGCTGTGCACTGTATGCCTTTGTTGTCGCTACAGCGATTTCAGGTCCTGCCAGTGTATAAAGAACATGTTCTGCTTCTCTTGCAATGGATGAGCCAACAACATTGACAATACCAAGCGTGTCTGCCCCAAGATCCTTCGCCTCTCTTAAAGCCGCCAGAGAATCTGCCGTTTCACCAGACTGAGAAACAATAATCACAAGTGTATGTGCTGCATCCATCAGCGGACGGCGATAGCGGAATTCACTTGCCAATTCTACTCTGACTGGAATTCTGGCGAGATCTTCAATTACATACTGTCCTGCCATACCGACATGATATGCACTGCCGCAGGCAACGATTTCAACTGCTGTGTATTTCTTCAGAGTTTCATCGTCCAGACCGCAGTCTGCCAGTGAAATAACACCGTCCTTGATCAGACTGTTCAATGTGTCTTTAACTGCTTTTGGCTGTTCATGGATCTCCTTCATCATGAAATGCTCAAAGCCGCCTCTTTCTGCTGCCTGTGCATCCCATTTCACTTCCTGCGGTTCAATAAATGTCTCTTCCTGATCAATATCGTAGAAATGAACTTCACCAGGTTTGATGTCGGCAATCTGCTGGTTGCCAATATAATAAACACTTCTTGTATGCCCCAGAATGGCAGTTACATCAGAAGCCAGGAAAGATTCATCTTCCAGCGTAGCGATAATCAGCGGTGCATCCTTTCTTGCCGCAAAGATTTCATTCGGATAATCCTTGAACATGATAGCCAGCGCATAGGAACCGCGAATAGCCATCATAGCTCTGGATAAAGCATCAATCGGGCCGCTGTTATACTTCTTGATGTAGTAATCAATCAGCTTGATCGCAACTTCTGTATCTGTTTCGGTATGAAAAACATAATTATGACGCAGAAGTTTTTCTTTTAATTCCTGATAATTTTCAATGATGCCGTTATGTACACCGACAACATTCCGATCATCGCTGCAGTGCGGATGGGCATTCACTTCACTCGGTTCACCATGGGTTGCCCATCTGGTATGACCTATACCGCAGGTGCCGGCCATTGCCTTGCCGTCATTTGTTTTTTCTGCCAGAGCTCTGAGTCTGCCTTTAGCCTTTACAATTTCAATATCATCACTGCCATTGCGCACAGCAAGACCGGCAGAATCATAGCCTCTGTACTCAAGCTTTTCCAATCCTTCCAGAAGAATCGGTGCAGCCTGCCTCTTGCCGACGTATCCAGTTATTCCACACATATGCAATCACCTCGATAGCTGCATTTTACCATCACTGTTTCTCTTTGAAAATATTACCCGGCCGCGCAGCCAATAAGAAAAGACCGCAGATCATATGATCTTACGGTCTTGAGATTCAGTCTTCAGAATCGTCGCCATCAGCACTGTTGGGAACAATTCCCTCTTCAGAGCGTCTGGTAGCTTCTTCTAAAGCGGCCTTGGCTTCCGCATTGCGCTCTTCACGCTCATGCTTCAGCTGCGCTGCTCTGGCAGCGATACGGCGGTTGGTTTCACGGTCAAAATCACGTCCAGTACCAGCCGGGATCAGCTTACCAATCATGACATTTTCCTTTAAGCCCTGCAGATAATCGACCTTGCCCTTAATTGCTGCATCAGTGAGGACACGGATTGTCTCCTGGAAGGAAGCAGCAGACAGGAAGGAGTCTGTTTCAACAGCAGCTTTGGAAATACCAAGCAGAATCGGCTCGAACTTTGCAGGTGTCTTGCCTTCATCAAGCAGATTGTCATTGATGTCATTCATATGTGCAAGAGACAGTGTCTGACCAGCTGTCAGACCGGAATCATTGCCCTGAACAACGATGACACGCTTCAGCATCTGTTTGATCATGACTTCCAGATGCTTATCGGAAATGTCAATGGACTGAGAGGAATAAACCTTCTTAACTTCTTTCAGAATATATTCCTGAACAGCTCTGACACCGGCAACATCCAGCAGTTCCTTAGGTGCAATCTGACCTTCAGTGAGCTTTTCACCGGCTTTGACATGCGTACCGACTTTCACATCAGATACAACGATCTGAGTCAGGTCAGCCTTATGTGCAACGGCTTCCTTCTCACCCTGAACTGTAATAACTTTACCTGTGCCGTCTTTGTTATCTTCAATAGATGTAACAACACCATCAATCTTTGAAATAACAGCAACACCCTTAGGTGTTCTTGCTTCGAACAATTCTTCTACACGAGGAAGACCCTGTGTGATATCACCATTCTTAGTCGCAACACCGCCGGTATGGAAGTTACGCATAGTCAGCTGAGTACCAGGTTCACCAATAGCCTGTGCCGCCATGACACCTACTGCTTCACCCTCTTCAACGAGGTTGCCTGTTGCCATATTGCGGCCATAGCACTTGCGGCAGATGCCTGTCTTGGATTCACATGTAAATACGTTACGGATATATGCCTTTGTTACACCGCGTTTGACACACTCTTCAGCCAGAGCATCCGTAATATATGTATCACCATCAACAATTACTTCACCTGTTTCAGGATCGGTAATCGGCTGCTGGGTATAACGGCCGACAATACGATCGAAGAAAGATTCAATCTTTGTGTTGTCCTTCTCATCTCTGAGCTCTTCAACAAGATATCCCTTATCTGTACCGCAGTCATCTTCGGAAATAATAACTTCCTGGGCAACATCGACAAGACGTCTTGTCAGATAACCAGAAGACGCTGTCTTCAGAGCGGTATCAGTCAGTCCCTTACGAACACCATGCGTGGAAATGAAGAATTCAGATACACTCATACCTTCACGGAAGCAGGAGGTAATCGGGACTTCGATAATAGAAGGCTGATATTCCTTCTTGGACTTAGCCTGAGTCGGACGGGCCATCAGACCACGCAGACCAGCCAGCTGAGTGAAATGGTTCTTGTTACCACGGGCACCGGACACAGCCATCATGTTGATCGGATTCATACGCTTGAATGAAGCCATCAGGTCATTACCGACACGTTCCTTGATACCAGGATGTTCTTTGTTATCACCATTCCAGAGATCGTTGAACTTTGCTTCCCATTCCTGATCGGTTAAGAGGCCTCTGTCTCTTAAATTGTTCAGGACATCGGACTGCTTCTGTCCTTCAGCAACCAGCTGTGCCTTATGCGGCGCAACTGTAATATCACTTAAGGCAACAGTCATGCCTGCAACAGTAGAGTACAGATAACCCATATCCTTCAGGTTATCGAGAATATCACTTGTACCATTGATACCGTACTTATCGAATACAGCAGCGATCGTATTTCCAAGGTCTTTCTTCTTGAACTCGCCGTGAATCGGACGGTTTACGATTTCCTTATGGATATCTGTTCCCATCGGCACAAAATCATCATCCGGTGTAACACGCAGATTATTTCCGCTTGCTTCGTTGATGTAAGGGAAATCATCCGGGAACGCCTGATTGAAGATGATCTTACCGACAGAAGTCAGCAGATAGCAGCTGTTCTGATAATCTGTAAAGCATGTCTTATGCAGAGTCTTTGCAGGCAGGGCTATACGCGTATGAAGATGTACAACACCTGTCTGGTAAGCAACCAGAACTTCATCTGGATTCATGAAGACATGGCCTTCGTTGTCACCATATCTTCTCCATCTCAGAGATTCAGCTTCCTCACCGAGTTTCTCAAGTGTATCAGCCTTGTCATAGAACTCCTGTGCTGTTTCTTCCATGTTCAGATAGAAGTTGCCAAGTACAAGGTCCTGTCCAGGGGTAACAATCGGTTTGCCATCCTTAGGACCCAGGATGTTATGAGAACCGAGCATCAGAATTTCCGTCTCAGCTCTTGCTTCTTCACTTAGCGGAAGATGGACAGCCATCTGGTCACCATCGAAGTCGGCGTTGAAAGCCGGACATACCAGCGGATGGACACGGATTGCTCTTCCTTCTACCAGAATCGGGAAGAAGGACTGAATACCTAATCTATGCAGAGTAGGCGCACGGTTAAGGAATACAGGATGATCAGCAATTACCTTTTCAACCGTATCCCAGATACGAGGATCCTGACGTGCAATCAGCTTTTCAGCAGACTTTGTTGTCTGCGCGATATCATGTTCATTAACCAGTTCATGAATAATGAACGGCTTGTAAAGCTGCAGTGCCATTTCCTTAGGCAGACCGCACTGATACATCTTCAGAGTAGGTCCGATGGCAATAACAGAACGGCCGGAGAAGTCAGTACGCTTACCTAACAGGTTCTGACGGAAACGTCCCTGCTTACCTTTCAGGGAATGAGACAGAGACTTCAGCTCACGTCCGCCTGCACCGGTAGCACCCTTGAACTTACGTCCGTTATCAATCAGAGAGTCAACTGCTTCCTGCAGCATTCTCTTTTCGTTCTGAACGATGATGGTAGGTGTAGCCATTGCCAGCAGCTTCTTCAGACGGTTGTTACGGATAATAACACGTCTGTAGAGATCGTTTAAATCACTGGTAGCATAACGGCCGCCGTCCAGCTGCAACATAGGTCTCAGATCCGGCGGAATAACCGGCAGAACAGTCAGAACCATCCACTCAGGCTTCTGGTTGGAGTTAAGGAATGCCTCAACTGTATCCAGACGCTTGATGAGCTTCTTGGCCTTATCACTCTTGACCGTACGCTTATTCTTGGCACTCTTCTCATTGATTTCCTTAAGCTGTGCCTGAATATCATCATATTCCTTCTGCAGATCTACCTGCTCCAGAAGTGTCTTGACAGCACCTGCACCGGTTTCTGCCTTGAAACTGCCAGGTGTGAACTTTGCATTTGCCTCACGCAGTTCACGCTCAGAAATAATCTGTTTGTATGTGAAATCGGAATCACCCGGATCTGTTACAACCCAGGAAATGTAATAAACAACATTGGACAGCTGCTTGGGCGGAATGTCCAGCAGAACACTCATACGGCTCGGAATACCATTGAGATACCAGGTATGTGTAACCGGGGCAGCCAGCTGAATATGACCCATACGCTGACGGCGGACAATACTCTTTGTTACCTCAACGCCGCATCTGTCACAGATCTTGCCCTTGTAGCGCACTTTCTTGTACTTTCCGCAGGCACATTCCCAGTCTTTGGTAGGACCGAAAATTCTTTCACAGAACAGACCGTCTTTCTCAGGCTTCTGAGAACGATAGTTGATTGTTTCGTTATTGAGGACTTCACCATAAGACCATTCCAGAATCTTCTCAGGTGAAGCGAGGCCGATCTTAATCGCTTTGATTTTATTAATATTCATTACTCGTCCTCCTCAGAGCTGTCTTCATCACCGACACCTACTGCCGCCGGACCATCGACTTCCTGCAGTTCACCGCTGGAATCGACTTCATTGATGGCGAGACCGCTTGACTGTGCTTCAATGTCGCTCAGACTGGAAAGGAACTGGGCATGTGTCTCACGGACATCACGCTCTGTCTGCTGATCAAGCTCTTCCTTCTCCAGCTGCTTGAGGTCTTTTTCATTGCCTTCTGTATCTACCATACGTACATCCAGTGCCAGAGCCATTAATTCATGAACAAGGACACGGAAGGATTCCGGAACACCAGGTTCAGGCAGATCCTTGCCATTCAGGATTGCACTGTATGTGTTGGTACGTCCGTCAATATCATCAGACTTGATCGTCAGGATTTCCTGCAGCGTATGCGCAGCACCGTAAGCTTCCAGAGCCCAGACTTCCATTTCACCGAATCTCTGGCCGCCATTCTGTGCTTTACCGCCTAAAGGCTGCTGGGTAACCAGGCTGTAAGGACCAGTAGCACGGGCATGCAGCTTATCATCAACCATGTGAGCCAGCTTGATCATATACATGACGCCGACTGCAATTCTTTCATCGAATGCTTCACCTGTCTGTCCATCATACAGAACATACTTTCCATCCGGAGATACCTTGGCTTCAGCCATGATATCCTTCAGATCCTGGTTGGATACACCATCGAATACAGGTGTAGCAAACTTGACATTCAGCGCACGGGCAGCCATACCGAGATGGAGCTCAAGTACCTGTCCGATATTCATACGGGAAGGAACACCGAACGGATTCAGCATGATATCAATCGGTGTGCCATCCGCCATGAACGGCATATCCTCCACCGGATTGATGCGGGAGATAACACCCTTATTACCATGACGGCCGGCCATCTTATCACCTTCAGAGATCTTTCTCTTCTGGGCAACATAGACTTTGATGACTTCTTTTACACCAGCCGGCAGATCGTGATTCTGCTCTTTGGTAAAGCGTCTGATGGACTGAACGATACCAGCGCCGCCGTGCGGAACCTTCAGAGAGTTGTCTCTGACTTCCTTGCTCTTTTCACCGAAGATAGCAAGCAGCAGCTTCTCCTGTGGAGAAACCTCGCTCTGTCCCTTAGGTGTAACTTTACCTACAAGAATGTCGCCTTCCTTTACTTCTGCACCAACACGAACAACACCTCTTGCGTCCAGGTTAATCTTGGCGTTTTCACCGACATTCGGAATATCACGTGTAATCTTTTCATCACCGAGCTTTGTCTCACGCACTTCAATGCTGTACTCCTCGATATGTACAGAAGTATAGACATCATCGTACTGCATTCTTTCACTCATGATGATCGCGTCTTCGTAGTTGTAGCCATGCCATGTCATGAAGGCTACCAGTACATTCTGACCCAGTGCGAGCTCGCCATTGTACATGGCAGGACCATCAGCCAGAATATCACCACGGTCAATCTTTTCACCGTCCCAGACAATCGGCCTCTGGTTGAGGCAGGTTGAAGAGTTGGAACGCTGGAACTTGACCAGGTTGTATACATCTTCCTTGCCATTTTCTTCTGTTACAACAACCTTGCTGGCATCAACGAATGTGACAACACCAGGCGCTGTAGCAACACATGCGGCACCGGAGTCATGCGCAATAGCATGTTCCATACCAGTACCTACATAAGCACTGTGCGGATTGAGCAGCGGTACTGCCTGACGCTGCATGTTAGCACCCATCAGAGCACGCGTACAGTCATCGTTTTCAAGGAAAGGAACGCATGCTGTCGCAACAGATACAATCTGACGCGGAGAAACGTCGGCGTAATCAACCGTAGAAGCGTCAACCATGACAGTTTCACCTTTAACACGGGCTACGACTTTCTTGCCGGCAAGATGATCACCCTTGATTTCGTTCGCCTGTGCAATGATATGGTCATATTCTTCATCGACCGGCATGTACTTGATATCATTTGTTACATGTCCATCAATTACCTTACGGTACGGTGTTTCAATAAAGCCGTATTCATTAATCTTGGCATAGCTTGTCAGATAGGAAATCAGACCGATGTTCGGACCTTCAGGTGTCTCAATAGGACAGATACGTCCATAATGGGAGTTATGAATATCACGAACTTCGAATCCGGCTCTTTCACGCGTCAGACCGCCAGGACCAAGAGCGGAAATACGTCTCTTATTGGAGAGCATAGCCAGCGGATTTTCCTGATCCATGAACTGAGACAGCTGAGAAGAAGAGAAGAGCTCTTTGATCGCTGCCTGGAGCGGACGAATATTTGTCAGAGACTTAGGATTGAGGTTGTCATCTGTACTCATCTTGTCACGGATGCCTCTTTCACATCTCACTAAGCCCATTCTGAACTGATTCTGCAGCAGTTCGCCGACCGTTCTGATACGACGGTTGGACAGCATATCGATATCATCCTGTGTACCGACACCATCCAGCATAGTCAGTTCATAGTTATATAAGGCATACATATCAGGCATGGTGATTGTGTGCTTCTCATTCAGCGGATCAATACCGATCAGCTTAACCGGCTCACCATCTTCATCCTTGATATAGATTACCTGAACCGCCGCGCCGATGAGCCATACTGTGACATCATCACCATGCATAACAGCATTTGTAATGAACTTTCTGTCTTCAGCAGACAACTTGACTGCTTCATCACCGTCATCAATCGGACGATAGCCGTCAACCAGCAGTTCGCCGTCATCGTTATACAGATCTGTTCCATTGACTGTAACACGGCCCGGCACATACATACGGCTGCCGAGGTTGAGAACAGCAGAAACATTATCGTTATTCAGCTTTACGCCCTTGGCATAGACACCACTGTAAACCGTAACTGTATCGAATTCCTTGGCAATCGCATCAACATCTTCCGGTGTCAGTACAGTTCCCTTGCGCAGAGAAGCTCTTTCATCAGAAGCATCCAGATCAACAGCCAGCACACGTCCTGCCAGAGCATTCTTCCAGGATGTCTTCATCTCGGCTGTTACCGGATGAGAGAAACGATGTGTGAAAGGCAGAGCAGTCATGCAGATGCCCTTGTTGATTTCATCACGCAGGCTGTTGCGGATATCTCTGTCAATCAGAACATCCTTCTTTAAAAGTACAGTACCGTCAGCACCGATCAGATCTTCACAGAGCATGTGATGCTCCATACGATCGAGGATATTCAGCTTCTTTCTTACCTTATAACGGCCGGCTTTTGTCAGATCATAGCGTCTGTAGTCAAAGAACTTCTGATCCATCAGAGTCAGAGCACCTTCAACTGTCGCCACTTCATCTGTACGCTGGTTCTGATATACGGCAATCAGAGCATCATTGCGGGTTGTAATACGGCTGTCCGCATCTTTGCCGCCGCTGTCCAGAGACAGGGTATTGAGAACTTCTTCATACTTGCCGAATACGCCTGTATAAAGCAGTCTGTAGTCGTTGAGGAACGGGCTTTCTTCCGCATCATCAACAACGTCATCATAAACTTCGAAGTCCATCGCTTTGAGGAACTTCTTCATATTGGCCGTATTGAAACCATCATCATCCTTTTCCTCGTTCAGAGACATACCGATTGCCTTGAACAGAATAGAGCTGATGATCTTATGTTTACGGTCAATAGAAACATTCAGGTACTTCTGATTGGATCCCTTCTTGGTATCCGTCATGAACTCCAGCCATGTACCGCGGCTGGGAATCAGTTCACACGTATAGGTATCCCGGCCGGTCTTCTCATCCGATACAATATCGAAATAAGCACCCGGCGAACGAACGATCTGAGAGACAATAACACGTTCAGCACCGTTAATGATAAAGGTGCCTGTAGGAGTCATCATCGGGAAATCGCCGAAGAACACTTCATCACTGACATCTGAAGCTTCCCCGTCTTCATCCTTGACCGTCAGACACATCTTGGCTTTAAGTGAAGCACAGTAGCTCTTCTCCTGTGCCTTGCACTCTTCAATCGACTCAGCCGGATCATCAAAACTGTAATCCAGCAGCCGCAGCGTGATATTCCCGTTATAGCTTTTAATCGGATAGATATCGTTGAATACTTCACGGATACCTTCCTTCAGGAACCATTCAAAAGATGCAGTCTGCACCTCTGTCAGATCAGGCAGCGGCAGATTGCTGCTGACTTTGGAATAGTCCCGGCGGGATGCTTTCTTGCCGTACTGCACAACGTGATATGTTTCCTTATTTTCCATGTACGCCGTCCTTTCACACGCATCTCGTAACGCCAAAAAAGGCACAAAAACCCCTTACCCTTTTTGGAATCTTGTACAATTTACTATATTATCATCGGCCCTTCAACAAGTCAATGAACCAAATTTGTCCGGTTGACACATTTCAACACCCAATAGCCCCGGTCTCTGTTGACGACTTCACAATTGCCGAAAAGTCCGGTCAGTTCTTTTACAGCACTTTCCGCACCCTGCTGTCGTCTGATTACAGCGAACAGTATACCATTATTGTACAGATGATCCCTGCTCTCTGCAAACAGCCGGTAGATTACTTTCTTGCCAGCCCGAATCGGCGGATTGGTCAGAATCACATCAAACTTCCTGTCTTCTATCTCACTGAATCCGTCCGATACCAGTGCCTGTACAGATGTATGGTTCTGCTGAGCATTGAGGTCAGTCAGTTCTACCGCCCGCGGATTTGTATCTACGCAGGTAACACTGCCCTTAGGATTCAGTGAAGCAGCCACAATGCCGATTACACCGTACCCGCACCCAAGATCAAGCACAGATCCATGTATTTCACTCACCGCTGTCTCAAGCAGTACCATCGAGCCATAATCAACACCTTCCTTGGAAAACACTCCATTATCCGTCGTAAAAATGTATTCATGGCCGAAAAACCGGAAAGAATGCTCCTTCCGGTTCTTCTCAAGACTGCGGTTGTCGGTAAAGTAATGTGTCATTTATCGCACCCTTCTTCTTGCGCGAAAAGCCGGTGCAGTGCATCGGCTTTCCGGATCGTTACTATTTGTCTGAATTACTTGAATTCAACTGTACCACCAGCATCGGTGATCTGAGTCTTGATCTTCTCAGCTTCTTCAGCCGGAACATCCTTCTTCAGTTCGGACGGTACGCCATCAACCAGCTTCTTGGCATCAACCAGACCTAAGCCTGTGATTTCCTTAACAGCCTTGATAACAGCAACCTTCTTGTCGCCGAAGCTTGTCAGCATAATTGTAACATTTGCCGGAGCAGCATCAGCAGCAGCTTCAGCCGGAGCAGCTGCAGCAGCTACAGGAGCAGCAGCTGTAACGCCGTACTTGTCTTCAATAGCCTTGACCAGATCATTCAGCTCAAGGATAGTAGCTTCATCGAGATATGCAAGAATATCTTCCTGTGTTAACTTTGCCATAGGTATTATTTTCCTCCTTATCCATTAGGCAGCTGCTTCATCAGCAGACTTCTCTTCAGCAGGTTTTGCCTGCTCTGCATCCGCTCCATCAGCAGGTCTTGCATCGGCAACAGCCTTAACAACACGAGCAAATGAAGATACCGGAGCATTTAATACGGAAAGCAGCATAGACAGCATGCCTTCACGGTTCGGCAGTGTGGACAGTTCCTTGATTGTCGCTTCGTCGACAACTTTTCCTTCGACGATACCGCCTTTGAGAACCAGAGCCTTGTGTTTCTTGGCAAACTTTGCCATTACACGGGCAGCTGCAGTCTCATCAGAACCAAATGCCAGAGCATTCGGACCAGTTAATACATTCTTCAGATCACCATAACCGACCTCATCGGCAGCCTTGGATGCCAGAGTGTTCTTGTAGACTTTCATCTCAACACCCTCAGCTCTCAGAGCTCTTCTGAGTTCAGTAACTTCGGCAACACTGAGTCCACGATACTCAGCGACCACGGTGGAAGAAGAATTCTTGAACTTGTCTTCGATTTCGCTGACAACGTTCTGCTTGGACTTCAATACGTCCTGATTCATCTCTTCACCTCCATATATTCCGTTATCGCCTTCACATAACAAATAAGTCCTCGCGGAATGCGAGGACTCAAAAAGTTTCCTATAACTTTTTTACCTCGGTAACATCATTAAGCTTCCGCCGTTACTGTCTGTGGTAAGTGATAACGTCCACTATATTAACATGAACCATTCTGATGTCAAGGAAGTTTTTTATCTATGCCAGTCTTTTTCCAGCTGTTTCACCAAGCATAACGCCAAAAAGACACATCAATAGTGATATCCCCATGTAGATACAGGCTATAATACTGCGGCCCTGCTGTATCATCTGCACATTTTCCAGTGAGAATGTGGAAAAAGTTGTAAAACCGCCGCACATGCCTGTTTTGAGAAAAAGCATAGTGTTCGGATTAACTGTGCGTACCGATGCCATTCCCGTGAACAGACCGATCAGAAATGCGCCGCACACATTGGCAAGAAAAGTACCTATTGGGAATTTAATACCATAGGGAATCAGGCTGAGGCCATATCGCATGCACGCTCCGATGCCTCCTCCAAGCATTACTGCAATCCAGTTCATAAAGAAATCCTCCGGTCCTATTTTACAAAGAAAACGGCTTCCCGGCCGTTTTCTTCAATATCTTCTGGATCCATACCCCATAACACCATGATTCACAATACTGTCAAAAGGATGGAATTTAGGCTGTTTCTTTGCCGGTATGGCAATCGTATTATCAGGCTTATGCTGCAGATACGGTGAATGCGCCGGTACAACGAAGCGGAAACACTGCGGCACCGCTTCAACCGTAACATGCTGTACCATTCTTGTTTCCCCATCCACATTGATCATGACCGGATGTTCTGCTTTCCATTCTATTTTACGAGCTCGCAGATACATACAGCTGTGATTCAGATAGTGAATGCCCTTCAGCTGCCAGTCATAAATTCCCAGCTTGAAAATCAGCGGCCAGGCAACGGTTCTTCTGATTATGACACAGTCCAGCATGCCGTCACATGGATCCGCAAAAGGCGCTACACAGATGCCTGACCCATACCATCTGGAATTGCACGCCACCGCAAGAAAGAACGGTCCATGCACCGGTTCATCATCTACCATGCAGGCAAACGTACTGTAAGCCTTGGTGAACATACAGTACAGTCCGCTTAGCACATAGCTGATATGACCGATACTGCCGGGCAGCTTTTTCATTTTTGCCTGATAAGCACATGCTTCCGCATCAAATCCCATGGAAACCTGATTGATGGCTGTTTCAATCCTGCCGCTGCCGTCATTTAGCTTCAGGCCATCCACCGCAATTGTCTTTCCCCGGATCAGATCCTTCACATCAAGGAAATATTGGCGGCCTCCGAACAGACGGATATAATCATTGCCTGATCCTTTGGGAATGCATGTGATTTCCACATTGTCAAAACCGGCTGCACCATTAACAACTTCATAGAGTGTGCCATCACCGCCTACCGCATAGAAACGCACCGGCTTTCCCGCTGCTTCCATACATTTTTCTCTGACATACCGTTCTCCATCACCCCTGTACCTGGTCCGATAGATTTCAAACTCAATCCCGGACGACAGAACTGCAGGCTGAATCAGATCATGAAGGATATCACCCGGATAATTCTTTCCCGAAACCGGGTTTTCGACAAAATAATGTTTCATAACTCATTCCAGGAAATCATCCTTTTCCTGATAGTGGATGACATCATCCCATGCTTTTGTGTTATATCCATCATGATATCCGTTTCTGAGCTTTCTCTTTTCTTCTTCACTCAGATCCAGGCCGATCGTTCCGCCTGGATTCATCGTATAGTTTGGATCAAAGTAATCTTTCAGAACTTTGAATACACCGTATTCTGTTTCACCCAGCGAGCCTTCAATCCATGGCGCAAACATCTTGCCAATGCCATGATGATGAGAAATAGCTGCACCGCTTCTCTGTATCGCATCCAGAATAGTATTGAGATAGCGCTTGAAATCCGCACTGTCCTCTACCTTTGTCAGGAAGATGAAATACAGATTTGCTCCCTGCGGATAACAGTGGCTCATATGTGTTGTAACGATCGTATTGGGTCTTTCATGGCAGATCTTTCTGACCTCTCTATGAACTTTTTCCATATTGGACCAGTTCACACAGCATTCCAGTGTATCCACACAGACACCGAAATCCATGATTGTATCCCTGAGGTATGGATCATTGAATCTGCCCTTCTCCCAGGACCGGCATACATAGCCGGTTAATGACATAGCCCCATACGCATGACAGATCCTGCGGATATTCTTATATACATTCTTCGAATACCCTTTTTCGCCTTCAGTGAAACCAAGCAGAAGACATCTCTGCATATCCTGATAGCCAAGCTTCTCCAGCATCGGCTGCAACGGCGTATCATCCACGTTGTACAGCCGCAGCATCATGTTTGTTTCTTCTTCATCCGACAGACGGAACACACTGGAGAAACCGCACTCTCTCTGCATGATCTCTCTGGCCGCATTCATTGCATCATGCCAATTGCGGAAGATAAAGGAATAGCGTTTCCGGTTTTCCGGCATATAGCGATATACCTTCATGGACACTTCCGTCAGCACTCCAAACGTTCCCTCTGAGCCCATCATGATCTGGTTCAGATTCGGGCCGGTTGCTTCACGAGGGTAATGTGATGTCAGAACTTCGCCGCGCGGTGTGGCGTATTTCTGCTGTACCACAAGATCTGCGGCACAGCCATAGTATGTACTGTTCTGACCGGCGCCTCTTGTCACAACCCATCCCCCGACACTGGAATATTCAAAGGACTGCGGAAAATGACCGCATGTATAGGCACGTTTCGCACCATATTCCTTTACTGCATTGTTCAGATGGTGCTCAAAGTCAGGACCGGATATGCCTGCCTGCACGGTAACTGTCTGGTCGACTTCATTGAAGTAGAGAACTTTATTGAACTTTCTTCTCATATCCAGCGACACGCCGCCTTTAACCGGTTCAACGCCGCGGGTAACAGAAGAACCGCCGCCATATACATATAAAGGAATATTATGCGCGGCACAGTACGTTACAGTTTTCTGAACCTGATCAGAACTGCTTGGATACAGAACAACATCCGGCAGAGAATCATACTTATGTTCACGCAGTCTCAGCAGATCATAACATGTCTGTCCATACATCACCGAAAGACGATCATAATCCAGCTGGGACATATCATGGCCATAAATGGAACGGAAATAATCCAGGTGCTCATCTGCCATATGCGGCGGATACTGCCCATGCAGATCAACCCTGGCAAAGCCGGTATCCATGGCATAGCTGCGAAAAGCATCATCACTCAGCCCCAGTCTGTCCTTCATCATCCTGTACAGTGATTCCTTGGGCAGCTTGAAGAAATCCGGATCGCCCCAGCGGAAAATGGAACGATAGGAATCTGAAGCCGCCGGTGTGGTTACCCATTCAGGCTCGAATCCTTTGTATGGCTTATACCCCATAAGTGTCTTCCTCCTTGAGAATATTGCTTGTCGCAATAACATCGGCCCCGGTATGTTCCACATCTTTAATGATGATATCTCCCCGGCCGATTCTTTCCTTTACCAATGTCTGATTGATTGCATGCATGACATCAGGAATCTTTTCTTTGGGAATCTCTCTGTTAACCCGGCAGGGAAGCACCGGCACTTCATCAAAAACAGTTCTTACCGTACTGGAAATGGTTCGCATCGGCTGGATCATTTCCTGCCGGCCGAACGTCTCTCCTCTTGGACAGCTGTTGCCGTGTACGCTGATTTCACCGTTTTCATCCGTAACTTCCAGCGTGCATCCCCTTGGACAATTGATACAGATCATTGTTTTTTTCATGCCGGAATCACCTCGATTTCAGCCTCAAGGCTGTCCGTTTCTCTGAGATTAAAAGCACTGAAATCAATCTTCAGCCGCTGCATTTCCGGCGGTCTGACAAACGGAATCTTCTTTTCATAGAGTACTTTCTCACCGTTTCTGATCCGGAACACTGTATGATCCAGTACATTTCTGGATCTGAAATAAACGGTCACATCATTCAGATTTTCTTTTACGTTCAGCTGCTGCGGGACAATATAACCGATTTCCTTTCCCGCTTTCAGCGGAATCAGGCTTCTTTCCTTCTTTTCTTTAACATACGCAGCGGCGGCCGCACCGGCTGTTTCACCGCTTTCCGATACATAATCCACCAGATCATTGACATGAAGGGCATTGCCGCAGCTGAATACACCCGGCAATGAACTCATCAGATTTTCATCGCACACCGGACCCTTGGTATGCGGATCAATCTGCACGCCGAGCCCTTCAGCAAGTTCATTCTCCGGAATCAGGCCAACTGAAAGAATCAATGTATCACAGTCAATTTTCTGTCTGGTTCCTTCAATCAGACGCATCTTTTCATCCACCTGGGCAATTTCCACAGCTTCCAGCCGATCATGTCCAAATACTCTGGTAACCGTATGGCTCAGATACAGCGGAATATCATAATCATCAAGGCACTGATGAATATTTCTGCGCAGACCTGACGGAGTCGGCTTTACTTCATATACGCCGATCACCTCAGCACCTTCAAGGGTCAAACGCCTTGCCATAATCAGCCCAATATCGCCGGATCCCAGAATCACACATCTGTGTCCGGGCATTTCACCTAGAAGGTTGATAAAGTGCTGGGCTGTACCTGCTGTGAACACACCGGCAGGTCTTGTGCCGTGAATATTGACCTGTTTTGCTGTTCTTTCCCGGCATCCGGTTGCCAGCACCAATGCGCCTGTTTCAATATGATCAACCCCCTGCCGGCTGACGGTATGCACAAGAAACCCGTTTTCTTTTTTATCTATCTGTGTCACAAATGTAGATGTCAGAGCACTAAGCCCGGCTTCATGAAACGCATCCACCCACTTTTCCGCATATTCCGGCCCGGACAGCTTTTCACCGAAATGGATCAGTCCGAAACCATCATGAATACACTGCTTGAGAATGCCGCCAAGACGTTTTTCTCTTTCAATAAGAAGCACATCTGCACCATGTCTTTCTGCGGACACCGCTGCAGCCAGGCCGGCCGGCCCGCCGCCAATCACAAGAACATCAGTTCTGCGCATATGCGTCTCCTTTCGTCTTTCCGCTTAGAATCCATGAGCGATCGGAAGACTTCATCACATCTTCCATGGGAATATGATTCTTTTCCGCAATAATTCCTGCCACTAACGGCATACAGAAGCCGCCCTGGCATCTTCCCATGCCGGGTCTGACCCTCTTTTTGACAGCATCTATAGTCTGCGGACAGCCCGGGCTGTTCAGTGCATCCAGGATTTCACCTTTTGAAATTTCCTCACAGCGGCAGATGATCACCCCATAATCCGGATTCTTCTGAATCATCGCGTTGCGTTCTTCTTCCTTCATCTGATTCAGCCGCGGTATGCCTCTGCGCAGCGGATCAAACGCAGGATTATCTTCTGCCCCCAGTTTCATCGCCACTTCTTCTGCAATATCCTTGGCAAATGCCGGAGCGCTGGTCAGTCCAGGCGACTGAATACCGGCACAGTGATATAGATTATGGCATTTTCTTCCCCACTCCAGAATGAAATCTTCTTCATAAGTTGCTGCCCGGACCCCGGTGAAATATGTAATGATGTCACGTTCAGATACAGCAGGTATGGTTTTATGCTGTTTGCGGTAAATCCTTTCAATACTTTCCGGATATGTCGCAAAGTCTTCTTTCTCCCGGCACTCCACTGCATCCGGTCCTGCCAGCACATTGCCATGAACTGTCTTAAGCAGACCGCCGCCCTTGGAATGTGCATGCAGAGCCTCATAGCTCATGTCGATAAAGGAAGCGACCGTATGAATCAGCGGTCCTAACTTCACATCCTGAATCGCATCTGTGCCTCTTCTTGGATGAATGGAATAGAATCTGTCGCCAGCCATCTCAGCAATATCATCCACAAAGACACCTGCCGCATTGATCACTACCGCTGGGTAAACAGTGCCTCTACTAGTATGGACAGCCTGAATTTCCCCATCTTTGACATCCATGCTTTCAACGACTGCGTTCAATGCAATCTGCACTCCGTTATGGATGGCATTTTCCCCATAGGCAATAGCCAGTTCATAGGGAGAAACAATGCCGGCGGAACTGTTATACAGAGCAAATGCAAAGTCCGGATTGAAGGTCGGATTTTCCTGCAGCAGCTTTTCCTTTGAAACAATCGAAACATCCTTCACCCCGTCATGGTATTTTCGCCGCCATGCATACATAGTGATAAACGGTTTCAGCCACTTCTGTGTAAAGCATGCATACTGTCCGACCCTTTCAAACGGCACATCCAGCTCATGACAGATCTGATCGTAAAGAGCATTGCCTTTCAATACATATTTCTGTTTCAGCGATCCTTTGGAAAGATCCACCCCGACATGTACTTCACCATCATTTCTTCCTGTCGCCTGCAGAGCAAAATCCGCCTCCTTGTCACAGACAAGAATGTTCAGCTTCCATTTCGAAAGCTCCCGGGCAATCGCACATCCGGATATACCGGCACCGATTACCATCACATCCACATGCTTTCCTTCCAGCAGACTGTCTTTTACTTTCGGCTTTCGCATTGCAAGCGGTTCAGCACCTTTCAGCACTATGTCATTGACCACGTGTACACGGCTGAACGGCTCTGCCATGAAAGCCCCTGCTTCATAGATATCCTTCCAGGTATCCAGCTCACCTGTCAGATAGATAATATTGTCTTCAAATCTGACCTGAACACGATTCTGATACCGCTTCTTCAGAATCAGACTTCTCAGCTTGATCCATCGCATTATCATGTCCTTCTTTCACTGACCGTCATCTTGTCGGCCAATCGTCCGACTGGTATACTTCAAGTATAGAAAATGCCGGTGTGAAAAACAAGATGGAAAGGAGGACATATGGCAGCCATTCGCAATGACAATGTGAAAGAAAAAATACTGGATGCGGCCGCATCGCTGGTAAACAGCAGCAGTATTGCTGAAATTTCTCTGCAGAAAATCGCCTGCAAAGCAGAAGTCTCAAAAGGGACCATCTATTACTACTACAAATCAAAGGAAGATCTGCTCTTTGACCTGGCTGACAGATACTTTCAGAAACAGTATGATGATCTCTATGCCTGGTGTTCCAATCCGGAAAAAGACACCTCTTTCCACCGTCTGTTCAAGTACGTACTGGAAAGGGATGTCCATGATCCTGCGATTCGTTTCTATATGCTCTACAGTGCAGCCAGCGGCAATGAAAACCTGCGGGCAAAACTCATTGAACGCTACCGCACTTTTGAATCCGCCATTGCTGAAGTGATTTCCAAGCGTGTTCCCGACATGGATGCCGACTATCTGGCATGGCTGTCTTTACTGATCTCTGACGGCATCATCGTACAGTGTGAGCTGCATAACGATGCCTTTGATCCGGATCACTTTATCAAAGAAACAGAAACGCTTCTCAAAAGCGGTATCCGTGTTAATAAACCCTCTGATTAAGCAGCACGCCAAGCATGCATCAAAGTAAGCTTGCGGTACATTTCCGCCTGTCCTTCCTGACCGACATCAATCTCATTCAGGCTGGCAAACAGTCTGTTGAGGTAATACAGGTTGCCCTCCTTATCCTGGAACAGGTAGACCATACCGGCAATACCGCTGTCCATCACCATTGGTTCTGCCTCCAGGCGTCCATGCTTGGCAAATGCCTTTTCTACAAATTCTTCCGGTCTGAGTTCGATAATTATATTCTGTATCCTCCTTTTTCTTACACCCACATTGTGCATCACCTTCTTTCTTACTTCTTATATTTTTTCTGCTTCGTACTATTTCAAAATAATTGATTTTCTTTATGCTTGTTATAAAGCGATTTCTTTATCCCGTATCAACATTTTTCAAAATTCGTGTACAAAAAAATCTGTATTCATCAATGAATACAGACGCTTTTCTCAACCGATTACTTTAATATCCTTCGGATAGTGATTCAGAACCTCATGTCCTTCTTCTGTAATCAGAACAAGATCTTCAATTCTGACACCGGCCGTGCCGGGATGGTAAATGCCAGGCTCAATGGAATGGATAAAGCCAGGCTGCTCACAGCCATGATTTACCGCTGACACATCACCGAATTCATGCGTTTCCAGACCGATGAAATGCCCCAGTCTGTGCGTAAAATCCTTGCCGTAGCCGCCTTTTGTGATAATATCTCTGGCCTTTGCATCAATTGTGGAAATTTCCACACCCGGCGCACACATTTCTTCCGCTTCTTCATTTGCCTTTCTGACCAGGTTGTAAACTCTTTCCTTTTCTTTGGAAGGATATTTCTTATAGAAGAATGTACGGGTCATATCAGAACAGTAGCTGTTGACTTTACAGCCCACATCAAAGAGAACGGCATCGCCTTCTTTGATCACCGTATCATCCGGCTCATGATGCGGATCTGCTGTATTATCACCAAATGCCACAATAGGATCAAAGGAGTAACCCTCAGCACCTAAAGACTGATAGATGGCAAGCAGCTGATCTGCCACCTGCTTCTCGGTCATACCATCATGAACCAAGCCGGTAAACTTCTCCATTGCCAGATCATTCACATGTGAGGCAGCCCGCATGAGCTCTCTTTCCTTCATATCCTTTTCAGCTCTAACAAGATCCACCGCTTCCGATCCATTCACAAAACCGGCAGCTATCTTCCGATCAAACATCGGCAGAAGAAATCTGGCCGGCAGAATCTTATCCACACCAAGCACCTTTGCGGGATCCACATCTTTTCTGACATAATCCACTGCATCTTCGGTGTCTTCGTAATATACAACTCTGACCCCGAACTCTTCGTCTGTTCTGAACAGGTTATTCAGATACAGAACCGGCACTTCATTTCTGCGGCAGAGCAGTCCCAGGAATCTTTCTCCCGGATTGAACCATCTGCCGATCAGATAAAAGATCGAAGCCGGGTCAGTTACAAGTATCTGCTCCGCTTCGCTTTTTTCCATTACTCTGTTCAATCTATTCTGATCAAGCATATAAACCTTCTTTCCGCTCCCTATTATAGCCGCTGATAGACATGAAAAAAAGGAAGAGCATGACACTCTCCCTCAGGATAAAACAATACTTACTCAGCAGCGACTCTGATGCCAGGGCCCATCGTTGTGGATACTGTGATCTTCTTGATATAGGCACCCTTGATGGTGTTAGGCTTGACTCTCATCAGCTGATCATACAGAGCTTTATAGTTCTGTGCCAGAGCTTCTTCAGAGAAAGAAGTCTTGCCGATCATGCAGTTGACGTTGCCTTCCTTATCAACACGGTATTCAACCTTACCTTTTTTGATCTCTTCGACAGCCTGTGTTACGTTCATTGTAACTGTACCTGTCTTAGGGTTCGGCATTAAGCCTCTCGGGCCTAAGATACGGCCTAAACGACCGAGCTTGCCCATCATATCAGGGGTTGCGACAACAACATCGAAGTCCATCCAGCCTTTCTGGATCTGCTCGATAACATCATCAGCACCGACGACATCAGCACCGGCAGCCTTGGCTTCTTCAGCCTTGGCACCCTGTGCAACAACCAGAACTCTCTGGCTCTTGCCGGTACCATTAGGCAGAACGATAGCACCACGGATGTTCTGATCAGCCTTACGCGGATCAACATTCAGGAAGAATGCAACCTCAACCGAGGAATCAAACTTAGTTGTGCTTGTCTTCTTTGCCAGAGCAACAGCCTCTTCGTAGGTGTAGAGTTTAGAGCTGTCAACAAGCTTCTTAGCTTCTGTATACTTCTTGCCTGCCATCTCTTAGTCCTCCCATCCTTCGATTGTGATGCCCATGTTGCGAGCTGTACCAGCAATGATCTTCATTGCCGCATCAACATCGTTGGCGTTCAGATCAGGCATCTTGTACTCAGCAATTTCCTTGAGCTGATCCTTTGAGATCTTGCCGGCCTTAACCGTATTAGGTGTACCGGAAGCCTTCTGTACACCAGCAGCCTTCTTCAGCAGAACAGCAGCCGGAGTTGTCTTGATGACGAAATCAAAGCTCTTGTCTTCATACGCAGTGATGATGACAGGAACGATATCGCCCTTTCTGTCCTTTGTCTTATCGTTGAACTCTGTGCAGAACTTAGGCATGTTGATGCCTGCAGCAGCCAGAGCTGGTCCCGGTTTAGCGCCGCCGCCCGGGAACTGAAGCTTGGAAATCTTTGTAATCTTCTTCTTTGCCATGTGGCCTTTCTCCTTTCGAAATCCACATGCAGTGGTTCAGCGGATTTCTCCTCCCACGCATGTCCACGCCTTTGGCGTGCTGTAACATAATAAACGTTTATTAAGCTTGCGTCAACTGAAAAAAGTGCATCCCGATCACACTTTTTATCTCCGGGACACACTTCTTAGGCTACCTATTTTATAGCAGATCAATGTACGCTTTGCAAGGCTGTTCTGTTCCATTATCATGACTTTTATCCTGACGCGTCGTCGATCTTCTTTCAATTTATTGTACAATCATTGTACATCCACTGATATTGTCACAATAGTAATGCAAATCACATCATGCCATTAATATAAAAGAAATATTAGCAAAATAGTGAACTTATAGCTGGTGTGCATAGCCATGATCAGTAAGCAGGTGACATTAGGATATTCTTCTGATGCGGAGGAAACCTGTTATGTCTGACAACAATCAAATTGAAACCTGCAATCCCGAATATCTGACAGCTGATATCATGCAATCTCTCTGCCAGTATCAAATCAATCATCTTAACCGCGAGATTAATGACTTCCTTGTGCTGAACCGTGCAAGTGATCAATGCCTGTTTACCACCTGTCCGAAATGCCATGAATCTGTTGATCACTTTAAACGAGGCGGCTATACCTATGCGACAGATTGCAATGGCAGCAGAGTCCCTAAAGAAGTTCTGCTGAAATGTCCGATCTGCGGTCACCGCTTTACAACCGGATATGGACAGCTTGTATTTTATTCTCATGCCAGTGAAGGCGTATGGATTAAGGTAATCAAAGATACGAT
>JALCHG010000029.1:0-23813 GCA_022644565.1 Solobacterium sp. | reverse complement strand
CCAGCAGTAACAGGCTCTTATTCTGCATTTTTATGGCAAATATCGAAAAACCCCAATTGGAATCAGTCCAATTGGGCTTTATCAACCGGAAAGCCGACTTCAGAGGCTCACTTTATCAGCAGCCTCCCTTGCGGCATCTTAATGGGATAATTCTTCTGCTTTCTTAATGCAGCGCTCATTGGCCTCGTGGATGACATCTGCGAGGTTCTTTTCCTTGAAGGCATTGACAGCTTCAATGGTTGTGCCGCCCTTGGTAGCAACTTCATCAATGAAATCTGACAGAGGCTTGTTTTTATCTTTCTGCAGGAGTTCACCCGAACCTACCACTGTCTGTACCAGCAGAGCTCTGGCACTTTCCTCATCAATGCCGCGGCTGACGGCATCTTCCAGAATACACTGTACAAAGTAATAGATATAGGCCGGAACAGAACCATGGACAGCGACGATATCATTCATCTTGTCTTCCGGAATGGTACGGGCGGTGCCCATTTCCTCAAACATCTGGAAGACGAAGTCATATTCATCTGCCTTGCAGTTAGAAGACATACATAAGGCGGTGGCACCGGACTGAATCTGCAGCGGGGTGTTGGGCATGGCCCGGATGATCATGGTGTCTTTTCCAAGAATTTCCTGCATATGAGCAATGGAAAGGCCGGTCACAATGGAAAGCACGCATTCCGGATGTGCATCTTTGATGGCATTCAAAGCAGCGTCGGCTTTGGCCGGGGTCATAGCAAGCACGACAATGTGGCTCTTTTCCGCTACTTCCTTTTCACTTGCCGCAAGACCGAACCGCTCTTCCTTTGCGGTCTTCATGTTTTCCTGATGGTGGTCATACACCAGAATTCTGAAGCGTTCGATGTAGTCGGATGCGGCACAGCCCCGGGCAATTGCCATGCCCATGTGGCCGCAGCCGATAAAGCCGAGCATATAAGGTTTAGTCGTTCTCATTTCCGTATTTCTCCTTTTCCATACAGGTGATACGTATAGGTTGTCAATGCCTTGAGTCCCATCGGACCTCTGGCATGAAGCTTCTGGGTTGAAATGCCGATTTCCGCGCCCAGGCCGAATTCAAATCCATCCGTAAAGCGGGTCGATGCATTCACATACACACAGGCACTGTCCACCCCGTTCATGAACTTCTCCGTTTCGGATGGATCCTCAGTGATGATCGCATCGGAATGATGGGTGCCGTGTTTTTCAATATGGGCAATGGCTGCTTCCGTATCTTTGACAATGCCGATATTGACGATCAGATCATTGTATTCCGTGTCAAAACAGTCAGGTGCGCCCGGCAGGATGTCAGAACACAGCTGTACGCTTCTTTCATCCCCGTACATCTTAACACCATGTGCCTTGAATGCGGCAGCGATCGCAGGAATAAAGCGATCTGCGATTTCTTCTTCCACCAGCAGTGTTTCCATGGCATTGCAGACGGAAGGACGCTGGCATTTGGCATTGATGATGATCTTTTCCGCCATGTCAAAATCCGCCGTCTTTTCCACATACACATGGCAGATGCCGGCTCCGGTTTCAATCACCGGTACTTTGGCATGTTCCACAACACTCTGGATCAGTCTTCTTGAACCCCTGGGAATCAGCACATCAAGATATTCCCGGCAGGCCATGAACCGGGCTGTCTCTTCATGGGATATCTTTTCTGCCAGCATGACGCTGTCTTCACTGACACCGTTGTCACGCAGTACTTTCTTCAGTACCGATACAATGGCATAGCTTGTCTCATAGGATTCCCTGCCGCCCTTGAGCACACAGGCATTGCCGCTTTTCAGACACAGGGCGGCACAGTCCGCTGTTACATTGGGCCGGGCTTCATAAATGATGCCGATGACACCTAAGGGAACACTGATCTTCTTGAGATGAATGCCGCTGGCAATGATTCTGTCTTCCAGTACTTCATGAATCGGATCCGGCTGCAGCGACAGCTGACGGACGCCTTCCGCAATCTTTGCAATGCGGTTTTCATCCACATAGAGCCGATCCAAAAGAGAAGCGGACATGCCGTCAGCCTCTGCGGCTGCCATGTCTGATTTATTTGCACGGATGATGGCAGTGCTGTCTGACAGCAGTCCATCCGCAAAACCGGTGAGAATTCTGTTTCTTGTGTCGTTATCCGTATTGCGCAGGGCGGCAGAAGCCTGCTTTGCCCTTTGTGCCATTTCAATAATATCCATACAGGACCTCCATTTCTTGGCAGGGAAGTGCGTCCCTTTCCGTCTATAAATAAAGGGAAGGGGTTTGTGACATTATAATACATAAGCAGATGCAGGGTGGATGTGAGCAGATAAAAAAGGATAGAATATAAGCGATGAAAATACTGGAATGCTGGATTGAACATCCGGTCCGTATGCTGGATCGGACATTTACCTATATCAGTGAAGAAGAAGTGGAGCCCGGATGCCGGGTGATGGTTGATTTCAACCACCGCCGTCTGATCGGCTTTGTGGAATCTGTTGAGGAAACTGAGAAGAGTGCGGAAGAGATCAGTGCGGCGGCGGGCTTTGCCGTCAAACCGGTGGAAGCGGTCATTGATCATGAATCCTTACTGACGGATGAACTGCATGAACTTGCTCTTACCATGAAACAGGATAATCTCTGTCCGGCGATTGCCTGTTTCCAATGCATCCTGCCGGCTAAACTAAAGCCTTCCGGAAAGATTCAGACCGTTGTACAGGAAAAGTGGGTGCGGGTCAGTGATCAGGAAGTATCTCTGACGCCCAAACAGCTTGCTATGTATACCATGGTTCAGCAGAAGGGTGAAGTACGTTATAAGGACTGCCGTAAAATATCACCTTCCATTCTCACAAGACTGATTGAAAAAGGTGCTTTTACCGTATCGGTCAAAGAAAGAGAGGCGGCCAGGAATGCCCATGCCGCATCGCCTTCTTCCATTGTTCTGACCCCTCGTCAGAAGGCGGTGCTGAAAGAGATCAATCGTTCGGATGATCCCGTGTATTTATTAAGAGGCGTGACCGGGGCAGGCAAAACGGAAATCTATCTGCAATTGGCGGCCGAAGCCCTGGCACAGCAGCGGCAGGTACTCCTGCTGGTGCCGGAAATCGGCCTGACCCCGCAGATGATTGCCCGTGTGAAAGCAAGGTTCGGCAGCGAACTTGCCATTTATCATTCCGGTCTTTCCGATCAGGAAAAGTATGAACAGTACCGCAAGGTAAAGCAGGGACAGGCATCCATTGTCGTCGGCACCCGCAGTGCCGTATTTCTGCCGTTTGAAAACCTCGGTCTGATTGTTATGGATGAGGAACAGGATGCTTCTTATAAACAGGAGGCCCAGCCGGCATATCACTGCCGTGATATTGCCATACAAAGGGGAAGATACCACCACTGCAAAGTCATTCTCGGCTCCGCCACCCCGACCCTTGATTCTTACGCAAGAGCCTTGAAAAACGTCTACCATCTTGTGGAAATGCCCGAGCGCATCAATCAGACTCTGCCGGAAGTCACGGTAGTGGATATGAAAAGTGAAGGCAGAAACGGCGGCGATATGATACTGTCTGCTCTTCTCAAGGCAAAGATGGCAGAACGTCTGCAGAACCATGAAAGAATCATCCTGATGCTGAATCGAAGAGGCTACAACACCGTTCTGCGCTGCCGCAGCTGCGGGGAAGTCATCACCTGTCCGCATTGTGATCTGGCCATGAGCTATCATCGTCATATCAACCGCATGAAGTGTCATGCCTGCGGCTATGAAATGCCGGTGCCGAAAGTATGTCCCAAATGCGGCTCGCATGATGGGTTCATGAATTACGGCTTCGGCACGGAAAAGCTGGAAGAGGAAGTCAGAAGACTGTTCCCGCAGGCTTCCGTACTGCGCATGGATGCAGACACAACCGCCCGCAAAAACGCTCATGAGAGAATTCTGAAAGCATTCAATGACGGTCAGGCAGATATTCTTTTAGGAACGCAGATGATTGCCAAAGGCCTCGACTTTCCGGATGTAACCCTGGTCGGCATTATCAATGGCGACAACGGCCTGGCCAGAACCGATTTCCGCAGCTGTGAAAGTACATTTGATCTATTGATGCAGGCGGCCGGACGCAGCGGCCGGGGAAAGACAAAGGGAGAAGTCATCTTCCAGGTATTCAACCCGGACCACTATGCGGTTGTCTGTGCTGCCAAGCAGGACTATCTGTCTTTCTTCAGGGAAGAAATGAAATTCCGCTATATCGGCCAGTATCCTCCTTATACATATCTGATCAGTCTTTTAATACGTGATCGGGATCAGCGCAAGGTGGATGCGACTGCCTTATACCTCAGAGAATCCCTGCATGGCTCATATCGGGTGATCGGTATCATTCAGCTTCTGAAGATCAATGATTACTGCCGTTCCCGTATCGTATTGAAGGGGAAGAATCCCGATGAAATGAAAAACGATGTCCGCCAGGCACTGCAGGCAGATCCCAAAGCTCTGCAGGCTGCTGTGCTTGTGGATGTCAATCCGATGAACCTGGAGTGATGCTATGGCTGATGAAATAAGAAAATATGCCCTTGATGTCATTGAAAGGGTCATGAAAGAACAAGCCTATGCGGCTATCCTGATGCGCAGAAGCCCGATTGACCGTGAACATATGCCTTTTGTTTCCGAACTGGTCTATACCACACTGCGCAACATGACGCTTCTTGAAGAACAGTGGAAACCCTTTGTCCATGGCCGCATCCGTCCCCGGACAAGATATCTGCTGGATATGAGTGCCTGTGAACTGTTCTTCATGGAAAAAGTACCATCGTATGCCGTATTTTTCACATCTGCTGAATTATGCAGCAAGCATGAAAAAGGCTTTGTCAATGCCGTTCTGCACCAGATGGAACGCAGGGGACTTGTGAAAGGCAGTGATCCGGCCGTCAACACCTCCCACCCAAAATGGCTTTACCGCATGTGGAAAGCACACTATGGAGAAGAGACAGCAGAGAGGATCATGATGGCAGATCAGATGCCCGCCCGTGTTTACGGCCGGATCAATACCCTGAAAACAGACCGGCAGACACTGGTAGAAGCGGGAGCTGTCTTTGTGAATGACATCAGCTTTACCATGAAAGATAATCCTCTGGCGCATCCGCTGTTTCAGCAGGGGTTCTATGTCATCCAGGATGTCCATGCGGCTCAGGCTGCTGTCACACTGGATGTGAAGCCGGGCATGCGGGTGCTGGATGCCTGTGCGGCACCGGGGACAAAGAGTCAGGAAGCAGCCATGTTCATGCATAATGAAGGTGAGCTTGTATCGGGTGAACTGTATGAAAGCAGAGCGCATCTGATTGAAGAACTGATGGAAAGAACAGGCGTGACAGTCTGTACGGTGCAGGTGAAGGATGCTTCGGTCAAAAATCAGTATGAAGAAGACAGTTTTGACCGTATTCTGCTGGATGTGCCGTGTTCCGGCCTTGGCGATCTCAAGCATAAGCCGGAGATCCGCTGGCATGAAACGCCGGAAGATCTGGATGCGATTGTCAAAGTACAGAAGAACATTCTGGAGGCCAATGCCCCATATCTGAAAGCCGGAGGCATCATGGTCTACAGTACCTGTACACTCAACCGCAAGGAGAACGAAGGACAGGTACAGGCATTTATCAAAGCACATCCGGAATATGAACTGCTGCAGGAAAGAACGTATTTTCCCTATGAGGATGATGGGAATGGGTTCTATGCCGCTAAACTTCAAAAGCATGAATGAGAAATCATGTTAGAATAGGACAGTATGCAGACAATATATGATTATGATTTGAAACAGCTGGAAGACGTTCTGGCTGTATATGGACAGAAACCTTACCGGGCAAAACAGATGTACAGCTGGCTGTACCGGAAAAGAGCAGTATCGTTTGACGAGATGACGGATCTGCCTGCTTCGCTGATTGAACAGCTGAAAGAACAGTATAGTATCATGCCGGTGAAGGAAGTTGACCGGCAGGTATCGCATGATGGAACGATGAAGTTCCTGTTTGAACTGGCGGATGGCTCCAGTGTGGAATCCGTGCTCATGCATTTTGATTATGGGGAAAGCCTGTGTGTATCCAGTGAGATCGGCTGCAATATGGGCTGCACGTTCTGTGCTTCAGGTCTTTTGAAAAAGCAGAGAAACATGACAGCCGGAGAGATGACCGGAGAAGTCATGTATGTGCAGAAACTGCTGGATGAAATGGGCAAAAGAGTGGATAACATTGTCATCATGGGAACGGGTGAACCGTTTGATAATTATGATAATGTGATGCGCTTCTGCCGCATCATCAACAGTGATCTCGGTTTAGCGATCGGAGCACGTCACATCACCATCAGTACCTGCGGCATTGTCCCGCGCATCAATGATTTTGCGGCTGAACATGTTCAGTATAATCTGGCCGTCTCCCTGCACGCTTCCAATGATGAACTCAGAAGAAAGCTCATGCCCATTGATAAGGCTTATCCGCTGGATGAGCTCATGAAGGCATTGAAAGCCTACAGTGTCGATAATCACAGAAGACTGACCTTTGAATATATCCTGCTTCACGGGGTCAATGACCTGGATCAGAATGCCATTGAACTGGCTCAGCTGATTCACGGCATGAATGCCTATGTCAATCTGATTCCCTACAATGAAGTTGATGAAAACGGCTATCACTCCACCGATGCGAAAACTGCCCTGCATTTCTATGATGTGCTGATGAAGCACGGCGTCAAGGCAACCCTCAGAACAAGACATGGGGAGGATATTGATGCGGCCTGTGGTCAGCTGAGGGCCAGACACGAAAAAGAAAAGGCAGATCAATGAAGTACTATGGAATGACGGATAAAGGCAAGATGCGCCGCAGCAATCAGGACAGCTATGTCATCGCCCATAACGGGGCCGGTGACCTTTTTGCGCTTGTCTGCGACGGCATCGGCGGCAATCTCGGAGGAGATGTGGCAAGCCGGATGGCAGTCAATTACTTTTCAGTTGCCTTTGCCGAGAATAACGGCTTCAAGGAACCGGATGATGTCAGAGCCTGGCTGCGCAATGGGGTAAAGGAGGTCAACCGGCAGATCTATGAAACCGGACAGAACAATCCCAGACTGCATGGGATGGGGACGACCTTATGCGGGGCCGTACTGACCAGTGTAGGCCGGTTTATTGTCAATGTCGGTGATTCCAGATGCTATGCCTTCAAGGACAATGGTGAATTCCGTCAATTGACCATGGACCATTCTCTGGTCAATGACATGATCATGCATGGTGAACTCACCCCGGAACAGGCCAAGACCTATTCCCGCAAGAACGTACTGACCAATGCCATCGGCGTATGGGAGTCCGTCCGGTCGGATATTGATGTGCACGATGAGGATATGAACGGACTTCTGCTGTGTTCCGATGGATTGACGTCATATGTGGATGAAAAGAAAGTACGCGCCATTGTGCTCAACCATGAACTGGATCCGGCTTTAAGAGCCAGACGCCTGATCAAGGAAGCACTGGATGTAGGCGGCTTTGATAATGTGACCGTCATCCTGATTGATCTGGAGGAGGGTGATCAAAGATGAGCAGCACGAAGAATATGATTGCCGGCCGCTATGAAGTTGTTCAGCATATCGGCCAGGGCGGCATGGCAGATGTATTTCTGGCGGTAGATACGATTCTCAACCGTCAGGTTGCTGTCAAGATTCTGCGTGCAGATCTGTCTACTGACACGGTCAGTATCCTGCGGTTTGAGCGGGAAGCACAGGCCGCTACCGCTCTGTCTCACCCTAATATTGTTGAAATCTATGATGTCGGCGATTACAAAGGCCATCACTACATCGTCATGGAATATGTCCCTGGCAAGACCCTCAAGCAGATCATCCGGGAAAGAGGACCGCTCATGAATGAAGAAGCGGTGGATATCATGAAACAGCTGACTTCAGCTATTTCCGAAGCCCATAAGCGGGGCATCATCCACCGTGATATCAAACCGCAGAACATCATTGTCAAATCCGACGGCTCCATCAAGATTCTCGACTTCGGCATTGCGACCGCCAAAGGCTCCGTGCAGCTGACCCAGGCCAACAATGTCATGGGGTCGGTCCATTACCTGGCACCGGAACTGGCCAGAGGCCAGCAGGCTTCTCCGCAGTCGGATATCTATGCCATGGGCATTGTCATGTTTGAAATGCTGGCGGGTGATGTGCCGTTCAAAGCGGAACAGGCTGTGCAGATTGCCCTGATGCATATGCGGGATCCGCTGCCCAATATCCGGGCCATCAATCCGGCTGTACCCCAGTCCGTTGCCAACATCATCAATAAGGCAGCCGCCAAGAACCCGGCGGAACGCTACCGCTCCGCAGAAGAGATGCTCAAGGATCTCAATACATGCCTTGATCCTTCCCGCCTCAATGAGCCGGCCCGCAACAGTCAGGAATATTCCAATACGGCTCTGATGAAAGCCCAGCGCTTTGAAGAAGACCGTACGCTCTACGATGACGATGATGATGATACGGATGAAGATCTGGAATATACCGCGGAAAGAAGAGCAAGGAAAAAGAAGGAAAGGGAAGAAAGAAGACAGGAAAAGAAGCGTCAGCCTAAGGAAAAGCATACAGGACGCATTGTTCTGATTGTTCTTCTGCTTGTGCTTGGGGTCTGCGGCGGTGTCTGGTATTCCCTGAAACACAGCGGTGTCATGGAGAAGATGAGTGAAACCGAAGTGCCTGATCTCAGCGGCATGACGCTTGAGGAAGCAGAGACAGCTCTGCAGAAGGCCGGCCTCAATCTCAATACCGATGTCACCTATGTTCTGACCGAAGATACCCCGGCCGATCAGATCATTTCATCTGATCCTTCGGCCGGATCTACGGCAGAAAAAAACAGCATCGTCACCGTTACTATATCTTCCGGCATCGGTGTCACCATGCCTGACTTTACCGGCCGCTCCGTAGAAGAAGCGGAAAAAGCCCTGAAATCCTACAGCGGCATTACGGTGGAAACCGTAGAGGATGACAGTGATGACAGTGCTGAAGCAGGTACTGTTACCCGCCAGAGCGGCATTGAGCCCGGTACGCTGTTTGATCCGGATGCTGAAGCTACGGTTACGCTGTACTATGCGGCGTATCCTTCCGGTACCATTCCGACTGATATCATCGGCCAGGATTACAACTCAGCTGCGGCAGAACTGGAAGCCATGGGCTTCAGTGCCTATGCCAGCGAGATCGATCCTTCTACCCTGAGTGAAGATGAGCTTGCCAATATCCGTGATAACAATCTGGTCGGTACCGTTGCCTACAGCGATCCTGCTGCCGGCAGCACCTATACCCAGAGGGAAGGCAGCTCCATCACGCTCTACTATTACAGCTATAAGGACAGTGAGTGATGAAAGCACGCATTACCAAGATTATTTCCAAAACATATACCCTGTATCTGGAAGACGGCAGGATGGTGGAAGCACAGCTTGCCGGCCGTCTTCGCCTGCAGGTAAGGCCGGTAGCGGGGGATGAAGTGGAAGCACAGGAATACAGCGGCCAGTGGGTTGTTGAAAAAGTGCTGCCGCGCAAAACCTATCTTGTCCGTCCGGCCTGTGCCAATGTCGACCAGGCTCTCATTGTCATGTCCGTAAAGGATCCGGACTTTTCCGTAACGCTGATTGACCGTCTGTCGTTTCTGATTGTTCATGCCGGGATTGAACCGGTACTGATTGTGACCAAGTGCGATCTTGGGATCAATGCGGAAACTGAAGCGCACATCAGGGAATATGAAAACGGGCCGATGAAAGTCATACGATCGGGAAAAGATTATCTCGATCCCCGTCTTGCCGGCATTCTCAAGGGAAAAATCTCAGTTCTGACTGGTCAGTCAGGAGCTGGCAAAAGCAGTCTGCTCAACCATCTGGAACCCTCGTTTCATCTGGCTACGCAGGAAATCTCCAAAGCCCTGGGCCGGGGCAGACATACCACCCGTCATAATGAACTGCATCAGGTGGCAGGGGGGCTTGTCGCCGATACACCTGGTTTCTCATCCCTGGACTTCTCTCATATAGAAAAGGAAGAACTGGCAGAGGATGTGCTGGAATTCAGGCCGTATCTTGGCAAGTGCCGCTTCAATGACTGCGTTCACCAGAATGAGCCGGGGTGTGCTGTTAAAAAGGCCGTGGAAGAAGGAAAGATCCCGGCTGTACGCTATGCAAGCTACCTTGAAGTTCTGAAGATGATTCAGATGAGAAAACAGCAGTACTAAGGAAAAATCAGGAGGAAAAACATTATGAAAATCGCACCTTCCGTCTTATCGCTTGACTATTCCCGTTTCAATGAACAGATCAATGAACTCAACGCATCCGGTGCGGAATGGATTCATTATGATGTCATGGACGGTCATTTTGTACCGAATCTGACGTTCGGACCGGATATTCTGAAATCTTTCTGCAAAGTCTCTCCCTTATTTAAAGATGTACATCTGATGGTTACTGATCCTGCTTTCTTTGCGGATGTATTCATGAAAGCAGGGGCAGATCAGATCACGTTCCATTATGAAGCGATGTCTTCTTTAGATGAGATCAGAAAGCTGGCCGCTCATATCCATGCCGCAGGAAAGAAAGCCGGTATTTCCATCAAGCCCAAAACAGATGTCTCTGTACTGGAGCCGCTGCTGAAGGACTTTGATCTGTTTCTTGTCATGTCCGTGGAACCGGGCTTTGGCGGACAGAAGTTCATGCCGGCTGCCCTTGATAAGATCAGCTGGCTGCGCAGGCATCTGGATGAAATATCCTCATCCGCAGAAATTGAAGTGGATGGCGGCATCAACGCCGATACCGGCAGACAGTGCCGTGAAGCCGGCGCAACGGTTCTGGTTGCCGGTTCCTATGTTTTCAAAAACGGCATTAAGACAGCCGTGGAGTCCTTACGATGAAACAGGCTGTCATCGCGCTGAAGATGACAGAAGATCTGCCTGATCTTGAAGGAGCAGATTATATCGGTGCAGATAAAGGTGCACTGGTCCTTCTGGAAAAAGGTATTCAGCCGGTATTGTCTGTCGGGGATTTTGATTCCGTGACAGATGAAGAAAGAGAGCGGATCATTTCCGGCAGTAAAGAAGTGATTGCCCTGAAGCCGATCAAGGATGATTCCGACAGTGAACATGCCGTAAAAGAAGCAGTAAGGCGCGGGTATGAAAGAATCTGGCTGTGCGGAAGTCTTGGCGGAAGAGCAGATCATGCCTTAGTCAATCTGAGGCTTGCGACTCTGTATCCCGGCCGGCTGTATCTGTATGACCGTCAGAATCTTATCTATGCCGTTACAGAAGGAACATATGATTTTGTAAAGGAAGCACATACGTATTACAGCTTCTTCACCTTTGAAAAGGCAGTCATCAGCCTGGATGGCTTCTTCTATCCTCTGCATCATCAGCATCTTACCCCGCTTGATACCTATACCGTCTCCAATGAAGTCAATGCTGAAAAAGCCCGCCTTACCGTAGAAGACGGGACAGTACTCATCATGAAATGCAGAGACAGGTAAAAAAAAGAATCCTCTTCAGGATTCTTTCTTTTCTTATTCAGCTTCAGCCGGTGCAGCCTTTGCCTTCTTGGTTCCCTTGAGGGTTCTCAGCGCACGCGCAGAGACCTTCATTGTGACAGGCTTTCCGTCAACAACCATATGAACCTTCTGAAGGTTTACGTTCCACTTGCGTCTAGTAGCACGCAGAGAATGAGAACGTCTGTTACCTGACAATGCTTTCTTACCGGATACGGCACAAACTCTGGACATACCATAACCTCCTTCACAATATGCCTGCTTATATTATCATGAGATTTTGCATATTGCAATATAAAAGTGTCAAGCTGATTTACTTTATCCGGGTGGGAAATGGGTGCAGTACAAATAGAAAGTGTGATACTATACTAATGTTAAATCCGAAAGTTACAGGAGGGCAGCTGGTGAGCGAAAAACAGATTTATACAGCGCTGGAGATCTCCGACCAGGAAGTCAGACTCATTGTCGGTGAGTTCTTCAATACGCGTTTTAATATTATCAAAGTAGAACGGGCAGGCTGCCAGGGCTTTGATGGGGAGAAAGTCACCGATCCTGATGCGGTAGCTGCGTCAGTACGCAAGGCGGCAGAACATGCTGGCAAGATGATCGCTTCCACCATCAAGGGCGTAATCCTGGCGATCCCTTCCATGGGAATGCGCCGCTACAGCTTCAAGTCAACCGTTCCGGTTGAGGGCATTGACCATACCATTACAGTACAGGATATCCGCAATGCCATGAAGCGGGCACAGAACATGGAAATAGATAAGAACAGTGCTCTGATTCAGACCGTCAATGTCAAATATACGGTGGACGGCATTACCACAAGAAGAATTCCGATCGGCGACCGGTGCAATTCTCTGACCGTGGATATCGATCTTCTCTGTGCCCAGAGACATCTGGCCTATGATCTTGTCGGATGTGTGGAAAAGGCCGGGCTGAAGGTCATGGACATTTTCTTGGATGTCTATGCGGTCGGCAAGGAAGCAGCGCTGATTGAGCAGTCTGTGAACAAGCAGATCATTATTCTGAAGATGGAAAGAAATTCCACTTCATTCGGCTTATTAAGAAAAGGAAGGCTGTTTACCGGTACGGTACTGCCGGCCGGACTGGGCAATATTGCCGGGGTTCTGACGGATCAGTACGGGATTGAACCCCGCAGTGCAGCCGAGCTGATCAAATACAGCGCAAGACTGGATTCCAAGGTTCTGTCAGATAATCCGGTGCACATATGGTCCAATGATGATGAAACCCATACCATCAGTGAAAAAGAACTGGTGGAGGCAGTCATGCCGAATGTCAATATATGGCTTGACCTCGTACAAAAAACGTGCGAGCCTATCTTGAAAGCTGGAGAAACAGCTGTTATTATAACAGGCGAGGGCGGCGAGACCCATGGTCTTTCGCAGTTGTTATGCGAAAAGCTGCAGACTGAAGTGAGAACGTACGTTCCCGATACGTTAGGCGCAAGGAATGCATGTCTGACTGCGTGTCTCGGGCTGTTCTATGCTTATAAAGATCGTCTGCCGATTACCGGCTATACGGACGAAAGCATTGATATGGACGCTTTTATCAAAGCTGTATCATACAGGGAAAAGAAAAACGAAGGGAACAACACCAGAGAAGATACTCTCACAAGCAAGCTGAAGGGCCTGTTCCTGGAGAACAAAAAGTAGAGAGGTAAGAGAAATGGCAGACTTAAACTATAACCAGGTTGCTAAAATCAAAGTATTCGGCATCGGCGGTGCCGGTGGAAATGCGGTAAACCGCATGGTCCAGGAAGGTGTTCAGGGTGTTGAATTCTATGTAGCCAATACCGATATCCAGGCTCTGGACGTTTCTCCGGTTGCCAATAAGATTCAGCTTGGCAAGGAAGGCCTCGGCGCCGGCGGCGATCCTGATAATGGCCGCAAGGCAGCTGTTGAAAGTGAAAATGAGATCCGCAAGGCTGTTGAAGGTGCGGATATGGTATTCCTGACGGCCGGCATGGGCGGCGGTACAGGTACAGGCGCAACGCCTTTATTTGCCAAGATCGCAAAGGAACTGGGCTGTCTGACAGTCGGTATTGTCACCAAGCCGTTCACCTTTGAAGGCAGAAGAAGAATGACCCAGGCTGAACAGGGCCTGGAGCAGTTAAAGGAATATGTCGATTCCTTGATCATTATTTCCAACAACAAGGTTCTGGAAGTCATCGGTCATATTCCGTTTGAAGATGCGTTCAAGGAAGCAGATAACATTCTGCGCCAGGGCGTACAGACCATTACAGATCTGATTGCTGTACCGGCTATGATCAACCTTGACTTCGCTGATATCAAGAGTGTCATGCAGAACCAGGGCTCTGCTCTGTTCGGCATCGGTATGGCTGATGGCGATGACAAGGCCAAGGAAGCAGCCGAAAGAGCTATTCAGTCTCCGCTGCTGGAAGCGCAGATTCAGGGTGCCAAGAACGCTATCATCAACGTTACCGGCGGTGCCTCCATGTCTGTCTATGATGCATCTGAAGCAGTTGACTATATCCGTGAAGCAGCCGGCAATGACATCGATATCATCTTCGGTGTTGCTATCAATGATAAGATCGGTGATTCCATCATCGTATCCATTATCGCTACCGGTTTTGATCTGCCCAAGCCTACTATGGTTGATACAGAGAAGCCGGCCAAGGATACCGCTCCGATCATCGGTACCGGCAAGCCTGCTTCCACAAGCGTTGTCGAAGACAAGGAAGATGATGACAATCTCTCCTTCACCAGCTCTTTTGATACAGTTGATGAGGATGATGATTCCATTCCTGGTTTCTTCCGCAAGAACTGAGTTTACAGAAGCTGTCAATCGACAGCTTTTTTTATGCTTTCTTAAAAACAATAAAAAATAATAAATAATAATTGAAAACAATAAATATACTGCTATACTTTGGATGTACTTAAAGGAGAGAAAGAACTATGGAATTCTTACTGGATACAGTTGACCTTGATGAAATCAGAGATGGTGTGGATCATATGCCGATTTCCGGCATCACATGCAATCCTTCTATCGTTAAAAAGACAGCACCCGCTGATTTCTATGCTCATATGAGAGAAGTCAGAAACATCATCGGCAAAGAAAGAACGCTCCACATTCAGTGTGTGGCAGAGAAAGCTGAGGATATTGTCAAAGAGGCACACCGTGTCTATGCAGAAGTGGATGATCAGGTATATATCAAGATTCCGACATCCTATGAAGGCGTCAAGGCCATGAAGCTGCTCAAGGCGGAAGGCAGAAATGTAACGGCTACGGCAATCTATACAGACATGCAGGCGTATATGGCCATGGCAGCCGGGGCTGACTACATGGCACCATATTACAACCGCATCGGCAACCTTGGCGGTGATCCGGATGCCCTCATCCGCAATGTCAGTGCCAGGATTGATCATGACGGTTATAACTGCAGGATCGTTGCCGCATCCTTCCATGCTTTGAATCAGGTAGAAGCTGCGATCACAGCTGGTGCCCAGGCTGTTACGGTATCCTATGATGTTCTGACAACCATCTTCAAAAATGCCAACATTGCCAAAGCCGTAAAAGACTTCAATGCGGACTGGTACAGTGTCTACGGGGAAGGCAAAGGACTGCTGGATCTTTAATGCTGGCAAAGGAAAGACACAGCCGCATTGTTCAGGATGTCAATGAAGCCGGCTTTGTCTCCGTCAGAGATCTGTCAAAGCGGTATGAAGTAACCGAAGACTGTATCCGTAAGGACCTCAGAAGCCTGGAAGATGCCCATCTGCTGGAGCGGATTCATGGCGGTGCGGCAGCGATCAGGCAGAACATACATGCCTATGATGCTCTCTCCCGTCAGGATCAGAACATTGAAGAAAAGAAGATCATGGCGGAGAAGGCTGTTTCATTGATCCATGAACAGGAAGTCATCTATCTTGATCTTTCCACTACATCATTGCGCATTGCGGAGATCCTGGCGGAACAGAAGCGTCATGTCACGGTAGCGACTAATATGATTGCGATCCTTGATACACTGAAAAAACAGGACAGTGTTTCGCTGATCTTCATCGGCGGCGCCTTGAATGCCACCCATGACGGTTTTACCGGTACACTGGCCCGGCAGGCTTTATCCTGTCTGCGGTTTGACCAGGCGTTTCTCGGCGTAGTAGGGGTTGATCTGCGCACCCGCTCCATTACCACGTATGATCCGGATGATGCGGCTTTGAAAAAGGCTGTGCTGGAACGTGCCCAGGCAAGCTATATGCTGTGTGAACATGAGAAATTCCAGCAGGAAGGGCATTGTGTCTATGCCGGTCCGGATGATTTCAGCGGCATTATCAGCGACAGATTGAGTGAACAGGAAGAAAAACAGCTCAGACAGTCCGGCCTGCGGATTGTCTGAAAGGAGATAACATGGAAACAGAGAGAATACGGCATCTGAAGGAAAGAATGTTTGCCGAAAAGAGATATGCCTCTATTGAACAGGCCAAGATCATTACCCGGGTCTATCAGGAAAATGAAGATAAGTCGATCCCGCTGAAACGGGCGCTTTCTCTGAAGGCATCACTTGAAGAGATTGAAATTGCCGTGGATCCTGAAGAGCTGATTGTCGGCAACCGCACCAAGGGTGTCAGAGCCGGAGTGGTCTTTCCGGAAAGCGGCTCAAGCTGGGTGAACCGTGAATTTGAAACCCTGCCGACCCGTCCGCAGGACAGATTCCTGGTACATCAGGAAGATATTGATACCTTTCGGAAAGATATTTATCCCTATTGGCAGAACAGATCGCTGGAAGACGGCATTCGCAGTGCCTATGGCAGTGAGATTGATGCCATGGCAAAGGTGGTCAAGATCAACCAGAAAGATCATGCCCAGGGTCATATCTGTCCGGATGTGAAGAAGTGGCTGGAAAAGGGTCCGGCAGGTCTCAAAAAAGAGGCAGAAGCACATCTTGAAACCTGTTCTGAGGAAAAGAAAGAATTCTATACCTGCATGTGCATTGTGCTGGATGGGGCGATGGCTTTCATGCGCCGCTATTATGATCTGATCATGCACAGCCATCCTTCCAAAGAGCAGAAGGAAACAGCTGAAATCTGTCTCCATCTGTCCGAGCGTCCGGCCGAGACATTCCATGAAGCACTGCAGTCCGTGTGGTTTCTCTTTGTCATTCTGCAGATGGAATCCAATGCGTCTTCCTTCTCCCCCGGCCGGGCTGACCGCTATCTGTATTCGTATTATGAACATGACCGCAAAGCCGGGACATTAAGCGATGAAAAGGCACTGGAGCTGATTGAATGCCTGTATCTCAAGTTCAATCAGATCGTATACATGCGCAATGCGGGCAGTGCCAAGTACTTTGCCGGTTTCCCGATCGGCTTCAATATCGCCCTTGGCGGAGTGGATGAAAACGGCAATGATACGTATAATGCACTTTCTCTGCTGTTTCTGGATGCCCAGGCAGACCTCGGTCTGCCCCAGCCCAACCTTTCCGTACGTCTGAATGAACACAGCACACATGAGCTGATGCAGAAGGCGATCAGAGTTGTAGCCAGAGGTTCCGGCATGCCGCAGTTTTTCAATGACAAAGCCATCATCCATACGATGGTACAGGATCTCGGCATCAGTGAAAAGGATGCCCGCGACTATGCGATTGTAGGCTGTGTGGAACTGACTACCCAGGGCAATAACCTCGGCTGGAGTGATGCGGCTATGTTCAACCTGAACAAGGCGCTGGAACTGACGCTGAATCATGGGGTTGATCTGTTAAGCGGAAAAAAGATCGGACCGGATTACGGCGGTCTTGATACGTATGGAACATACGAAGAGATGGAACAGGCTTTTGCCCGCATGATTGATACATATATCGATCGGATGATGGAAGCGGAAAAGGTTGTTGAAGCTGCCCATCAGAAATACCTGCCGACTGCCTTTCTGAGCTGTGTCATCAACGACTGCATGGAAAAGGGAATCGATGTGACGGCCGGCGGCGCTCATTACAATCTTTCCGGCATTCAGATGATTCAGGTTGCCAATCTGGCGGATTCATTAGCTGTGCTGAAGAAGCTTGTGTATGATGAAAAGCGGATCAGCCGTGAGGAGATGCTTTCCGCTCTGCGGGATAATTATGAAGGACATGAAATCACTCTTGCCATGGTACAGAACAGATGCGAGAAGTATGGCAATGATGTACGCTGGGTGGATGAACTCGGGGCAAAGTGGTGCACCTATTTCCGCAATGCCATGAAGCATTACCGCAATCCAAGAGGCGGTCTCTATCATACCGGCATGTATACCGTATCGGCGCATGTGCCGATGGGAGAAAATGTCGGTGCTTCGCCCGATGGCCGCAAAGCCATGGAGCCGCTGGCAGACGGCGGCCTTTCCGCTGCCTATGGAAGAGATATCGCCGGACCAACGGCATTATTGAAGTCAGTATCACGCCTGCCGGATTCCTGTACAACTAACGGCGGTCTTCTCAATATGAAATTCCTGCCTTCTTTCTTTGAGACTGAGAAGGGAAGAGAGGATTTTGAGAAGTTCCTGCGGGCGTTTGTACAGCTTGAGATTCCCCATATTCAGTTCAATGTCGTCAGACGGGAAGACCTTCTGGATGCCAAAGCCCATCCGGAGCGCCACCGCTCTTTGACCGTCAGAGTGGCCGGCTATACAGCTTACTTTGTAGAGCTTGCCGGCAAGCTTCAGGATGAAATCATTGCCCGTACAACCTATGACCGGATCTGAAGTTCTTGTCTTTGATCTCAAACGCTTTGCCGTACATGACGGCTCGGGCATCCGTACGACTGTCTTTCTCAAAGGCTGTCCGCTGCGGTGCAGATGGTGTCAGAATCCGGAAGGATTGAAAGCAGAGAGGGAAACCGTATGGTTTTCCTCTTCCTGCATTCACTGCGGTTTATGTCATAAAGCGTGTCCTGACGCCATCAAATGGCAGGAGTGCCCTGTCTTTGATGCCGGAGCAGATCTTTCAAGTGCCGTATCTGTCTGTCCTTCCCGTGCCCTGCGCTATGACAGCACATATTATGACATTGATGCACTGGTCGAAAAAATCAAAGAGGACCAGGTATTCTTTGCCCAGGGCGGGGGTGTGACTTTTTCCGGAGGAGAACCGTTCCTGCAGTTTCCGGCCCTGCTTTCTCTATTGAAAAAATGTCATGCGGCAGGTATTTATACTGCCATTGAAACATCGCTGTTTACACCTGCAGATCATGTAAAGGCGGTACTGCCGTATCTGGATGAAATCTACTGTGACATGAAGCTCTATGATGAAAAGTGCCACAAAGCAGCCACGGGTGTTTCCAACCGGCAGATCAAAGAGAATATTGCCTATTTGCTGCACAGTGATAAGAAAGATCAGATAACCGTCCGTACGCCATTGATCCCCGGTTTTACGGCGGATGATGCCAATCTTTCAGCCATTGCCAAGTTTCTTGTGTCGCAGTATGAGAATGTGCGCTATGAACTGCTCAACTATAATCCGCTGGCACCGGCCAAATATCCGCTGACTTCTTTTACCTATGGTGTGCGTAAAGATGCACGCCAGTATACCCGGGAAGAGATGGATCATTTTCATAGCGTAATAAAGGACAGCGGGATCAGATTTTGTCTCTGAACAGAGGCCATTCCATGGCGATAATTCATAGAAAATAAGATAGAATATAAGAAGTTCTAAGGGTACATGAGTAATGAGGAAAAGAAGCGGAAAGCACTTTGGAAAGATGTCCGGTACCGGCTATGGGGTAGTATGGGCGGGGCTAATCATTGTATTGATCGGTGTAGCTCTGCTGATCGGGTCATTAGTCCGGCAGATCAATAACGCGGAAGACAGTGAAGATGCGTCTGTTTCATCCATCACCGGCAGCGTTGTCGATACCGTAAAGGATGAAGGTCAGCTGCGTGATACGGGAAAGCAGACCTATACCCGGATGAAGAAAGTGCTATTCATCTCTTCCTATGATCCCACTGCAGCCTATTACCAGGATCAGATCAACGGGATTCTGTCCGTCAGTGCACAGGATGGAATTGAGTTTGATGTTCTGAACATGGATACCTATAAACACCACTCGGATGAAGATATGAAGATGTGTGTGGAAAGAGCAAGGCAGATGATGACAGAGACATCCTATCAGGGCATTATCACGGCCGATGATGCGGCGCTGCAGTTTGTCAGAGCTGAGCGGGAAGAACTTTTCAGCGGTCTGCCGGTGGTGTTTTTCGGCGTGAATGATCACGATGCCGGCATCAAGGCGGCAGAAGATCCGCTCATTACCGGATATCTTGAACCCAATAACATCGAACATGTTCTCAAAATGGCAATCAGCCTGCTGGATCAGCCGGATAAGGCCGTTTTCATTGTCGATGACAGTGAGACCAGCCAGGCCATAAAAGAAAGAATCAATCAGCTTTCGCTTACCCGCAAATACAGCAGTCTTGATTTTGAAATGCTGGATTTCAGCGGGATGACCGTACAGGAGCTGCAGGATCAGATTTCCACCTATGGCAGGGGAACGTTTATTGTATTTGTCAGTGCCTTTGAGGACAGGGAAGGCAATTACTATACTTCTACAGAGATGTCGCGGCTGATCTGTTCAGCTGCACACGTACCGGTGTTCCGCAACAGCAAAGGCGGCTATGGCAGCGGTGTGTGCGGGGGAAGAACCGTGAATATGGAGGCTACGGCCGCCAAGGCGGTCAGTCTGATGGCACAGGTGCTGGATGACGATATGGATCTTTCTACGATTTCCGCCATGCAGGATGATGAAGGACAGTATGTGGCCAGCTATGATGTCATGAAGAAGTTCGGTCTTTCCCTGGATGATCTGCCGAAGGATACGCTGATCATCGGAAAGCCGCAGACCTTCAATGAGAAATACGGTCAGATCTTCTATCCGATGATCATCATCATTGCCAGCATGTTTCTGATTGCCCTTGGTTTCAGTATGGAAAACAGAGCCAGAACAAAAACCGCAGAGCAGCTGGAATTTGCCATGCGCCATGATGCTTTGACGGGTCTGCTCAACCGTCAGGCAGCCCTGCAGCAGATGGGACTGGATCCCCGCCTCAGGGAAAAGGGATATTCGATCATCCTGCTGGATCTTGATGATTTCCAGGAGATCAATGAAATATACGGCCATGATAACGGCGATATCATCCTGCGTTCCATCTCCATGGAACTGCAGGCAATCGGCCGCAGAATGAATGCAGAGATCTGCCGCTATGGCGGGGATGAGTTTCTGATTGTCCTCTATGGCCGTACACTCAGCGAACAGGATGAAGCTGTGACAGATATTCTGCAGGTATTCCGGCGGGAGCGTAAAGTCGGATTCGATGCGATCTGTCCTTACTGCAGTGCAGGTCTTGTCAATTCGTGTGACGGGGTCAGTGTGAGTGAACTCATCCTGCAGGCGGATCTTGCCCTGAATCAATCCAAACGGAAGGGAAAGAATCTGGCAACGCTCTATACACCGGATCTCAGTGAAGCGGAAATCCAGAGGGAAAAGACAAAGAACTCCGTACTGGATGCGATTGAACATGACGGCCTTTACATGCTGTATCAGCCCCAGGTCAATACCGCTGATGGAAAGCTCATCGGCTTTGAAGCATTAGTCAGAATGAAGGATAAGAACATCGGTCCGGGTGTTTTCATTCCTTTGGCTGAAGAAAACGGCTGGATCCGTGAGATCGGCCGGCGGACAACGGCAATGACCATCCGGCAGATTGCCGTGTGGCGCAGGGAAGGTCTGACCCCGCCGCCGGTATCCATCAACTACAGTGCCGGCCAGCTCAGCGATACGGGATATGTATCTTATCTAGTGTCATTATTGAAGAAGTATGATCTGCCTGCTGACTGCATCAGACTGGAAATTACGGAACGGCTTGCCATGTCAGATAATGAAGAGATCAGACTGTTCTACCATCAGGTGAAAGAAGCCGGTTTCAGTCTGCATATGGATGATTTCGGTACAGGCTATTCCTCTTTTGCGGCATTGTCCTATGTGCCGGTGGATACCGTCAAAATCGACAAGTCACTGGTAGATGCCTATCTCACTCCATCCCGCGATGATGTATTCCGCGATATTGTGGATATGGTGCATGCCCTGGATAAAAACATCATTGTCGAAGGGGTAGAAAGAAAAGAACAGTATGATATGCTGAAAGAGTTCAGAGCGGATTCCATCCAGGGATACTACTTCGGCCGGCCATTAAGCAGTGAAGACGCTGCTGAAGATATCAGAAAAGGCAGTCTTCTGTCAGAAAGGAAGCATCTATGAAAATTACCGTCAATTCCATCGAACTGAATCTGCCGGATGTATGTGAACGATCACCCGTGCCGGCGGGACTTCCTTGCGGCAGTGTATCTCTTTCCTTTCAGAAAGAACAAACGATGGCTTACATTCTCTTTATTCCCATGCCTATTGCCCATGCCATGCCCCGTCATGCGCTGGAAAATGTCATTGCAAAAAACAGAGAAGGCTTAGGTGAAAATGAAGGCCTGGTCGATGCTGGGGAAGGAAAGAGCGACAGCGGGAAAGACATGGTGTATGTCATTGAAAAGCGGAGGGAAGCGGATGATACAGTGACCTATCTGCTTTACTGCCATTACTTCAAAGAGGATCAGGTCATTCATATCCAGGGCTATTTCAATGCGGCAGCCACTGAAGAAAGAGAAACAGAAGTCAGAAAAGTAATGGAAAAGGAAGGTATTGCCACTGAGCCATGGTGTCATGATCCGTTTGATCCTTCCGTCAGGGATGGTTTTCTGATGAACCAGTCGGAACAGGAAAACTTCGATGGGATGTTTCCCTATCATCCTTTAACCATGTGTCGTGCTTTCCGTGATTATATTGCAGAGAATAACTGATCTGGTCTTATAAATATTATCTTTTCTGGTTATTTATGTATATCCAGATCTATCGTACCTTATAAGCATCCTGAGGGGGATAGACATATGGAAAACAGAAACAGAATCCTGAAACTGTGCGTTACCGGCCTGATGGCCGCTTTGGCTTATGTGGCATTCACATATCTGCAGATCAAGATCCCGACACCGGGAGGCTATACTTCCTTTCATTTAGGCAATACATTTGATGTGCTGGCATCATTGCTGCTGGGCGGCTGGCTTGGCGGCGCTGCCGGGGCACTCGGTATGGGGATCGGTGATCTATTGGACCCGGTCTATGTGACCACAGCTCCAAAGACCATTATCCTGAAGCTTGGCATCGGCCTGATCACCGGCCTTGCTGCCCATAAGGTATTCAGAATACAGACGCTGTCCGGTAAGAAACTGACAAGAGCAGCTTTCCTGTCTTCTGCGGCCGGCATGGCATTCAACTGCATTGGGGAACCGCTGTTCGGCTACTTCTATACCGCCGTGATCTTAGGCGCCCCGGCCGATGCGGCCAAGGCATTAGCCGGATGGAATGCCATTACAACATGCACCAATGCCGTATTGACTGTCATCATCGCATCTCTTCTGTATCTTGCCCTGTATCCAAGACTGAAAAACAATGGTACGCTGCAGAAGATCGGCCCGCATTACGGTTCTTCAGAACATACTGAAACAAGTGCAAAAGCAGCCTGATCACTCTTCCCATCCGTACGGAAGCGGATGGGATTTTCTGTATATAATAGAAGGAAAGAAAAGAGGTTCATATGGAATACAGAAAAATGGGAAATGTCTATGCAGTACGCATAGACAGAGGTGAGGAAATACTTGCGTGTCTGAGCGAACTTGCCGAAAAGGAGAAGATTGAAACAGCATCTGTAGAGGGGATCGGGGCTGCTGATCTTGTTGAGATGGGACTGTATGATGTCAAGGCACAGAAGTATATGTCCGGGGTGAAAGAAGAAGCCCTGGAAATCACATCACTGCTTGGCAATATCACAAGAAATGAAGGCAGGCCGTATCTTCATCTGCATATCACCGTGGCTGATCAGGATCATCATACGTTCGGCGGTCATCTTAACCGTGCCCGCATCGGCGGTACGTGTGAACTGTTTGTGACGGTATACGATGGTCAGATCGGCCGTAAGAAGGATACTGAAACCGGTACGGGTCTGAATCTGTTTGCTTTCTGAAATAACAGAGGATAAATGAAAAAGGATTGGCTCTCCAAAATGTAAGGGGGAAAAGCCAATAACCTTGGGGGAGACTTTGGGGGAGAAGGCGGTTTAACTTTGGGGGACAGTTTGGGGGGAGAAGCCCTGAACAATCCTGCTGTAAAGAGAAAGAATCCAGAAGCTGATGAGCACGCATATCAGTGTTTCAAAGCTTCTGGATTTTTGTTTTGAAGAGATGTGACAGAGTAGAAGTGTTATCTGCCACATAACATGCAGGAATGCCATGACAACG
>JALCHG010000028.1:0-24506 GCA_022644565.1 Solobacterium sp. | reverse complement strand
ATAACAATCGTTTTTTCAGATTGCTATGCACTTCAGATCCTGATTGAAAGCGCCTAAACATGAAACTGCTGATCAGTTTATGAATACCTTTACTTTTTCAGCAGCCTCGCAATATCTTTCTTTTCCTTGTTATGACGGATGCCGCAGTGAATGCCGGATGCCTTGAATCCTTTCGCTGCCGTAACGCCGCCTTCTGTTTCCTTATACATCATTCCACCAGTCCTGTTTCTTCTTCTATTCCTGAAACAATGTTCATATTCTGAATGGCTGCACCGCTTGCCCCTTTGCCAAGATTATCAAATAAGGCAATGACATCCATTCTTTCTTCATTTCCAATCACTGTAATGGCACAATCATCCCTTCCGGCATACAGATCTGCCGGCAGATAGCCGTTTATATCCAGTTTTTCTTCATAATGAACCATACCGCAGGGATAGGCTTTGCGATATGTTTCCCTGATCTCTTCCATTGATCCATGAATCTGTGTACTGTCCAGAGATAGAATACTCTCCATCCCGCTGTAATAATCCGCTACCACCGGATTGAAGATCGGCGGATGTTTCAGACCGCTCATCACTGCCATTTCCGGCAGATGTTTATGTTTCTGCCCCAGGCCATAGAGCTGCGGTGCATTGATATGTGCTTCTTTTTCAATTGCCTCATATCTTGCGATCATCTTCTTGCCGCCCCCGGAATAGCCGGTCAATGACGTCAGGGAGAGAATTGTATCCGGATCAATGATACCTGCTTTCACAAGCGGTGAAGCAAGAAGAATGAAGCCGGTAGCGTGGCAGCCGGGATTGGCAATTCTTTTCGCTGCTCTGATTTTTTCTCTCTGCCCCTTCAGCTCCGCTAGACCATATACCCAGCCGGCGGAAGTACGATGGGCTGTAGAAGTATCAATGATCACCGTATCCTTATTTTCAACTAGATCCGCTGCTTCTATGGCAGCCTGGTCGGGCAGACACAGGAATACGATATCCGCTTCATTCAGTGCTTCTTTCCGCAGTGCTTCACTGTGTCTGTCTTCATAGGCAATCTCAAGCAGTTCAATATCACTGCGCTCCTTCAGACGCTCATGAATCCTGAGACCGGTAGTACCATAGCTGCCATCAATGAATACTTTCTTCATCACTCAGCTCCTTCAGCTTCTTTTCAGCCCAACTGATTTCATTTTCCACCTGTGACACAGCCGTACCCCCAAGGGAAGTACGCTTATTGACGCATTCGGATAGATCAATAGCACTGTACAGATCCTCATCAAAGAGATCCGAGTACTGTCTGTATTCTTCCAGCGGCATTTCTTCCAGAACACAGTCCCTGGCAAGACACAGATGCACAAGTTTTCCGGCAGTCTTATAGGCATCGCGGAACGGCATGCCTTTCTTTGTCAGATAGTCAGCCAGATCTGTCGCATTGATAAAGCCTTTCTGGGCTGCCCGATGCATGTTTTCCGGGATGGCTTTCATGGTTTTAAGCATCGGGATGTTTACCTGCAGGCACATCTTCACCTGATCGATGGCATCAAATACCGGCTGTTTGTCTTCCTGCATGTCTTTGTTATAGGCAAGCGGCAGACCTTTCATCACGGTAAGTAATGCCACCAGATCCCCATACACACGTCCTGTCTTGCCCCGGGTCAGTTCTGCCATGTCGCTGTTTTTCTTCTGCGGCATGATCGATGAGCCGGTCGTATAGGCATCATCCAGTTCCACAAAGTGGAATTCCCAGCTTGTCCAGAGCACGATCTCTTCACTCAGCCGCGACAGATGCATCATCACCATGGCCAGATCGCTCAGTGTTTCAATCACAAAGTCACGATCGCTCACCCCATCCATACTGTTCATGCCTACTGAAGAGAAACCAAGCAGCTGTGCTTCATAAAAACGGTCGGTCGGATAGGTTGTACCGGCAAGGGCACAGGAGCCGATGACGGAAACATCTGTTCTCTGATACGCATCATTAAGCCGGTCCAGATCTCTGAGAAACATCATGGCATAGGCGCACAGATGATGGCCGAAGGTAATGGGCTGCGCTCTCTGCAGATGGGTATAGCCCGGCATGATCACAGCTTTGTTCTTCTCAGCCTGCGCCAGCAGTACTTCAATCAGCTGCTGAATCAAGTGGAAGATATTTCTGTTTTCTTTTCTGATATACAGGTGGAGATCATTGGCAACCTGGTCATTGCGGCTTCTGGCCGTATGGACTTTCTTGCCGGCATCACCGATCCGCTTTGTCAGTTCCTGTTCAACAAACATATGAATATCTTCCGCATCCGGATCAATGGCAAGCGTACCATCCTCCAGATCTTTCCTGATTTCCAACAGACCGGTGATGATCTTTTCGACATCTTCATGGTTCAGGATGCCGGTCTTTTCCAGCATGCGGGCATGGGCAATGGAACTGTCGATATCTTCTTCATACATACGGCTGTCAAATGAGATCGATGAATTGAATTCATCGGCGACGGCATCCGTTATGCCGTCCGTTCTCCCTGCCCACATCTTCATATGTCAGCTCCTCCTGTTTTTACTTCAGTTTCTTTGCGTCCTTGAGCGCCTGCACTTTGATCGGCAGACCATAGAGGTTGATGAAGCCTGCACTGTCTTTCTGGTCATAGTCGGACTCACCAAACGTTGCCAATTCATCTGAATACAGACTGTCCTTGCTCCAGACACCAGCCTTGATGATATTGCCCTTGTAAAGCTTGAGCTTGACGGTGCCGTTGACGGTTTCCTGGGTCTTATCAACAAAAGCACTCAATGCTTCTCTTAACGGGGTAAACCACTTGCCGTTATAGACAAGTTCGCCCATCGTCAGAGCGACTCTTTCTTTCTCATGCATGGTATCCTTGTCCAGGGTAATGGTTTCAAGATAATCATGGGCTGCATAAAGAATGGTTCCGCCAGGGGTCTCATAGACACCTCTTGACTTCATGCCGACCAGTCTGTTTTCCACAATATCCAATAGACCGATGCCGTTCTTGCCGCCGACCTCATTGCAGGCAAGCACGATTTCCTTCGGCGTCATCTTTTTGCCGTTGAAGGCAGTCGGCACACCCTTTTCAAAGTCCAGGGTAATGTATTCCGGGGTATCCGGGGCATCGATCGGGGAAACACCCATTTCCAGGAAACCGGGCTTTTCATACTGCGGTTCATTGCCCGGATCTTCCAGGTCCAGACCTTCATGAGACAAATGCCACAGATTCTTATCCTTGGAGTAGTTTGTTTCTCTGTTGATCTTCAGCGGAATGTGATGGGCTTCCGCATAATCGATTTCCTCATCTCTTGACTTGATGTTCCACTCTCTCCAGGGAGCGATGATGGCAAGTTCAGGAGCGAAATGCTTCAGGGCCAGCTCGAATCTGACCTGATCGTTGCCTTTGCCGGTGCAGCCATGGCAGATGGCATCAGCACCTTCCTTATGGGCAATCTCTGCTAATGCCTTGGCAATGACAGGTCTAGCATGGCTTGTGCCGAGCAGATACTGTTCATACTGGGCATCCGCCTTGAGGCAAGGCATGATGTAATCATTGACATATTCATCCGTCAGATCCACAACATACAGCTTGGAAGCGCCGGTTTTCTTGGCTTTTTCTTCCAGACCGTCAAGTTCCGTCCCCTGCCCGACATTGCCGGATACGGCAATGACTTCACAGTTGTTATAGTTTTCTTTCAGCCACGGGATGATGATGGATGTGTCAAGGCCGCCGGAATAGGCGAGAACTACTTTTTTGATATCTTCTTTTTTCATGATGTTTATCTCCTTTTCTTTTCAAATAATTTCATGATTCCAGAATGTACTGCACTGTTTCGTCGCTCTTCCATATCCTGCCTCCCGTGGTCTTTCATTAAAAAAGCATCCTTCAGCTCTTTGCCAAAGGACGCTCACTTACGCGGTACCACCTTTATTCCTGTCAGACGACAGACACTCAATCCCTTAACGCAGGTTCACGTATGTCCATTTCCTGACATCAGCTCCAAAGCACGCTTCAGAAACCCTTCTGCCGTTCCCTTTTCACCCATTCACGGAACTCGCTTCTGACAGGTCTGTTTCCTACTTCTCTTCTTCCTTGCCTGTGCCTGTATGATAACTGTCCTGCGGAAATCATGCAAGTGGTTTTCTGTAAATATTGAAATATTCTATCATTATTAATGTAAATATTTTCATTTATAACAGAAGAAAAACAGCTGTCTTCTTTTACAGCTGTTTTCCGGTCAGTTGGTATTGCCTTCTCTGACGCCGGTAATGGCATACAGAGCCCACTGGGCAATGTTGGTAGCGTGATCGCCGATTCTTTCAAAGTACTTGGCAATCATGATCAGATCAACGGCATATTCCATATTCGCTGCCCGTTTATCATAGATTTCAATGAGCTTCTGCTTGGCCGCATTGAATGCTTCATCAACCACATCATCTTCCTGGATGACGGCATGGGCTTTATCCGCATTTCTTTCCGTAAAGGCACTGATGGCTCCGGTTACCATCTCACTGGAGGCATCTGCCATCTTCTTGAGGTTAAGGATATCATTGGCAGCGGACAGTTTTTCCGTCAATACAATCTCGGCAATATCACCAGCCTGATCGCCGACTCTTTCCATATCGCCTACCATCTTCAATGCACTTGAAATAACACGCAGGTCAGTCGCGACCGGCTGCTGCTGCATGAGCAGTTTCAGGCAGATTGCTTCAATTTCTCTTTCTTCACGGGAAATGGCACTGACATTGACAATGACTTCTCCTGCTGTCTTGCGGTTGCCGGAGAATAAGGCATCAATGCAGAGTGAAATACTCTGTTCGCACATGGCCCCCATACGGGTCATCGAGTTTTCGAGCTCTTCCAGCTCCTGATCAAATCTGTTTCTCATAAGTATCAGCCGAACCTTCCTGTAATATAGTTTTCTGTACGCTTGTCCTTCGGATTGGAGAAGATATCATCTGTCCTGCCGTATTCAACCAGATCGCCAAGCAGGAAGAACGCCGTCTTGTCAGAGATACGGACTGCCTGCTGCATGTTATGGGTGACGATGACAATGGTGTACTTCTTCTTGAGTTCAATGGCAAGATCCTCAATGCGGGATGTAGAAATCGGATCCAGAGCAGATGTCGGCTCATCCATGAGCAGCACTTCCGGATTGCAGGCCAGGGCTCTAGCAATACAAAGACGCTGCTGCTGGCCGCCGGAAAGACCGAGCGCACTCTTCTTCAGACGGTCCTTCAGTTCATCAAACAGCGCTGCATCCTTCAATGCCTTTTCCACGATTTCATCCAGCTGGCTTCTGTTCTTGATGCCATGAATTCTGGGTCCATAGGCGATGTTGTCATAGATGCTCATCGGGAACGGATTGGCTTTCTGAAAGACCATGCCGACTTTCTTACGCAGAATATTAACATCCATATCCTTGTAGATATCAATCCCATCCAGTCTGACTTCTCCTTCGATCTTGCATCCCTCAACCAGGTCATTCATCCTATTCAGTGTCTTCAGGAATGTGGATTTGCCGCAGCCGGAAGGACCGATGAAAGCGGTGATTTCATTAGCCTCGATGTTCATATTGATGCCATGCAGGGCATGGAAATCACCATAATGAAGGTTGAGGTCCTTTACAGTAATCTTGCTCATATTATCCTTTCGTATTCTTCTTTCTGATTGAATTGCTCATATGGCGTGTGATTAATGAGAACAGCAGAGTCATGATGACAAGGATGGCAGACGCAAAGCTTGCGATTTCCGTAGAATTCGGATTGAGGCTGCCTTCGGTACGCATGACCCAGATATGCAGTGATAAGGTTTCACCCGAACGGAACGGGTTGAGCGGACAGGTCGGGCTTGTGATGTTCCAGTTGTTCCAGTTGATGACTGTGGACTGGCCGGCTGTGTACAGAAGTGCAGCTGCTTCGCCAAAACCTCTTCCGGCAGCCATGATGACACCGGTCAGAATCTGCGGCAGAGCTGCCGGCAGCAGTACGTGCCTGATGGTCTGGGCCAGGGTGGCACCGGCAGCCAGCGAACCTTCCTTGTATTCCGGAGGCAGAGAATTCAAAGCATTATTTGTCTCGGTTGTGATTAAAGGGAGGGATAGAATACTCACAGCCAGAGCGCCGGCCAGAAGGTTCCATTTAAGACCAGTCATCAGGATGAAAACCAGATAACCGAACAGACCGATGACAATGGAAGGCAGAGAAGACAGAGATTCAATGGAAATTTCTAAGAAAGTCAGAAACTTCCCCTTCTTTGCATACTGGCTCAGATAGACACCGGCACCGATACCGAGCGGCACCGAGATCAGAAGAGACAGAACAACAAGATAAACCGTATTGAACAGCTGATTGAGAATGCCGTTGCTGGTAGCCGTCAGAAATTCAGGCTGGAAGCCGGCAAATCCTTTGATGATGATATAAGCAGTGAAGATGACAAGAAATGCAGTCATGAACCAGCCGAAAAAGGTGAAGAAGCCGGTAGCGACATGATCTGCCTTACGGGCACGGGCATAGAGTTTTTCATGATTTACTTCAGCGGGTGCGCTTTCGTCTTTTACCGTCATGTCAGTCCTCCTTCTTATGACTCATCCGATGAATAATGAAGATGAGAATCGTTGAAATGATATACAGCAGTAAAGCCATGGACCACAGGGCCATATTATGTTCACCGCCGTTTGCCGTATTGCCCATATCAGCCGCAATGGCTGCGGTGAGGTTGTTGGTCGGTGAGAGAATGTTCTGCGGGAAGCTTCTTGTCTTGCCGATGACCATGGCAACCGCCAGCGCTTCACCAATCGCTCTAGCAAGACCGAGAATCACACCTGTGGCAATTCCGCCAAACGCGGCCGGCAGCACCACGTGGCGGATCACCTGCCATCTGGTTGACCCCATGCCATAGGCTGCCTCACGATACGACTGCGGCACTGCCTGAATGGCATCGGCTGCTACGGTCGTAATGGTCGGGAAGATCATGACCGCAAGCACAATGGAAGCCGCTAAGACCGAGAAGCCGCCCATTTTGGCATGGAATACATCACGGATAAACGGCACCAGAATGGTAAGACCCACCCAGCCATAGACAACCGAAGGAATACCGACATAGATTTCCGCTGCCGGACGGATGAACTTTTCTCCGAACTTCGGATTGATCTCAGCCAGATATACAGCTGTTCCTACCGCAAACGGAATCGCAAATACCAGTGCCAGGCCACATGTCATCAACGAACCGGCAATGTAGACAAGTGCACCTACCTTGCCGCCATACTTACCCACACTGTCCAGCGGCTCCCATTTGCTTGAAAACAGGAACTCGAAGACACTGTGGTGGGCTGTCACAAAGGTACCGCTTCCCTTATAAATCAGAAACGCACCGATGGCGACAGTCAGAACAATAATGAACAGACCGCATACGGTATAAAGGATTTTTGCATGACCATCCTTTTTTACCATTCTGGCCGTATATTGATCATCCACAAATATCTCTCCTTTCATGAAAAGAAAGCCGGGAAAACGCCCCGGCTTCATGACTGATTTTCAATGGTCTCAGTCGGCGTGGGTCTTCTTGGCAGCGTCTGTCAGTGAAGCAACAACACCATAGCCCATGTCTTCGACCTTGCTGGAAAATTCATCGCTTGTCATATACTTGATGAATGCCTGGGCAGCATCACTGCCGTCACCCTTTGTATACATATGCTCATAGCTCCATACCTTGTAGTCGCCGCTGTATACATTTTCAAGTGTAGGTTCAACACCATCAATGGAAACTGCCTGCAGATCTTTATTTTCAACAAGGTAGCTCAGAGCAACATAGCCGATGGCGTCCTTGTTATCTGTAATTGTCTGTACCAGTGTGCCGGAGTCATCTGTTTCAAGAGCCTGGTTGTCAGCTTCGGATTCACCGTTCATGGCATACTTGGAGAAAGTAGCTCTTGTGCCGGAAGAAGAAGGTCTTGTGACAAGCAAAATGTCCTCATCCGGACCGCCTACATCCTTCCAGTTAGTTGTTTCACCCTTGAAGATGGAAATCAGCTGATCTGTAGTCAGATTGGTAATGCCAAGGTCCTTATTGACAACGGCAGCCATGGCAACAATGGCAACCTGATGATCAACCAGACCATCTGCTGCACTTGCGTCCAGCTTTTCCTCAGCGAATACATCGGAATCACCGATATCAATAGAACCATCAGCGACCTGCTTCAGGCCTTCACCGGAACCGCCGCCATTGACTGTAACGACACAGTCAGGGTTCTTCTGCATGAAGGACTCGGCAGCTGCCTGTGCCAGCGGCAGCAGTGCGGAAGAACCGGCTGCGGTTACAGAACCGGATACGGATTCAGAAGCAGCGGTAGAAGCTGTAGAAGAATCACTGGACGATGCTGTGCCAGCACTAGAACCTGAACCGCATCCAGCCAGCATCGCTGCGGCCAGAATGCACGCTGTTAAACTCTTTTTAGATACCATAATTTTGCTTTACGCCTCCCTTGGTACATAAGTAAAGATAAAGGTGCTGTGTAAAGCAAAAAACAGGAGCTGTGAAAAATCCATGTAAAACTCTTTCGGAGATTTAACATTAAGAGACTCAGACAAGAGCACGAAAAAACGTCCCGAACGGGACGCTTCAACAAACTCAGTCGACGATTTCCGCCAGCTCCTTGATCAGCTTTTCACTCTTATCCCAGCCTAAGCACGCATCGGTAATGGAAAGGCCGTATACATCACCGCTGGAAGGCTGGTTGCCATCCAGCAGATAGCTTTCAATCATCAGCCCTTTGACCAGATCATGAATTCTCGGATTGACATGTCTTGAGTGCATGACATCCTTGGCAATGCGGATCTGTTCCATATACTGCTTGCCGGAATTGCAGTGGTTGCAGTCGACAATCACGGCCGGATTCTTCAGCTTCATGCTTTCGTAGAGATCATTCACATGCATGAGATCTTCATAGTGGTAATTCGGATGGGCATTGCCGAATTTATCCTGATAGCCTCTCAGGATGACATGGGCCAGTTCATTGCCGGTTGTCTGTGCTTCCCAGCCCCGGTAGATGAATGTCTGGGGGTTCTGGGCTGCCATGATGGCATTCATCATGACGGAAAGATCACCGGAAGTCGGATTTTTCATGCCGGCCGGAATACCGATGCCGCTGGCGGTCATACGATGCTGCTGATCCTCCACGGATCTGGCCCCTACTGCTACATATGCCAATAGATCCGACAGATAGGCATGGTTTTCAGGATAGAGCATTTCTTCCGCACAGGTAAAGCCTGTTTCCAGCACAACTCTTGTATGCAGTTCACGAATGGCAACAATACCTGCATACAGATCTTCTCCCTTATGAGGATCCGGCTGGTGCAGCATGCCCTTGTAGCCAAGTCCTTTTGTTCTCGGTTTATTGGTATAGACGCGCGGAATGATCAGAAATCTGTCTTTCACTTCTTCCTGCACCCTGGCCAAACGCTTCATATAATCCAGCACCGCATCCTCACGGTCCGCCGAACACGGTCCGATAATCAGAAGAAAACGGCTGTCTCTTCCTTCCAGCACGGCCTTGATTTCCTCATCCCGCTTTTCCTTGATTTCCCGGATGCCTTCCGGCAGCGGATAAAGTTTTTTCATTTCTTCAGGAGTCGGCAGCTCCTGTACCTTTTTCATCTGCATTTCCATATGCACTGTTTCTCCTTGTCAATCCTGCCTGCAGCAGTATTCCCATATGATCTGATTACGGTTTGAGATCTTTGAGATCCGCTCCGCACCAGGGACAGTAAGCCGTACGCACCTGTGCGCCGGTTTCATCATACAATGCCTTATGATGGCAGACAGGACAGACCAGTGTCTTTTCTTCCGCGATCCACTGCATCCTGCCTTCTTTCCTTTCTGCAAACTGTCTTCTTTCTTCCTTTGCCCCCTGGTCAATCCGGAAGGATACCTGATGGTTCTTCTGATACCAGTTTTCATAGTCCTCATAATTGAAGTGCAGAAGATCATCCTCCTGCTTCATCTGTTCCATCTGTTCCTTCAGCGTTTCCGCCTCTTTCTGATACTGCTTCAGAACAGATGGATCAGCTTCATCCCGGTACTGTTCCATGCGCCAGTATATACTGCGCAGAAGAGAATCCTTCAGCAGCGCCTTTGTTTCCGCACTGACAGTTCTCTTTTCCGCCTGCCGCACGGTACGCAGACTTTCCCCTGCCAGGATCCCGACGTAGGGCGGCACATAGTTGTCATAGGGAATCGGCCGCAGCAGCATTCTTTCACTGATGACAAGGTAATTGTAGTCTCCGTACCAGGAAAGATGGTTATTGCTTTTCAGATCGGAAAAACTGACCTTCAGCTCATAACAGCGGAAAATCTCACGGGCATCCATGGACATATAATCCACAATCTCATCCCCATGGCCGTTATGACGGAAGCCGATGGTGACTTCCGTGCATCCGTATTCTCTTTTCTTCCGGCTGTCGCGCTCCAGCGCCTGTTCCAATTGAAGCGTCTGTTCTGTTTTGGGCATGCCTGTATCATATCACGGCTGTGTGCTTTCGATAAACCAGCGGTTTCGCTCATAGAAAAGATTTCTTCTCTGGCCGCAGATCATACAGGCATAGCGGATGCCGCATCCCCCTACCTGTGAAGCCCTTCTTTCCACACTGACCACTTTATCAATGGCATACTTCCTGCCGTCGTCCCATACCAGAAACAGAGGCGTCAATGTGCCGGTTTTGCGCTGCAGCGACACCACATCCACATAGCGTTTATATAACTCCATGATTTATCATCACCCCATCTTTCTTCCCTGAAAGTAGCCGACCGGATGCACGGTATGATCTGCCTTGACATTGAAGTCGGTCAGTTTCTCATCATTGAGCGTACATAAGCGCTTCACACTGTCAAAGCCGTATATACGGCGGATTTCGTCCATGGCAAGATCGCATCTGCGGGCTGCTTCACAGTTCTCTGCATCTTCAAAAAGACGCAGCTGGCGGAAGCTGGATGCCTCTTTCAGACTGCCAAGCGATACTCCTGCCGCCCGCAGCGGCACAGTCTCATGCCACATCATATGCACCAGCAGCTCCACCGCCGCCATGATTTCTTCACTGACATCCGTTGCCCGCTCCAGTTTCATCTGTCTGCCCGCCCAGGCCAGATCCGTACTGCGCAGAGAAACATAAACCGTACTGCCTTCCATGCCGGCATCTCTGGCTCTTGATGCCACTGCTTCACACAGCATCCAGAGTACCGGCTTCACTTCCTCAAAGCTTTTCACATCATGCACAAGCGTCATGGAATTGCCGACGGATTTGATTGGTGCAGAAGCCCCGTTTTCAGCCACCGGGGAAGGATCTTCTCCCCTTGCAAAAAGCTGGATCATATCGCCCGCAATACCAAGATCATGATGCAGGATGCCGGCAGGATACTGGGCCAGATCGCCGATCGTCATGATGCCTCTTGCATGAAGCTTGCGGATGGTTGCCGGACCGACATACAGAAGATCTTCCGCCGGCAGCGGCCAGACAAGCTTCTGATAATTGTCACGGGTAATGACGGTCATGCCTCTTGGCTTTTTCATGTCGCTGCCCAGTTTGGCAAAAGCCTTGTTCCAGGAAACACCGACCGATACGGTCAGGCCGATTTCCTTCTCCACCCGGTCCTGAATCAGACAGGCTGTTTTCACCGGCTCGCCATACAGTTTCCGGCTGTCCGTATAATCAATCCACGCTTCATCCAGCCCGAATGACTCCACGTGATCGGAATACTGCCGGTAGATGTCTTTGACAAGCCCTGTGTAGTAAATATAGTCATCATAGGACGGCGGGATGATGAGAAGATCAGGACACTTCTGTTTTGCTTCCCGCAGACTCTCTCCCGTCATGACATGTGCTGCTTTGGCCAGATCATTCTTGGCCAGAATAATGCCATGCCTTTTTTCTTCATGACCGCCGACTGCCATCGGCACATCACGCAGATGAGGCTGTTTCATTTCCTCAATCTGGGCATAGCAGTGATTGATATCGATGTGAAAGATTACCTTGTCCTTCATACTTCTGATTATAGGCAAATCGTTTCATATTTCAATCATTTATGCAACAAATCAGAACAGTCATTAGACAAACCGTGCAGAAAAGCTATAATAAAAGCATGGAACTCAAAGAGATGATTCAGACGTATAAAAACAAGACAGGTGAAACAGATGCGGCCATTGCCCGCAGACTGGGAGTCGACCGTTCAACGGTATCACGCTGGAGCAAGGGGGAAGTGCGCAGGGTATCTGGGGATGTCATGGAAAGGCTGTCTGACATGCTTGGATACAATGTCGAACCGCTGCTGAAGGGAATGGATATTTCCGTGCATCTGCCGATTCTTGGCTATGTCAAGGCCGGCTATGATCTGTTTGCGGAAGAGAATTATCTTGGTGAAGAGGAAGCGACGCTGGATGAAATGAAAACCGGTGACTACTATCTGCGGGTCACCGGCAATTCCATGAGCGGAGTCGGCATCATGGATCAGTCGCTTGTATTAGTGCATAAGACGGAACACCTGGAAAGCGGAGAGATCGGGGTTGTACTGATCGCAGATGAAGTTACGGTCAAGCGTGTGATCATCCGCAAAGGCATGATTGTGCTGGAGGCGGCCAATCCGGAGGTGGAGAACCGCTATTTCACTGCAAAGGAAATACGGGAGCTGCCGGTGCGCATCATCGGCAGAGTGCTTTCCTGCAAGACCTATTTCTGATACAGTTCGAAGAAATGATAGAGGGCACCGATCAGGTTGGCATCATTGCCGAACCGGCATGGTACAACGATCGGTTTCTGAAACGGAACCTTTCCTTTGAACGGTGCATAGGCCTTATCAATTTCTTCCTGCATGATTTCAAACAGCAGCGGCTGAGCGGAGATGCCTCCCCCGACTGCTGTTTTTTCCATGTCCAGAATGGACTGCAGTGAGAAAAGACCGGAAGTAAAATCAGCACAGAACTCATGCAGAACACGCAGGGCTGTTTCCTCTTTTTCAACCGCTCTTGCAAAGATAAGCCGGCCATTGCAGGCAGCCGGATCCATATCGGCGGCTGCCGCATAGCGCTTGACCAGGGAAGAAGCTGCTTCATAAACCGCCCAGACATGTCCTTTGCGATAAGGCTTTATCCAGTCTGATGCAATCATGGATACTTCTCCAGCCGCATCACTGCAGCCTCTGTATACCTTTCCATCCAGAACAATCGCACCGCCGATCCCGGTTCCAAGCACCAGAACCAGTCCGGTCTTCACCCCCTGCATTGCCCCTTTCCATACTTCCGCTGCTGCCGCAGCCTTGGCATCATTGATCACTGATACCGGACAGTGCATTCTCTCTTCAACCATCCTGCCGAAGTCCGTTTCATTCAGAAACACCAGTGCGCCGCCGGTATAGAAGTAGCCGGTACGGGCATTGATATGACCAGGTGCACTGATGGCAATGCCGTCAATGTCATCTTTTCCTGAAGCTGTTTCGATTTCATCCAGCAGTGCTTCCAGACTGTTTCCAACCGGTACAGCACCATGGCTCAGGATCTTTCCGGCTTCATCCATATGGGCATATTTCAGTTCGGTGCCGCCGATATCAATACTGATATAATTCTTTCTCATTTTCCTATTCCTCTGGCAGATAGCGCTGACTCAGCCGGTCAATGACTTCCTGCTGGAACGCCTCTTTCCTTTCTTCATCTGTATGCAGCGTTAATGTTTCATAATGGTTCATGACGGCTTCAAAGTCTTCTTTCTCCGCCATATGAATCTCACTTTCATGATGATTCTGCAGCACATCATCCAGTCCCTTGCCATACATACTGTTCCAGAACAGATATACAATCACGGCCGGCAGATTCTGCCGGACAATGTCATCCGCCAGTTTCACGGCCTGATGATAGACGGCAGGATTGGTATACATGTCGCTGTCAAAGCCGATCAGGATGCGGCATGTCTTATGTTTCTGCGCAATGAGCTGTCTTAACGGCACATCAATATCACGGCAGCTGGCAATGCCCTGCACGCTGATGGCACTCATATGGCCATAACGGCGGAACGCATCCGCCTTGAAATGGCCTTCCGTAATCAGGATGTCGCGCGCATTGTCATCTTTTCCACACAATACATCCTGGGGCGAACCGGAGGAGACGCCATCCATCCGTTCCGGATGGCCGGCTGAAGAGGAAGAATACCAGATGTAGCGTGTTTTCTCACTCGTACTGCGGCGGATCTGAATGGCCGTGATATTGCCCCAGACATCATGAATCGGGATGCCGATGCCCTTCTGAACGGCCATCCTGATGCTGCCGCTCTTTCTGTCCCGGCAGAATCCCGGCACGCCTATCAGAATATCCTCACTGTAGTTCCTCTCGGCCAGTTTCTGAATCAGAGGCGGCAGAATCGTTTCATCCATCATGGTAAAGTACTGGTTCTCACGGATCACCGTATCCTCTATGCCTCTGTTTCTCAGATACCTGTAATCATTCAGCGTCAGTACATCGCTGTAAGGATACAGAAGCCTTCTGCCCTGAATGAAGATGCGGTACACCATATCCAGAATATAGGCCGGCGCCCGCTGTACTTCATCTGTTTCCATGCCGTCTTTCTCAGGTATGCTTTCCATCATGCGGCAGGAAGAACCATGCAGCATCCGGGCAAGATGCGAAAATTCCTGTTCATTGACAATGCCGTCAAACTGCGCCGCAATCAGATACACGGCCCAGGGAAACGTACAGTGCTTCTTCTTCATCACAAGTGTAATGACATCCCCATCTGCCCCGCATGAAAAACAGTGGAATCTTCTGCCTTCATCATAAGCGGCTACACTGCCGGGATGATGGTCATTGTGACAGGGACAGAGCCAGCGTCTTGGATCGGGTGAGCCAAACAGCCATAAGCCGATCTCTTCCATGCGCAGTTTTTCATGTATGTTCTCTTTTGCCTTTTCAATCACAGGATCCGTGTTCATATCTGTATTTTAAAACAGCACTGTCCATTCTGAACAGTACCGTCAGTTCAGGCTGTTTCCCTGTTTTTATGCATACGGCGCTTCAGTGCGCTGATGATGTCGGTATGGAAGACGGCCTGCGGCAGTCTGAAGGCGGAAGTCAGCGCCAGATAGGCACCCAGCGTCATCACAATATTGATGAACACTTTGCCTAAGGCAATGATCTTTCTGCCCTGGGTGCCGTCAATGCCGATCTTTCTCAAGACAAAGCACACCCCAAGCATCAGGACAAGACCGATCAGACACTTCACCAGTACTTCAATAACCTTCTGGAAATGAATGTCATACTGCTTCTGCATCTGATGGAAGCTGCGGATCACAATGTAAAGCACCCCGGGCACACTGGATAAGGCAATGCCGGGATAGCCTAAAAGCATGATGAATACGATCAGAGAAACACCCTTGATCACAACATAGGCTACCAGATTCTGCAGTGTTTCCTTCTTCATGCCTAGAGCCATCATGATATTGGTGACAACCGGCATCAGTGTCTGCATGATGCCTTCAATGGCCATCCATTTCAGACAGTTCGAGGCAAGGGTAAGGTTGGATGTATAGAAGAGAATATGGTAGATATCCCTGGCATAGAGATAGATGCAGAAGGATACCGGCAGGCCGATGTACAGGATGATGTTGATGCAGTCCAGTACATTGTGTTCAATCTTGCGAGCATCGCCTTCCGTGCGGGCGGAGGTGATGTGCGGGATCAGAGCTGCCGCAAAGCCCGGGGAAAGAATCATCGGGATGGCAGTGATCTTGGTACCGACATAGTTGGTGGCCGATAGAATGACGGCCTGGTCTTTGCCGGAATAGCCGGCAAGCTTCAGGCTGGCCGGCAGCAGAATGGAGTTGTAGATATCATCACTGTAGCCAAGTACGGCAACGCCAAGATACGGCAGTGCCAGGGAAATGAATTCCTGAAAGAGCTTCCGCTTGGAACGGGTTGCGGCTGTCTGGTTCTTTGCCCCTTCCACGATTTCACCATAGTTTTTCTTATCGAAGCAAGCGATCTGGATAATGCCGGCCAGTGCCGCAATGGATGTTGACATGACGGCGGTATACAGCGCATAGACGCGTTTCTGATGGAACACATAGACAATCAGAAACGCCATCGTCAACAGAAAACCGACACGGAAGATCTGTTCAAAGACCTGGGAAAGCGCATATTCTCCCATTTCCTTGCGTCCCTGCCAGAAACCTCTGTAGCTGGAAAGAATCGGCACAAGGAAGATGGCAAAGGAAAGAATACGCAGGCAGGTGCCCATGATCTTCACCCCGCTGCCATCTGCCACTACCCTGGCCAGAAGCCAGGAAAAGGCAAACATCACCACCATGCCGAGAAACCCGACTAAAGCCATCAGGGTATGCGAGATGACTCTGATCTTCTTCAGTGCACGGTTGTCATTGCGTACGGTGTATTTGGCCACCATGGTCGCAATGGCAAAAGGAAAGCCGGCGGTAAAGATATTGAGGATATAGCTGTAGATTCGATAGGCCGTGCCGTAGTAGCTCATATAGGCATCGGAACCGAGGATCGTTGACAGCGGTATCGAATAAACAAGACCCAGAAGTTTGGCAATGAAAAGACCTGCCGTACCGACAAGTCCGCTGAGTACCAGACTTTTTTTTACTGCTTCACTGTTGCTGTTTTTATTCATAACGGGATTATTCTACTCGTTTTCGACGGCAACATCCACCCACTTAACCGGATGCGTGATTTTTTCCATCTCTTCCACGCTCACCCGGACAGCACTGTCTGTACTGCCGGCGGAAGGATAGAATACCGGATGGCGCTTCAAAGTCTCATCGAGATAAATCTCTACCCCCTCTTTGACCCCGAACGGGGTGACACCGCCGGCCGGATGACCGACTAAATCCATTAACTGCCGGCCGTTCATCATCTTTGCCTTGACATGGAAAGTTTCACGGAACTTATGGTTATTGACTCTGGCTTTGCCCGCCATTACCACAAGCACCGGCTTTTCCTCTACCATAAAGGCAAGTGTCTTGGCGATTTCATCTTCTTCAATGCCAAGTGCTTCCGCTGCTAATGCCACCGTTGCCAGACTGTCCGGCATATCGACAATACGATCTTCAAGGCCATATTCTTTCAGCTGTGCGCGTACACTTTCTTCACTCATTTTTCTTCACCTGATTTCATCTCACGAAAAACAATACCGTTTTCATCCATGGCTTCAATTGCCGCCAGAGCTTCCACATGCAGACCTTCATCTTCCAGCAATTTCATACCGGGCTGGAAGCACTTGGCAATACAGACACCGACCCCGGCTGTCTCTGCCCCTGCTTCATGAATGATTTCATTCAGTCCTCTTGCCGCAAAGCCATTGGCCAGGAAATCATCGATGATGAGCACATGATCAGCCGGTGTAATGAACCGGGACGGCACGAGAATATCGTAATCCCGCCCATAGGTAAACGATCTGACCCGGGCCGAATATACATCCCCCTGGCCAAGATTTGCACTTCTTGCCTTTTTGGCAAACACAAGCGGCACGTTAAGCGCCAGTGCCGTACTGTAAGCCGGGGCAATGCCGGAAGCTTCAATGGTCAGCACCATCGTGACCTTTTCCTTTTCAAAAAGCCGGGCAAATTCCTTTCCGATATGATCCATCAGCACCGGATCAATGCGGACATTGAGAAAATCATCCACCTTCAGAATGCCGCCCGCCAGCACTCTGCCATCCCTGCGGATTCTGTCTTTCAGCTCTTTCATAACTGATACAGCCTGCTGTACTTTTCTTCCAGATACTGCAGATAGTATGCAGGATTGAATGATTCCCCCGTTGCCTTCTGCAGGATTTCCTCATTGGTCAGTGAACAGCCATAATGATGGACATGTTCCTTGAGCCATGCCATGATCATTTCATAATGGCCGCTGCGCAGTGCCTCATCCACATCAATCTGTTTTTCCATGGCAGCCATGAACTGACTGGCATAGGCTGAGCCAAGGGCATAGGTCGGAAAATAGCCGAAATCGCCATCAGCCCAGTGCACATCCTGCAGAATTCCTTCAGCTGCCGTTTCGGCATGGATGCCGAGATACTTCTCATAGAGATCATTCCAGGCTTCTTCCAGATGTTCCACCGGAATGGAACCATCAAAGATGCCCTTTTCCATTTCATAGCGCACGGCAATATGCATGGGATAGGTCAGTTCATCCGCTTCCGTACGCACAAGGCTTGGCCGCGCTGTATTGATGCCTTTAACAAAGCGCTCAAGCGAAACACCGCCAAGCTGCGCCGGGAACTGTTTCTGCAGAGCAGGATAATTGTATTCCCAGAAGGATCTGCGCCGGCCTAACAGGTTCTCACAGAGTCTTGACTGAGATTCATGCATGCCGGAAGAAACACCTTCGGCCAGGATCGTACCGTCATATTTCGGATCGATCTGATGCCTGTACCAGGCATGGCCGGTTTCATGAACGGTGGAAAGGATGGCGGAAATGACATTATCAGGCAGATACTTAGTTGTCGTACGGCAGTCGCCGGCACACGTCCAGGATGTAAAAGGATGTTCCGTTTCATTCTGATAGCCCCAGGATGGATCAAACTGCACATACTGCAGCAGATCTTTCATGAAAGCCTTCTGTCCCTCCACCGGATAGTTCTGATACAGGAAGCTGTCATCAATCTGTTCTGCTCTGACAGTTTTCTGTATCAGAGGAACCAGTTTTTCCGTCAGCTTTTCAAAGAAATCATCATAGATCCGCCGGTTCATGCCCGGTTCATAGTCATCCAGCATCTGATCATAAATGTCTTCACAGCTCTGACGATAGCTGTACAGCTTCTTTTTGGCGGCGATGATGTCTTTGAGCACCGGGGCAAAAGAAGCGTAGTCATTGTGCTGCTTGGCTTTGCGCCAGATCGGATAGGCCGACGCCAATAGACGCCCATAGGCCACATATTCATCCTGCGGCACACATAAGGTATGGGCCATATCCTTCACATAGAGGACGGCCGCACGCCGGGTATCATGATCCAGCGTCTCATCCTCTTTCATGCGCTTTAACAGGGTATAGATCTCAGGATCAGAAGCGATGCGGTAGTATTCCCCGTCCAGAACTGCCGTTCTTTCATCCCGGTATGCACTGCCGTCTTCCGGTGCGACAGTCTCCTTGTCAATGCCGATAATGGCAAGCGCCATCTGATAGGCAGACAGGCGCATCTGCCATGTTTCAAACTGCTTCAATTCTTCCTCTCTCATCCTACTTCACCATAAAATATGCCGCGATCATCATCACAATCAGAAAGGCAAGCGTGATCACATCGCGGATCAATCCCTTTTTTCTTCTGTTATTCATACACGCGATTTTACCATTCCAACGCAAAAAGAGAAATGATTTCTCACTTCTCTTCCGCTTTCTGTGCATCTGTTTTCTTGATACTGCCTTTGCCTAAGAACCAGTCGCGCTTCCAGATGGCAAGCAGGATGATCACAATCTGCAGGACAATCGACATGATCATATAGAAGTATTCTCCACGGATCAGGAAATGGCCGATGATGCAGTTGGACAGAATCTGAATCCAGCTGGACACTGCCACACTTTCCGCATACTGATACATCCGGATATCTGTCCGGGAGGCAAAGTAAGGAATAAAGCCATTGGGGATGCCGGGGATCATGCAGGCAAGCGCAAAGACAAAGCCCGGCTTGGTACTGTTGATCTTTTCCGTAATCCAGCTCTGTTTCCTCTTTTCCAGATTCATGATGGATGAAATAACGCTGGAAAAACGTCTGGCAAAATAGAATACCAGTACATTTCCTGTCACAAAACCGAGATAGCAGGCAATAAACGCCTTCCACCAGCCATAGATTACCCCGGCCGCAACCTGAATAATCATACCTGGAAAGAAGATGGATATGACCTGAAGGACGGTCAGGATAAACACGCTGATCAAGCCTGAGAATTCATCCTGACTGTTGAGATATTCCTGCATTTCCTCCTGATTGCCGTCTTTCAATAACTGCCACAGCGTTGCGAAGCTGTCGCCGAAAAAGTGCACAATCAGAAAGACAATCAGTATCAGAATCGCCACTGCCGCTAACAGCAGGCCGATCTTCTTTGCTTTTTCACTGTTCTTCTTCATTTCTTTCCCAAGTCTCATGTAATATACCATACTTCAAATCAAACGGCACCTTCATGAAGACAAAAAAGACAGATTGCGCAATCTGTAGCACAAAAGAAAAAGGACCTGAACAATGTCAGATCCCTTCATAAAGCTTATTTGCCTGCGTAAGCGCTGGCGCTTGCCCCGGCAATACGGCCGAAGACAATGAAGTCTGCCACAGCATTGCCGCCCAGACGGTTGGCACCATGTACGCCGCCGGTGACCTCACCTGCCGCAAACAGTCCATCGATGGCCTTGCCGCTGTCATTGAGCACTTCAGCACTGCTGTCGATCTTCAGACCGCCCATGGTATGGTGAACACCAGGCTGTACCTTGATCGCATAGTAAGGTGCGGTATCGAGCTTCTTGACAAAGGAAGTACGGTTGAAATCAGGATCGCTCTGAGCATCCACATCCTTGTTCCAGGTATCCATGGTCTTGGCCAGGGTATCCGGATCGGTATCAATTGCCTTGGCAAGCTCTTCAATCGTCTTGCCGGTCTTGGTGTAGCCGGAATCGATATAGCCCTGAATGACAGCGGATGCGTCCACCATCGACTGGTCGATGATCAGCCATGCATAGCCGCCGGTCTGCTTGTTTTCAGCCGCGGAAACAACATCGCGCGTACCGACTTCATCAGTGAAGCGCTCGCCTTCCTGGTTGACCAGAATCGCACCATCGCCTCTGAGACCTTCGGTGATGAGATGGGCATTGCCGTCATCATCTACGTGTACCGTCGGATGGAGCTGAATCTGCTTCATATCTACGGTTGCTGCACCGACATCATCTGCGGTAGCCATGACAATACCCTGGCCCTGGGCACCGGCCGCATTGGTTGTAATGTAGCCGTCAAGATCCGGATTCTGTTCCTTGACCATGTCGTTGTTGGCACCGAAACCGCCGGTGGCCAGTACAACTGCCTTGGCATTGACCGTAATATCATTGCCGTCCTTGCCGGTCGCATGCACACCTGCCGCCTTGTCGTCCTTCATCAGAATCTTATCTGCAGTCGCGTTGTAGATGATGTTGATGCCGAGCTTTTCACAGTTCTGTTCCAGAATCGGCACAACATAGGCACCGACCGCAACGGTCTGGCCCTGTTCATTGACAGGTCTGTGGATACGCTTTACGGAAGCGCCGCCGAACTGGCCTACGCTCTTGAGATCAGCTCCGATGCTGCTGAGCCATTCAATGCCGTCGGCACTGTTTTCCGCCAGTGTCTTGACAAGTTCCGGGTCATTGATTCCCTTGCCGCCGATCATGGTATCCAGTTCCATAAGTTCAACGGAATCAAAGTAGCCGCTCGGACTTGCCTGGTAGGCATCCCACTGCTGCTGTACGGCAGCCGCAAGATCAGTAATGGTCTTGTTGTCGCTGTAGGAATCCTTCGCTGCCTGCAGGGTCTTTTCCACACCGGCTGCTTCATCGAATGTGTTTTCATCCTGATAAGGCGTTTTGGCAGCGTTCATGCCGCCGGTAGCGCGTACGGAGTTGCCGCCGGCCGCATCCTGTGATTCAAGAATCACAACATCCTTGCCGTCAGTGGCAGCGGTAATAGCTGCGGTCATACCGGCACCGCCGGCACCTACAACAACCACATCCGTGTCAAGTTCTTCATCCTTGGCCGCAGCCGCTGTTGCGACCGTCTGATAATTCTTGGGATCCAGACCCGCACTTGTCAGCGCATTTGCAGCAGCTTCCTTGATGGCATTGCTGGTAATGGTTGCGCCGGATACGCCATCCACATTGATGGTATTGCCGGCCGCCATTTCACCCGGCATCTTGTCAATCGCTTTGGAGCCGATGCCCGGTGTTTCCTGCTTGCCTTCCGCCTGTACATCTGTAATCACAGAATCTTTCAGGGTAATTGTGACGGTGACATCACCGCCATTGCCTTTGGCTGTACCTGTATAGGTTCCGCTGACAGACTTGTTTGCGGAACATGCCGGCAGACAGCCAAGGATCAGAGCAGCGGCAAATAAACCGACTGTTCCGACCTTGAAGTTCAGATTTTTCATTTCATTTCCTCCCCAGTTTCAGAAACAATTGATCTGCGGAAAAAATATATCATGAAACCTGTACTTTTTCTATATTACTGCTCTACGGTAAACGCATTCTGATAGCAGTAGACAGTAACCGTTCCTTCACTTGTGCGGTATACGCTGCCATACTGCTTGAGCAGCTTCTCACTTTTATTCAGTTCACTTTCCTGCGGCTCTGTATCTGAGCACGTAATGACGGAAGCGGAAGGCTGCAGCACCCGGTACAGTTCCTTCAGGCAGCTCATATAGTGGCCATGGTACGGGACTTTCAGAAAGTCCACAGTTTCATTGTGTTTTTCCAGATACTCTTCAATTCTATACTTCTGCGCATCGCCCATGAACAGATATGTCTTTGTGCCGCATGTTACGGTTGTGATGAGGCTTGAATTATTATCTTTATTTTCATCATAGCCGCCTTCTGCCCCTTCAATGGTGAAGGAAGCGCTGCCGATGGTAAAAGTCACATCTTTTTCAGCCGTAACTATCGAAGCACTCAATCCTGCTGCTGCCAGAGCATCGGAAAGATCCACCCCGTCATCTGCTGCATAGGTTGTATAAACCGTGCCGACATCATAGTTTTCCATGACAGCGGCTGCCCCGCCGGCATGATCTTTATCAAAATGCGTCAGGATCATCACATCCACAGCATCGACTTCCAGCGTGTCCAGCTCCTGCAGAAGACTGCTGCTGTTTTCTTCCAGTCCCGTATCGATCAGCACGGTATGTCCCTGACTCTGTATTACGATCGCATCTGCCTTGCCCGCCTGCAGTACTGTTATCTTCATCAGCACATCTCCCTGCTTCAAACAGGATGATAATAGCAGAGAGAGAACCAGACCGAAAGTACAGAATGCCCATTTTCTTTTCTTCATTGCCTGTCACCTCAGCTGTCATTGTACGCTGTGTGCCTGAACACCAGGTGAATGACAGCCGAAAACATATGAAAATACAAATGGGCATACGTGTATTTCAAAGCATGCTTTTCAATTGACCTTCTTATTTAATTCAGTAAAATACATATGTTTACAAGTAAAGGAGGCTGTATGAGAGCAGGACTGGATATCGGATCTACGACAATCAAATGCGTGGTGCTGGATGAAGCTGAAAACATCATCTATTCCACCTATGAGCGTCACTTCAGTCATATACTGGAAAAAGCCAAAGAAATACTGAACCGGATCAAAAAAGATTATGTTCCGGATGGAAAAATCACACTTGCCATCTCCGGCTCTGCCGGCATGGGACTGGCAGACGAAGCACAGGTACCCTTTGTACAGGAGGTATTTGCCGAACGAGTTGCGGCAAACAGGTACAATCCCGGTACGGACTGTATTATCGAGCTTGGCGGCGAAGACGCCAAAATACTCTTTCTGACCGGCGGAACGGAAGTACGCATGAACGGTTCCTGTGCCGGGGGCACCGGTGCATTTATTGACCAGATGGCAACATTACTGAAAATGGATGCGGGGGAAATGGATCAGGCTGCCCTGAATGCGAAACGAACCTATACGATCGCTTCCCGCTGCGGTGTATTTGCCAAGTCGGATGTACAGCCGCTGATCAACCAGGGCGCTGCCCCGGGTGATATTGCAGCATCCATCTATCAGGCGGTAGTCAACCAGACCATTGCCGGCCTGGCCCAGGGCCGTCCGATCAGAGGCAATATTCTGTACCTTGGCGGACCGCTGACCTTCTCGAAGTGTCTGCGTCAGTCTTTTGATCAGACCCTTGGTGTTACCGGCACATGCCCTGCCAACAGTCTGTACTATGTATCGCTTGGAGCCGCTCTGTATGCGGATGGTGAAGTGAATCTCGACGATGTCATCGCATCGCTGGATGAATATGCCCGTACAGCTACATACGCTTCACTTCCCCCGCTGTTCAATAGCCGGGAGGAATACTGGGAGTTCCATAACCGCCATGCCAAGGCCGCTGTACCCCGGGTCCCGTTTGATGAAAAGAGCGGACCGGTTCATATCGGCATCGATTCCGGTTCGACAACGATCAAGATTGCCGTCATCAACAATAAGGGCGAACTGCTTTATACAAGATACGAACCCAACGACGGCAACCCCATTCCCATGGTCAGAGAAACCCTGCTGGATCTCTATCAGAAACATCCGGGCCTCTGCATTCAGTCCGTAACGACGACAGGCTATGGCGAAGAACTGATGAAAAAGGCCTTCCGCTGTGATTACGGCCTGGTTGAAACGGTAGCCCATTTCACAGCTGCCCGTCATTTCATGCCGGATGTCGATTTCATTATTGATATCGGCGGTCAGGACATGAAGTGTTTCAAGATTGAAAACGGTGCCATTGCGGATATTTTCCTGAATGAGGCATGTTCTTCCG
>JALCHG010000027.1:0-24818 GCA_022644565.1 Solobacterium sp. | reverse complement strand
CAGTAATTTGCGGCAGGTGTTGATTCCGCGCACTTTCGCAGACACATTCAGGTGAAATTAAAACGCCGAAACTATCTACGACAATTTGCGGCGTCACAAAAAAGCGCTTACACTAATATAAAAACGCAAGATGTAAACGTTTACGGTAACGTTTACACAAATACTTGTTCAGGAGGGAAAAAAGAAATGAACAGTAAAAAGATTTTTGCCACAGCACTGTCCTGTGCGATGGCCGCTACTATGCTGGCAGGATGCGGATCCTCTTCTTCATCCGCTACGACTTCAACTGCTTCCAGTGATGATGAAAAGATCACTGCTACCATTACCGTCTGGGGTCCGCAGGAAGACCAGTCCGAAGATAATGGCAAGTGGCTGCAGACAGAGTGCGAGAACTTTGCCAAGGAACATTCCAACTGGGATCTGACTTTCAAGTATGGCACATGCTCCGAAGGTGATGCCGGTACAAACGTATCCAAGGACCCTGAAGCTGCTGCAGATGTCTATATGTTCGCTTCCGACCAGATCGGTACGCTGGTTGATGCCAATGGTATTTCAAAGCTCGGCGGATCCACACTGGATCAGGTCAAGAGCCAGAACACAGATGCATTCGTCAATGCTGTGACATATGATGGTGCTGTCTATGGTGTTCCTTATACAGGCAATACATGGTTCATGTACTATGACAAGGACATGCTGAGTGAAGATGATGTCAAGAGCCTGGATAAAATGATGGAAAAGACAACAGTCGCTTTCCCTGTTTCCAACTCCTGGTACATTGAAGCCTTCTACGCTGCTACCGGTGCTACTTTCTTCGGTGAAGACGGTCAGGATGAAAAGGCAGGTATTGTTCTGGGCGATGACGGCTACAAGGCAACAGAATATATTGTCAATGCGGTCAAGTCCGGCAAGCTTGTTGATGATAAGGATGGTTCTGGTCTTGCCAACTTCGGCAAGAGCGTCGGTGCTTTCTTCTCCGGTTCCTGGGATTACCAGAATGCGGTTGATGCTATAGGCGGAGATGCTTCCAAGCTCGGTATTACAAAGCTGCCTACCATCAGCATCGATGGTGAAGACAAGCAGATGAAGGCATTCGCCGGTGTCAAGGCTGTTGCTGTCAACCCTAACACAAAGAACCCTGAAGTTGCCAACGCATTAGCTGCTTATCTTGGCAGCAAGGATGCCCAGCAGGATCATTATGATCTGCGTAAAATCATCCCGTCTGATTCTTCCATCGATGTATCTGATGATGCCATGGCCGTTGCACAGAACGATGTCATGAACAACACATCCATGCTGCAGCCTTCCTTCTCTGAGATGGGTTACTGGTGGACTCCTGCTCAGACAATGGGCGAGAACATTGTCAATGGTAAGGTTACTGTTGACAATGCCAAGGATGAAACTGCTTCTTTCGAAAAGCAGGCTAACACAAAGTCCGTTGACTGATCGATAACTGAAAAACACGGAATGCGGTCGAAGCACGGTCTTTGACCGCATTCTTATTATCCTGATGAAATTCGAGGGGAAAAATATGGCGTAAAGTAACTGATACATCATTCCGCTTCGCTGATGTCATGCATAATGGCGATGCCGGCGTGAAGCTCGGAATGGTTCTGATGGGAGCCGGTCTGTTCAGACATAAGCAGAAGGTGAAGGGAATCATTGTATTCCTGCTGGAAATTGCCTTCATTTTCTATATGATCAACACCGGTGCTTCCAATCTGGCCGGCCTGCCGGGTCTTGGCGAATCCGGACAGAAGGAAGTCTATAATGAAGCCAAGGGTATCTATGAATACACCGCTGGTGATAATTCTCTTCTGATTCTGCTGTATGGCATTGTGACACTGTTTGTGTGTGCAGCGCTTGTCGTCCTGTGGATTCTGCAGATGCGAGAAGCCTACAAGTGCCAGCTGCTGGAAAAAGAGGGAAAGCATGTGCCGACCTTCAAAGAGGATCTGAAGTCTCTGGCTGACGGCAATCTGCACATCACCCTGATGTCGCTGCCGTGCCTTGGCATTCTGATCTTCAATATCGTACCGCTGACATACATGATCTCCATGGCGTTTACGACCTACTCCAAGGAAGGCAATCATCTGACTCTGTTTGACTGGAACGGATTGACCCAGTTTGCAAGAGTGCTCAATATGAGAGGCAATGTCGGCCGTCAGTTCTGGCATGTTCTGGGATGGACGATCGTATGGGCAATATTCGCTACCTTCCTGAACTATCTGCTTGGTATGATTCTTGCCATGGTCATCAACCGCAAGGATACCCATGGCAAGGCATTCTGGCGTTTCTGCTTCGTGCTTTCCATTGCCGTGCCGCAGTTTGTCTCTCTTTTGATCATGCGGACCATGCTGCAGCCCCAGGGCGCCATCAATGTTCTGCTGACCAATGCCGGTCTGATCTCAAGCCCGCTGCCATTTCTGACCAATAAGACATGGGCAAGAGCAACGGTGATTATCATCAACCTCTGGGTCGGTATTCCGTATACCATGCTGCAGGTTACGGGCATTCTGCAGAACATTCCAACCGAACTGTATGAAGCTGCCAAGATGGATGGCGCCAACAGCGTACAGATCTTCTTCAAGATCACGCTGCCGTATATGCTGTTTGTCACAACACCTTATCTGATCACATCATTCTGCGGCAACATCAACAACTTCAACGTCATCTACCTGCTGACCGGCGGCGGTCCTACCAACGTCGGCGATACAGCCGGCCAGACCGATCTGCTTGTTACCTGGCTGTATAAGCTGACCATTGATGACAAGTACTACAACATCGGTGCGGTCATCGGCATTCTGACCTTCGTCATCCTGACGATTGTGACGCTGACTGCTTATCATCATTCAGCATCCTATAAGAACGAGGAGGCGTTCATGTGATATGACGGAAATGAGTACTTCAATCAAAAAGAACCATAAAAGCCCGAAACGTGTTGTGGGCAATGTCATCGTACATGTCATTCTTGCTCTGCTTGCCATTGTATGGGTGATGCCGATCTTCTGGATCATCCTGACAAGCTTCCGGGCAGAAAAAGGTTCCTATGTGGATACATTCTTACCCAAGCACTATACCTGGGCCAACTACATCAAGCTCTTTACAGATAAGAACATTCTGAACTTCCCGCAGATGTTCGGCAATACGCTGATCATTGCCATCTTTGTCTGCATCATTCAGACCTTCTTTGTACTCTCAGTTGCCTACTGTCTGAGCCGGATGCGCTTCAGGTTCAGAAAGCCTTATATGAACCTGGCCATGATCCTGGGGCTGTTCCCGGGCTTCATGTCCATGATCGCCCAGTACTATCTGTTAAAGGCCATGGGCCTGACGGAAGGTTCCGGCATCCGCATTGCCCTGATTATTGTCTACAGTGCATGTTCCGGTATGGGCTTCCAGATTGCCAAGGGATTCCTCGATACGATTCCGCATTCCATTGATGAGGCAGCTACCATTGACGGTGCTTCCCAGTGGACGATCTTCACCAAGATCATCATGCCTCTTTCAAAGCCGATTATCATTTACACTGTGCTGACTTCCTTCCTGGCACCGTGGATCGACTTCATCTTTGCCAAGGTATTGTGCGGTGCGGAGGCATCTCAGTTCACCGTTGCCATCGGTCTGTGGAATATGCTGCAGAAGGAATATATCACCCAATGGTATACATGTTTTGCGGCAGGTGCGGTCATTGTTTCCATCCCGATTGCCATTCTCTTCATCTACATGCAGAAGTATTATGTGGAAGGCATGGCAGGTGCAGTCAAGGGCTGATTCACGATGAAAAAAATTACTCTTGCAGTATCATGTGCTTTACTGTTAGCCGGATGTGCAGGAGGTACAGAAGCGGCAGGATCATCAGCTGGTCCGGCCGCTTCTGTGCTTCAGATGACTTCTCTCAACCGCACGGCAGAAGTCAGTCATCCGGATGATTTCTATGGCACAACCTATGAAATATTCCCTTACAGCTACAGTGATTCCAATGGAGACGGCATCGGCGATCTCAAAGGCATTGAGAATCATCTGGATGAACTGAATGACGGAGATGACAGCACCTGTGATGATCTTGGCGTCAATGCCATCTGGCTGACCCCGGTATGCAGAGCGGTTTCCTACCATAAATATGACATCACGGATTATGAGAGCATTGATCCTGACTTCGGTACGCTGGATGACTATGATGCATTAGTTAAAGCATGTCATAAGCGGGGCATGAAAGTCCTGTTTGATCTGGTTGTCAATCACACTTCTTCAGAGCATCCCTGGTTCACGCAGGCAGTGGCGTATCTTAAAACCATCGGGGATGGAGAAATCGATACCTCTGTCTGTCCCTATGCCGGCTATTACAACTTCACCAAAGAAGCGAAAACAGGATATGCACAGATACCTGGAACAGACTGGTATTATGAGGCAAGGTTCTCTGATGGAATGCCGGATCTGAATCTGGACAATGAACAGGTCAGAAATGAGATTCATGATATTGTGAAATTCTGGCTGGGACATGGAGTAGACGGCTTCCGCCTGGATGCGGCAGCCAGCTACTATACGGAAGACTATGATAAGACCATCTTATTTCTGCGCTGGCTGAATGATATGATCAAGCAGGAAAAGAGTGATGCGTATCTGGTCGGGGAGGCATGGACTGACCAGGCCACTTACAGCAGCTATTATGCAAGCCATGTGGATTCCTTCTTCGACTTTGCCTTTGCCGGCAGTGACGGTGTGATTGCCTCAACGGTAAAAGGCAGTATGAGCGCTCTGGACTATGTCAAAGCCATGGCCGGGGAGGAAAAGCTGTATGCCTCAGTCTATCCGGACTATATCAATGCCCCGTTCTATACCAGCCATGATATGGATCGAAGCGCCGGCTATTACGCCGGGGATGACAGCACCAGGTGCAAGCTTGCCCTGGGCATGAACCTTCTGATGCAGGGCAATGCCTTTGTGTACTATGGGGAAGAGATCGGGATGAAAGGATCTGGCAAAGATGAAAACAAGCGTGCTCCGATGTACTGGTCGAAAGAGAAAACAGATGAGACGTGCCAAGGGCCATCGGACATGGATGAAGTTGAAATGAAGTATGATCCCTATGATGTACAGCGGAAGGATCCATCTTCCATTTACAGCTATGTCAGGGAGGCCGTCCGGTTAAGAAACTGCTATCCTGCGCTTACCCATGGCAAGACGGTGGTGGACACTGAAAGAAGTACGGAAGACACGGCTGTCTTTACAAGAGAATATAAAGGTGACACAGTAGAAGTGATCATCAATCTTTCTGATCAGACAGCTGAAATTGAAAATGAGAAAGGAAAGCTGGCCGGTACACTGAATACGGATGATGAAGAAGTTACTCTTAAAGATGAAACCCTCACAATACCGGCCGATACCATTGCCTTATGTACAGAATAAAACCGAATGTCATCTTTGATTTCTACGGTACGCTGGTGGATATCCATACGGATGAAGAAAAGCTGTCTTTATGGAATGCCATGAGAGACTACTACCGGGCATATGGAGCTGACTATACGGCAGAAAAGCTTAAGAACAGTTACCATGCGGCTGTAGAAAGGGAAACAGCGCGCTTGAGAAAGAAAAACAGAGAAGGAAATGTGGAGATTGATCTGGGCCGGGTGTTTGTCCGTCTGCTCAAAGATGCCCCGCACTTCCATGAAACCCAGATGTCCGTCCATGGCATCAACCGGGCGGCGATCCAGGAAAGCGACTTGCAGATGCTGGCTCACAGCGATTGGGCTTACAGTACGGCAAATCTGTTCCGTCTTCTTTCCCGTGAAGTATTTGCGCCTTATGAAGATACCCTGCCGGTCCTTGAAGCATTGAAGCAGCAGGGCTGTACGCTTTATATTCTGAGCAATGCCCAGGCTCTGTTTACCCGCAGTGAAATTGAAATGTCAGGTGTATGGCCGTATATGAAGAAAATATATCTGTCTTCGGATTATCAGATCCGCAAGCCGGATCCATCTTTCATGCAGGTGCTGCTGAAAGAGAATGATCTCAAGGCGGAAGACTGTATCATGATTGGCAATGATATTTCCAGTGATATTGCCATTGCCCATGCCTGTCATATGGACAGTGTTTTTCTCAACACCTTTGCATGGAACAATGCCAGAATACAGGAAGAAATACAGAAAAACCATCTTGAACAATATTGTTTCGGATATATTCAGGATGGCAGGATGAAACATCTGATGGAAGGAGATTATATATGCCTGAATGGTTGAAAGATGCCGTGTTTTATGAAATATATCCGCAGTCATTCTATGATTCTAATGGCGATGGGATCGGTGATCTGCAGGGGATCATCGCCAGGCTTGACTATGTGAAGTCCCTTGGCTGCAATGCCATCTGGCTTAATCCGATTTATGATTCTCCGATGAAGGATGCCGGTTATGATGTCAGAGACTATAAGAAGGTTGCGGCACGGTACGGTACAAATGAAGATGCCAAAGCACTGTTTGAAGCCTGCCACAAGAAGGGCATCCATGTCCTGATGGATCTGGTTCCGGGACATACCAGTGATGAACATCCCTGGTTCCGTGCTTCCCAGAAAGCAGAGTCCAATGCCTATTCTGACCGTTATGTCTGGACAGAAGGGGCATTCCAGGGGATTGCGGATCATCTGTATGTAGCCGGGGCAAGTGAAAGAGATGCCTGCTATATGCTCAATTTCTTTGTCTTTCAGCCGGCCCTCAACTATGGCTGGGGAAAGGTGACAGAGCCATGGCAGAAAAGATGGGATGATCCAAGCTGTATAGCTACAAGAGAAGCGATGAAGGATATCATGCGCTTCTGGCTGGATATGGGGTGTGATGGCTTCCGCTGTGACATGGCGGATTCACTGGTCAAGAATGATGAGGATGATGACAAGATCCATGTATCCATGATCTGGAAGAACATCCGGCAGATGCTGGATGAAGAATATCCTGAGGCAGCACTTGTCTCAGAGTGGTCCAATCCAAGACAGGCAGTGACCAACGGCGGCTTCCATATGGATTTCTATCTGGATCACTGGAACAACGGCTATAACACACTGCTGAGGGATTATGAACCGCATCCTGATGATGACCGCAGCTACTTCAGAAAAGATGGAGGCGGGGATATCAACCGGTTCCTTGATGACTATCTGCCAAAATATTACAGCAGCCGCAAAGACGGCTATATCAGCTTTCTGACCTGCAATCACGATACACCCCGTGCGACAAGAACGCTGAGCACGGATGAGCTGAAGCTTGCCTATGCCTTCTTTCTGACGATGCCGGGTGTACCGTTTATCTATTATGGGGATGAGATCGGCATGCGCTATCAGAAGCTGAAATCAAAGGAAGGCGGCTATCAGCGTACCGGCTCCCGTACGCCGATGCAGTGGGATCACAGCAGGAATGATGGTTTCTCTGCGGCGGAAAAAGACATGCTTTATCTGCCGGTGGATGAAAGTGCAGGTGCGCCTGCGGTCAGTGATGAAGTCAATGTCAAAGGTACACTGCTGGAAACGGTGAAGGAGCTGACTGCCCTGCGCCACAGGTATGAAGACCTGCAGGCAGATGCTCTGTTCCGTCCTTTATATGCAAAAAAGGGAGAACCGTTTGTATATGAAAGAGGAAATATGGTACTGGCGGTGTATCCGGACAGTGAGACAAGGACAGTTGAAACAGCTGAGATCAAAGGAAAGAAGGCTGTCTATTCCATCGGTCAGGTATCGCCTGATTATGACAGGCTGACGATGGAAGGACCGTCCTTTGCGGTACTTATCTGATGGCCAGCATAGAATATGATGCCGCCCGCAAAGAAGGGCTGAAGGCAGTCGCGGCTGCCAGAAAGAATAACCGCAATCCTCATCCGGTTGTTTTATCGGATCTTGTCAGTTATGAAAAGCTTTCTACCCGTGATCTTGGTGTGGTGGAAATTCCATTGAGCCAGATCATTGGTACAGTAACAGAATTGCGTTCCAACAGCTTTTCCTGGAACTTCTATCCGCTGGAGGATGGGGGCAGTGAATTTGCCTACAAATGGGAGAACATCTATGCCTCCCAGATCAATGAAGGCATCCGTGATCCGGTGAAGGTCTATGAATATCTGCATCGGTTCTATGTACTGGAAGGAAACAAACGGGTATCCATCATGCGCACCCTTGGCATGCCGGTCATTGATGCCCATGTGATCCGCATCATGCCAAGAGGCAGACATGAAGTCTATGAAGAATTCTGCCGCTTCTTTGAAAGTGCCAGGATGTATGAAATCGACTTTACGATTTCCGGTGAGTATGACCGTCTGTTAAGAGTACTGGGGATGCGGCTTGAAGGAAGATGGCCGACTGACTATGTCAATCTGCTTAAAGGCGCATTGTTCCGTTTTACAAAGGTATACAAGCGTACGGAAGATTCACAGCGTCTGAGTATTTCCGATGCTTTTCTGAAGTATCTTGAAATCTATCAGACGGATTCACTGCTCGATTATGATCTCAGGGTCATCGCTTCCCGGATGGACAATCTGAATCAGAAACTGAAGGAAGAATCTGAAAAGGTATGGCGCATTCTAGTCCTGGCAGATGAGGAAGATCCCGGCTTATGGGATTACTGGACCCAGGAGAAGACACAGAACATTGATCTGATCCTGAGTGCGGGTGATCTGAAGCCGGAATATCTGGAGTTTCTGGCAACGATGTCCAATAAGACGGTGCTGTATGTCAGGGGCAACCATGATACCAGATATGATCAGAAACCGCCTTTAGGCTGTATTGATATTGATGATCAGGTATATATCTGGAATAATTCCCTCAGGATCTGCGGGGCAGGGGGATCCATGAAATACCGGACCGGCAGGGATATGTATACCGAAAAGCAGATGAAACACCGGTTATGGAAACTGGGATTCAGGCTGCGCCGGACAAACGGCATGGATATCTTTCTGGCACATGCCCCGGCTGCAGGACATGGGGATATGGATGATCTGGCCCACCAGGGCTTTGCATGTTTCAACGCATTTCTTGAGAAGTGGCGTCCGTTCTATATGATCAACGGCCATGTCCATAAGACATACGGCGACTTCCAGAGGGAAAGAATCCATCCCAGCGGCACCCGCATCATCAATGCCTACGATAAATATATTATCGAGATACCGAAACATACCGGAAAACACAAGTGGATGAAATAGGAAAAAAGCCATCAGATCATTCGATCTGATGGCTTTTGATTTATTTCTTTGCGTCTGTGTGGCTGGGTTCCAGTTCATCCGGAGAGAGATCGTCCTGCATGGCAAATACAGACGACTTGGCAATATTGCAGGCATGATCACCCATACGTTCCAGAGTGCCAAGGATGTCACAGTAAACCGAAGAAGCGACCGGTGAGGTACACTGGTTGGCGGCCATACGCTTGAAATGTCTTCTCCGCGCCTCCAGTTCCATCTTGTCCAGCCTGTCTTCTTTCCTTTCCAGACTGACATAGGATTCATGATTCTTGGTAACATAGATCTCCATGGAATCATCCAGCATGTCCACCATCTGATCAAACATCAGGTTGATATCCCTGACAGCCGGATCAGAGAAGACGCCGTTGTCATCCTGTACCATGGTGAAGAACTCCGTCAGATTCATGGAAAGATCGCCGATTCTTTCCAGGTTCTTTGCCGTCTCAAGGGAAAGTCTGGTGTTTTCGATGTCTGCTGTAGTCAGACCGGTCGAGACCTGCTGAAGCCGGATCAGATAATCCGTAATCTTCTTATCAATATGGTTGATCATGGATTCAGTCTGGTTCAGAATTTCATGGTCGTCTTCAGAACCATGATTATTGAAGAAGTCACGGGTCATGACGATGTCCTGGCGGACAACATCCCCCATCTTGAGGATGGCCTGCTGGGAGGCATGGACAGCAGCACTTGGCAGAACTTCCGCCACATTTTGATCGAGATCTTCGATATCGACTTCCAGATGTTCTTTTTCTATGCCCGGAATGATCTTCTTGATCAGTTCCGTATATGGCTTGAGGATCGGTACAAAGACCAGTGCCGTGACTGTTTTGAAGATGATGTTGGCAACGGCAATCTGCATCATCGGATTGATGTTTCCGGCAGCTGATATGGTTGCGATGAAGCTGGTGTACGGCTTCAGTATCAGCATGCCGATCAATGTGCCGATGATATTGAATACCGTATGCAGGGCTGCGGTACGCCTTGCGGCAAGTGAGCCGCCCAGCGCAGCGAGAATACCGGTTACGGTTGTGCCGATGTTGGCGCCGAACATGAAGGGAAGGGAAGCTTCCAGGGTCAGTGCCCCGGCATGATACAGCTTCTGGATGACACCGATCGTGGCAGCACTGGACTGTACAACACCGGTAATCAGTACGCCGGCACCCATGGACAGCCAGGCATTATCGCTCATCTTCACGGCAAAATCCGCAAACACAGGTGATTCCTTCAGCTCGGTCAAAGCGTCGCCCATAGCACTCAGACCATAAAACATCAGACCGAAACCGAATACGACATTGCCCCATACCCTGACTCTCTTATTCTTGGCAAAACAGATCATCATGGCCCCGATAAAGACAATGTACATGGCATATTTATCTACCGAAAGACCGATCAGAAATGAAGTGACGGTCGTTCCGATGTTGGCGCCAAGAACAATGCCGGCGGCCTGCGACAGGTTCATCAGACCCGCGCGGACAAGACCGATCGTGATGGCAATGGATGCCGAACTTGACTGCATGATAATTGTTATGATGATACCGATCAGTACAGCACTGAATGTGCTGGACGTGTATTTATCGATATAAAAGCGCAGTTTATCGCCTGCAGCTGTCTTCAGGCCGTCGCCCATGAACTGTATGCCGAACATGAACAGGCCGAAGCCGCCGAGAATCATATCCCATGAAATAGATGACATAGAACCTCCCGTCCCGGATCTGATTTAACCCAATTTTAACAAACATTTAATATGTAAACAATGTGCAGAATAGCGGGAACTGTTTCATGCATGTCTTTTTGTGCGCTGCACTGCTATAATTGTCTGAGCAAGAAAGAGACTGAAACTTATGGAAATTACCCTGCTGAACCGCACAAATGCGGATATGGACTATATTCTTCCGATGTACGAGAAGATTGCCTCACGTACAGAAAAAGTGCTGGATCTGAAAGAACCCTGTGAAATCAGTGTTACTTTCGTACGCTCCCGCACCATTCATACGATTAATCGGGACTACCGGGGCATTGACCGGCCGACAGATGTCATCAGTTTTGCTATCAATGATGAACCGGATCTGATCGATACCGGCGTGAAGGATCTCGGTGATCTTTTCATCAATATCGATTATGCAAAGCGCCAGGCAAAGGAATACGGCCACTCCACCGACCGTGAGCTGTGCTTCCTGTTTACCCATGGCCTGCTGCATTGTCTTGGCTATGATCATATGAAGCCGGAAGATGAGAAGGTCATGTTTGCTCTGCAGGATCGGATCCTTGATCCCATTATCAGCCGTGATGAAAAATAAATTTGCCTGTGCCTTCAACGGTCTTGCGGAAGGCTGGAAACATAGATCCGTGCGGATTCAGTATATTCTTGCGCTTCTTGCCGTCACTGCCGGAATGATCATGCGCCTTTCCTTACTGGAATGGGCCATTGTCATTGTATGTATCGGATGCGTTGTGACAGCGGAAATGCTCAATACATGCGTGGAGAAGATCTGCGATATGTATACGGAAAAGAAAGATGAAAGAGTCAGAGTCATCAAGGATATAGCGGCCGGTGCCGTACTGGCTTCGTCCTTATGCGCCTTAGGGGTTGCCATTATGATTCTGATCAGACATATTGTCTAGAAGAGGTAGAAAATGAGAAGCGGATTTGTCGCATTAGCCGGACGCCCCAACGCCGGTAAGAGTACACTGATCAATTCCCTGGTGGGCGAGAAGGTGGCGATTGTTTCCCCCAAAGCCCAGACGACCCGTTCTGAGATCAGAGGAATCTATACGGATGAGGACTGTCAGATTGTCTTTACGGATACTCCGGGTATTCATAAGGCAAAGGACAGGCTCGGTACCCGGATGAATAAGGAAAGTGCGGATGTGATCCAGGGGGTGGATGTGATCTATCTTGTGGTGGATGGATCCGTACCGTTCGGATCGGGTGATGAGTATGTGCTGAACATGGTAAAGAATGCCGGTGTACCGGTCTTTCTTTTGTTGAATAAGATCGATAAGATGGATCAGGAAAAGGTCATGGCTAATCTGTCCAGCTGGCAGAAGCGCTTTGACTTTGCGGAGTTCTTCCCGCTCAGTGCCAAATTTGATAAGAGCTTTCATGATCTCATCAAAACAACTGCATCCTATCTGCCGGAAGGAGGGCTCCTGTATCCGGCGGATATGGTAAGCGACGGGGCGGAGAATTTCCGCATTGCGGAGATCATCCGGGAAAAGGTACTGGAATGCACGGAGCAGGAAGTGCCGCATGCCACAGCCGTCAAGATTGAAAGCAAGAAGTATTCCAGGAAGGCTTGCGATATTGAAGCGGTCATCCTGGTTGAAAAGGAAGGACAGAAGGCTATCATGATCGGCAAGGGCGGTACGATGCTGAAGAAGATCGGCATCCTGGCCCGTAAAGATCTGGAGAAGCTGCTGGATACCCATGTCTATCTGACCCTGTTTGTCAGAGTGGAAAAGGAATGGCGTTCCAAAGATGCCCGTATTTCAGAATACGGCTATGGCGGTGCGTTCAGGGAAGAATGAATGATACCATCAGGGCTTTTATTCTGAACCAGAAGGACTATCGGGAAAGAGATGCACTGCTGCAGGTGTTTACCCGGGAATCTGGAAGACTGGCTGTGATCGCCGCCGGGGCACGGAAAATGACATCCCATAATGCCGGCCGCATCCTGCCCTGTACGCTGGCTGATCTGCATATTGACTATGTGTCCGGCAAGACGATATTCCGTCTCAAAGGAGCCGAAACTGTAAACCCGTACCGTCACATACAGAACAGTCTCATCCTGAGCAGTGCGGCTCAGGTTCTCTGCGATACCATGTATCAGATGAATCTGGAAGAAACCGGCATGATGGAAACAGAATATGATCTGCTGGCCAGCGCTATGGATGCACTTGAAGCTGGCCATGATGCCAATACTGTTATCTGCCTTTATCTTGCTGATCTGCTGAAGCTTTTCGGCAGTGAACCGGACGTTGATGAATGTACAGTCTGCGGAAAAAAAATTGTGCGTTCTATTTCAGTTAAAGCCGGCGGCTTTCTCTGTGAAGAACATGCCGTCCAGGAAAAAGCACCGTTTCTGCCGAAAGAAGATCTGAAGCGCTTCCGTCTTTTATGCAAGGCCGGCATGGCCCATCTTGATATTGCGGAAAAGACAGATCCGGCAAAACTCCCGGATGTAAGCTTCTTAGCCGAATTCATCCATGCCTATACCGGCAGTTCCATTGCCTCTGTCGCTTTCTATGAAGAAGTCAGTGCACTCTGACTTCTTCTTTTTGCCTGCCATACCTCATGATATAATATGGACACATATGCATATGTGTGAAATATGACAGCCAATACATAAAGGATGTGCTGCCTGACACGCAGCATGAACTTTCGATCTGCCCCCGTATCGGGTGCAGATAACTGTCATTGTCTGTTTATCTGTTCTTCATTCTGCCTCTTGAATAATCTGAAATTCTGCGGCGATCATCTGTGACAGAATCTGAATCAGTATCAGCAGGAAGAGAAAAGCGTTCTTTTCATCCATGCGGCAGATGGAGAAATCTATGGCTTTATCGACCATAACGGTGCTGGAAAAACGACTGCAATCCGCTGTGCCGCAGGTATCCTGCCGTTTGAGGGCGGAAAGATTAGGATCAACGGAACAGATATCCGCAAGGATCCTCTATTGGTCAAACGGCAGACAGCCTATCTGCCGGATAATCCGGATCTTTATGACAATATGAGCGGAAAAGTGTATCTCAACTTCATCGCTGATGTGTTTGAAGACAGATGGAAAGAGAAGATTCGAAGCGCTGATCTGAAGGGGCAGGCAGCTGAGATTTATCATAAGCCTGGTTCACCATTTCTGCTGTGTGCTGTATGATGGAAAAATAATAAGAGGTACAGAAAATGCGATATATCAGGATGAAAGAAGGTCTGACTGAAGTCAGTGTGATCGGGGCAGGATGTATGCGGATTGCCGATATGGGTCTGAAAGAAGCAGATGCGTTTGTCAGAGGAGCACTGGATCTTGGTATCAATTTCTTTGATGAAGCTGACATTTATGGCAGAGGAAGAAGTGAAGAAGTGTTGGGACATGTGCTGGCAGAGGATCCTTCTCTAAGAGAGAAAATGTTCATCCAGTCCAAGTGCGGGATTCATGACGGCGTGTATGATTTTTCCAGAGAACATATTCTGAAGAGTGTGGATGGCATCCTGGAACGGCTTCATACGGATCATATTGATTCTCTTCTGCTGCATCGGCCGGATATTCTGATGGAAGGGGAAGAAGTCAGAGATGCATTTGATACACTTGAAAAAAGCGGAAAGGTGCGGTCGTTCGGTGTTTCCAACCAGAGTCCATGTCAGATGGATCTTCTGCAGTCTGTCATTCATCAGAAACTGACATGTGATCAGGTACAGCTCAGCTGTGCCCATACCTTGATGATCGATGCTTTATTGAATGTGGATATGCAGAATGAAGCAGGGATTGTAAGGGATGGCGGCGTTATTCCTTATGTGCAGAAGAATCAGATGGCTCTGCAGGCCTGGTCGCCGCTGCAGGCCGGATTCTTTGAAGGCGTTTTTCTTAATAAGGAAGAATACAGAGAATTGAACGAAACGCTGCAGAAGATCGGGGAAAAGTATGGTGTGGATGCAGATACTATTGCCTATGCCTGGATTCTCAGAGTGCCTGGAAAGACGCAGGTTATTACCGGTACCACAAAGATTGAAAGACTTGCCAACGCGGCAGAAGCTTCAGATATCCATCTGACCCGTACCGAGTGGTATGACATCTATAAAACAGGCGGGCATAAACTGCCATAATCGTATATACATATAAGGAAGAGAAAGGATTTGTGAAATTCTTTCTCTTTTTATGCATGTATGACGCTTCGCTGAATTGAATCTTGACTTTATGGGTGCTATACTTCTAACGTTTTGATAAACTGTACTTTTAAGACTGACAGGGGAGGATGTACAAATGGATAAAGAGAAGACGTTTGATCTCATTGTTTCACATGCCAAGAATACGGGCTTTGTATTCCAGGGGTCTGAGATCTACGGTGGACTGAGCAACACATGGGATTTCGGTCCTTATGGTGTGCTGCTGAAGGACAATATCAAGAAAGCATGGCAGAAGAAGTTCATTCAGGAAGATCCCAATAACGTAGAGATTCAGGCAGCGATCCTGATGAACCCAAAGGTATGGGAAGCTTCCGGTCACCTCAAGGGGTTCAGTGATCCGTTAATGGACTGCAAGAGCTGCCATACAAGACACAGAGCCGATCAGCTCATTGAAGAATGGTCCGGCGGCAAGGTCAGCTGTGAAGGATGGTCCAATGAACAGATGGAAAAGTTCATTGAGGATAACAAGATCCCGTGCCCTGACTGCGGCAAGCATGATTTCACACCGATCCGTCAGTTCAACCTGATGTTCAAGACATTCCAGGGTACTCTGGAAGATGCCAAGAGCACGGTTTATTTAAGACCGGAAACTGCTCAGGGCATGTTCGTTGACTTCAAGAATGTACAGAGAGCTTACCGTAAGAAGCTGCCGTTCGGCATCGGCCAGATCGGCAAGTCTTTCCGTAATGAAATTACGCCTGGCAACTTCATCTTCAGAACCCGTGAGTTCGAACAGATGGAAATGGAGTTCTTCTGCAAGCCCGGTACGGATGATGAATGGTTCCCTTACTGGAGAAAGTTCTGCATGGACTGGATCCTGTCTCTTGGCGGAACCCGTGAGAATCTGCGCTTCAGAGACCATGAAAAGGAAGAACTGAGCTTCTACTCCAAGGCTACTACGGATATTGAATACAAGTTCCCGTGGGGCTGGGGCGAGTTATGGGGTATTGCGGATCGTACCGACTACGATCTGACCCAGCATCAGAACGCTTCCGGCAAGGATCTGACTTATCTTGATCCGACTACCAATGAGAAGTATCTGCCATATGTGGTTGAACCGGCAGTCGGTGTTGAAAGACTGTTCTTCATGTTCTTCACTGATGCCTATGATGAAGAAACACTGGAAAACGGCGATACCCGTATTGTCATGCACTTCCATCCGGTACTGGCACCTCTCAAGGCTGCTGTACTGCCGTTAAAGAAGAAAGCCCATGGCGATAAGGCAAAGGAAATCTACAAGTCTCTATCCTATGACTTCCCGGTTGCCTATGATGATGCCGGTTCCATCGGCAAGCGCTACCGCAGAATGGATGAAGTCGGTACACCGTACTGCATCACGGTTGATGATCAGACCATGGAAGACGGTACCGTTACCATCCGTGACAGAGATACGATGGCCCAGAGCCGCATGAGTGTGGAAGAAGTCAGAGAAAAGATCAATAAAGAGATCCGGTTCTGATCGATGTCCATTGCCAAAGAGGAAATAGAGGCCGTACGGGCCAAAGCTGACATCGTCCAGGTGGTGGGACACTACATCCCGCTCAAGCCGGAAGGAAAGAAATATGTCGGCTTATGTCCGTTTCATGATGACCATAATCCTTCGTTTACGGTAGATCCTGATAAACAGTTCTGTTACTGCTTTGTCTGCCATAACGGAGGGGATGTGTTCAAGTTTGTAGAACTTTATGAACATGTATCGTTTCCGGAAGCGGTCAGTAAAGTAGCTGATCTTGTCGGCTATACGCTGTCCTCCTCGGCCCGGATCAGTACCTATGTTCATAAGGAAGATCCCCACATCGCTGCTCTGCATCATGTGCTGCAGGAAAGCATCCGGTTTACGGAAAAGATGTTAATGGCAAACCGGGGCCGGCAGGCATTGAAATACCTGCAGGCAAGAGGGCTCGACGCAGATGAGATCAGAAAGTTCCAGATCGGCTATGATCCGGGCAAAAATGATCTCTATCAGTATCTGAAGCAGCAGGGCATCAGTGATCAGGATATGATTGATGCCTATGTCATCCGCCAGGGTGACTATGGTACGTATGATATCTTCAGCCAGAGAGTAACGTTTCCGATCCATGACCTTCGCGGCAGGCCCGTCGGCTTTACCGCCCGGGCCATGAACCCGCAGGCCAAAGGCAAATACATCAATACAAGTGAAACCGACCTGTATGCCAAGCGCAGACTTGTCTACAATGCCCATCGGGCCCTGCATAAGGCAAGAAGCAGCGGAAAGCTGTATGTCTGTGAAGGCGTGATGGATGTGATTGCATTTGATCGGGCCGGTATTGAAAATGCGGTCTGTACGCTTGGCACGGCATGTACGGAGGAACAGATCGGGGTCATGCGCCGGCTCGCACAGCAGATCATCTTCTGCTACGATGGCGATGATGCCGGTCAGAATGCGACATGGCGGGCGGTAACAATGGCAAGAGATGCCGGTGTGGATACGGCTGTCGTATTGAATGATACCGGAAAAGATCCGGATGAAATCATCCGGGACGGCGGTAAGGAAGCACTGCAGGAACTGGTCAGTCATACGCTGAGCTGGTTTGAGTTCTATCTCAGATACATGGCAAACCGGATGAATCTGGATTCCTATCTGGAAAAGAAGGAATTTCTGACCCGGGCAAAAGAGCAGTACGGGTATCTCAGGGATGATATGGACCGCAGCTATTACTGTGAATTAGTTGAAAAGACATGCGGACTGCCCCTTGAAACAGGGGAAAGGCAGTCACGCTGGCAGAAAAAACCGGTGGAGCGGCATGGCAGCGGGATGATTCCGGATGGCGAGAAAGAAGCAGAGCGACAGGTGCTCATCACCATGATGAAAGACCCTTCGGCTGGTGAAATCTACCGGCAGGAACTCGGTTATATGAATGATCCTGTCAATGATGCATTAGCCAATCTCATCCTTTCATCCATATCGAAAACAGGTCTTGCCGAACCGTATGAACTGCTGCATGAAACAGAGGATCCTGCGGTTGCTAAGCGCATCAATGAGATCTATACCAGTGAGGCATGGAATATGGATCCGGATATCAATGCCATGAAAGGCGCCATCAGCCGGATCCAGATCCAGTTCTATACGGAACAGTCAAAGCAGCTGAAACACAGACTTGATACAAGCAGTGATGCTGAAGAGAAAAAAGCCCTGGTACAGCAATACCGGGATACGCTGATACAGTTAAGGAGGTTATACAATGAGCAAAGCAGATGACAAGAATAAAAAGGGCGGCCTCCGCATCAGTTCCTACAAGGGAACAGGCCGCAGTAAAGAACTGAAAACACTCGATGAACTCAAGCAGGATTATCTTGCTGTCTATGAGGAAGACGGGGTTCTTTATCAGAAAGATGTCATGGCTTCTCTTGAGAAGCTGTCCCTGTCAGATGATGAGATGGATGATCTCTGGGACTGGATGAGCGAGAACAATATCACCCTGTCGGAAGACGAAGATGTCGAAGCTGACATGCTGAGTGAAGATGAGGGGGATGATGAGAATACCGATGATTACGGGGATGAGGATGAAGATGAAGTCGGTGAAATGCTCAAGCGCAAGTATGCACCGGAAGAACTCTCTGATTCCGTATCCACCCAGGTCAATGACCCGGTCAAGATGTATCTGAAGGAAATCGGCCGTGTTCCACTGCTGAAGCCGGAGGATGAACCGGAGATTGCCAAGCGTATTGAGCAGGGGGATGAAGAAGCCAAGAATATTCTGATTTCCTCCAACCTGAGACTGGTTGTTTCCATTGCCAAGAAGTATGTCGGCAGAGGCATGCTGTTCCTGGATCTGATTCAGGAAGGCAATATGGGTCTTGTCAAAGCCGTAGAGAAGTTCGATTACCGTAAGGGATTCAAGTTCTCCACCTATGCCACATGGTGGATCAGACAGGCTATTACAAGAGCCATTGCTGACCAGGCAAGAACGATCCGTATTCCGGTACACATGGTTGAAACCATCAATAAACTGACCAGAGTTCAGAGACAGCTTGTACAGGAGCTGGGCAGAGATCCTACTGCGGAAGAGATCAGTGCCAGAATGGACGGTATCTCTCCGGAAAAGGTAAGAGAAATTCAGAAGATTGCCCTGGAGCCTGTTTCTCTTGAAACACCTATCGGTGAAGAGGATGACTCCCACCTTGGTGATTTCATTGAGGACAAGGATGCCATGTCGCCGGATGAGTTTGCCAACAACCAGCTGCTTATGGACGAAATCAACAACGTTCTTTCCGGCCTGACGGAAAGAGAAGAGAAAGTGCTGCGGCTGAGATTCGGTCTGTATGACGGCCGTACCAGAACCCTGGAAGAAGTCGGCAAGGAATTCAACGTTACCCGTGAACGGATCCGTCAGATTGAAGCCAAGGCTTTAAGAAAGCTCAAGCATCCGACCCGTTCCAAGCGTCTGAAGGACTTCTTCGACAAAGAGTAATCATTCTATGAACAGACGATTGGAAGCAATCGCATCAATGGCAGGAGCAGGCATGATCACGGCCGACATCGGCACGGATCATGCCTTTCTTCCCATTATGCTTGTCAGAAACGGAAAAGTACCGAAGGCCTATGCATGCGATCTGCGCAGCGCCCCGCTTGAAGGCGCAGCCAGAAACATTGAAAAAGCCGGCCTTTCGCGTCAGATCAGTGTGATCAGGTCGGATGGCTTTGAAGCTGTTCCATCTGATACACAATGTGCCATACTTGCCGGCATGGGCTGTGAGACAGCCATCGGCATCTATGAAAGAGCAGCACAGCGGCTTTCTTCTCTTTCTCTATTGATTACGGAAGTCAATAACAATGTGCCGCAGTTTCGTAAATGGCTGAGTGATCATGCCTTTACGATCCTTGATGAAGCGTGTGTCTTTGAAGCAGGACACTGGTATGAGATCATCAGCTGGAATACGGCTGAACATGAACCATACAGTGAAGAAGACCTGTTATTAGGGCCTGTGAACCGCATCAGAAACACGGAAAGCTTTCAGAAGTACTGTACTGCCCGGTATGGCAAGGATCAGAAGCTGCTGAAGCTGCGCGGTCACGATGCTGAACTGGAAAAAGAAATACAGATCCTGCAGAAATATACAAAGGAGATCTTTATATGAGCGATATTCTGGAAGAATTGAAAAACAGACGTTCGATCCGCCGGTATGAAGAAAAACCGGTACCGGAAGAACTGCTGGAAAAAATTGTTGAAGCCGGTTTGTATGCGCCCAGCGGCATGGGCCGCCAGGCCGTCAGAATTCTTGTCATTACGGACGATAAGACCGTACGTACATTGGGAAAGATCAACGGTCAGATCATGGGAAAAGAAGGCTTTGATGCCTTCTATGGTGCACCGGCTGTTTTATGTGTCTTAGCAGACAGAGATAATCCCACCGGTATTTATGATGGAAGCAGTGCCATCACCAATATGCTTGATGAAGCGGCTTCCCTGGGGCTTGGCAGCTGCTGGATTCATAGAGGAAAAGAACAGTTTAAAACAGAGAAAGGAAGAGAGATTCTTTCTGAAGCCGGTATCGATCCTGATACGGTGACGGGGATCGACAATGTCATTGTCGGCTATGGTACGGGTGAGAAACCTGTCGCAGCTGAGCGTAAGAACGGAAGGGTTTACCGCATCGGATAGAAGAAGTAAAGCCGCTGGAAGAAATTCCAGCGGCTTTGACTTTCAGAGACTTAATTGTTCTTTTGCAAATTCCATGGCCAGATCCATCCATGCGCTGACTTCATGATTTGCTGTACGCTGGGATCTGTCTTTGTTTATGATGCTGTCAAGATACGCTGTTTCCTGCTGTACCTTGCGGCCTTGTTCTTTCTTTTTGAGGATCTCTTTGACTGACAGCAGCGCATCAAATGTGTCATTGGGATAATGTCCATGAGCCCAGTCCTCATTGGCTGCGGAAAGACCATGCTGGCCATGCGAGAACAGATGCAGGGCAAAAGGTACATGATGTGCTTTCAAAGCTTTTACAAAAAGAAGACTGTTTTCAACTGGTACGGCTTCATCAGTGACGGTATGAAACAGAAAGACCGGGGCCATATCTTCATGAACATGATCTTCCAGGCTGTACTTCTCAACGGCATCGGTATCAGCTGACTTTCCAAGCAGCGCTTCTTTGGTGCCCTGATGGGTGAATTCCTTCATGGTAATAACCGGATAGCCTAACAGGGTAAGATCAGGTCTTGCGGATATGGCATTGTATGAAGGATCCGTATCTCTGATCTTTTCATAGTAAATGGAAACGCTGGCACAGAGATGGCCGGCTGCGGAGAAGCCGAGGATGACGACCTGATCAGGATCAATATGGAAAAAATCACTGTTTTTACGGATGAAGCGGATGGCACGGGCAAGATCATGCATGGGCTGATCCAATAGAGGCGTGTCGTTCAGCACATTGACAGAGTATTGCAGAACAAAGGCCTGAAAGTCATGATGGAAGAAGTACATGGCCGGCAGGTGGGCTTCAGCCGGGGTTGTATAGCGGAAGGCACCGCCGGGACAGACAATGATGGCAGGACGTTTTTCACTATCATCGTGCAGATAGGTTTTGAGGGTCGGGATGAATGTGCCATTACCCGTGTAATGATATTCCTCAGGTTTTAAGATCTGTATTTTTTCTGTTTTCATATAACCAGTATAAACGTAAAAAAAGAACTGCTGAACAGTTCTCTGTATTTATTACGCAATGTTATTAACAGCCTTGGCGAGTCTGGACTTCTGACGGGCAACGTAATTCTTCTTCTTGATACCGTTGACGATTGCCTTGTCAAGAAGCTTGTTCGCATGGTTGTATGCGGCAGCCGCTGCTTCCTTATCGTTATTCGCAACTGCTGTCTTAACAGCCTTGATTGCTGTCTTGAGTTCACTCTTTTCACCAGCCTTGGCGTTCTGTCTCTTCAGATTGGTGATTGCGCGCTTTTTCTGTGACTTGATATTTGCCATAATAAAACCTCCGTTTCTCTGATACGCTTCTGCATTATAACAAAGCAATTGTTAAAATGCAATCATAGAAAAGTGGCAGAAAAGAAAGTGTGTGTTTATTCCATGATAATGTCTCAAGTGTTGGGAAAGGAAAATGTCTCAGTTAAATACAGCCTGAAACTGACAATGTTTATTGCCAGACTGGCTTCCTTCTGAGATGCTGTTGCCATGCGCATTTAACAGCCAGGAGGATTGAATGAGAAAGGTAGAACTACGCATGAATGAACAGATGAAGTATGAGACCATTAAGGAACTTGTTGATCACCATGGGAATAAGAGACATGCCGCTTTGAAGCTGGGTCTGAGCATCCGGCAGGTCAATCGTTTGATCAATGTGTACAAAGCAAAAGGAAAAGCCGGCTTTGTTCATGGGAACAGAAACCGGCGCCCTGCTAATTCCCTTCCACAAGAATTAGCCAAGCAGATTATAGCTTTGTATAGGAATGATTATCAAGGCTTTAACTTCAAGCACTTCACAGAAAAGCTGAATGAGGTTGAAAACATTGCTGTTTCCTATAAGACTGTTTATTCTCTCCTCACATCTGAAGGATTTTATCCACCAAAGGAACACAAGGCCACAAAGAAAAGACGTGCCAAAGCCAGAATTCTGGCAAATAAGCCTTCCATTTGCGACGAGGATCTGAAGATCGCCATTTCACATGAAGTTGACTTGGAAGATGCTCATCCCCGCAAGCCAAGAGCCAAATATTTCGGTGAAGAGATTCAGATGGATGGCTCCATCCACAGATGGTTTGGAGACACCAAAGCCACGCTTCACCTTGCCATTGATAACGCGACGGGAACTATCGTAGGAGCTTATTTCCAGAAGGAAGAAACACTGGCCGGATACTATTGCGTATTCAAGCAGATTCTTGAAAAATACGGCATTCCTGCAAAGTTTTTAACAAATAACCGCACCGTTTTCTATTACGAAACTCATAAGACAAAAACGGAGGAGCGTGATGTCCTGACACAGTTTGGATATGCCTGTAAGATACTTGGCACTTCCATTGAGACATCAAGCGTTTCCCAGTATAAAGGGCAGATTGAAAGAGCCAACCAGACCTTCCAGGACAGACTGGTCAGTGAGCTGCGTAAGGAAAAAATCACAACGATGGAGGATGCCAACGAGTACCTGATCAATGTCTTCATACCTGACTTCAACAGACGCTTTGCATTGGATTACACCAGATTTGAGTCTGTCATGGAGGAATCACCTGCAGCGGATGTCATCAACAGAACACTGGCTGTCTGCGCACTGAGAAAGTTTGACAGTGGATCTGCTGTCTCCTACAAGAACCAGCTCTACCAGGCTGTAAACGAAGATGGTCAGTTGGTATGCTTTAAGAATCACACAGAGTGCCTTGTAATCATCGCATTTGATAACACCATGTATGTAACGGTGGATGATAAAATCTATCTTCTGTCCCCTATAGAGCGCAATCATAAGGTCTCTAAAGATTTCGATCAGAAGATCGTGAAGACTAAGCCAAGGAAGAAATACATACCACCTATGACGCATCCCTGGAAAGCAGCCAGCTTCAGGCGGCAGCAGCAGAGGGCGCATCAATATGGCCAGTATGCATGATGATTCAGAATGCACGAATCTATTAACCAATAAAGCGGGAAATTCTCCCGCTCATCTTTAATCTTTTATGGGACATTATCGAAAACTATTGACATCATAGAAAAGTGGCAGAAAAGAAAGAAATAATGCGGATTTCAAAGAAAACCGAGCATATAATTTTGGCAATATAAACTGACATATAGAGTGACATCATTGCGGTTAACGCATTATAATGGTGATAAATATTTAGGAAGGATTCGATAATGCATACAATTGGCGATAATCGTTTGCTGTTTCTTGATCTTGAAACACCGAATGCGAGAAATGATAGTATTTCTCAGATAGGTATAATTTGTCTTGTAAATGGAGAAGAGGCATTTCATAAATCTGTTCTTGTGAATCCAGAAGAGGAATTTGATCAAAGAAATATCAAAATGACAGGTATTTTACCAGAAGATGCAGAATCAGCTCCGACATTCCCTGAAATATGGCCTGAGTTGAGGGAATATTTTCATAATTGCCTGATTGTAGGACACAATCTTCGTTTTGATTTAAGTGTGATTGGGAAATCTATAAGAAGATATGGTTTGGAACCGATTAATGTTGAATACCTGGATACATTAACAAAAGCTAAAGAAGTATACAATGTTCCTAAATACAGCGTTGATGATTTATCAGCAATGCTTGGATATAAGGAAAATCATCATCATGATGCGTTAGATGATGTCTATGCTTGCATGATAATATATCAAGATATTGATAAGAAAGGTCTATGGAAACTGAGAGATCATAAGATTTATGACTTCTCGGAAGTTAAATATGTTAATGATGGTGCTCATAGAGAGATTCTTGTTAATGCTATTAATTCTCTGAAAGATATAATTAAAGATGTTTTAAAACAGGATGAGATCGGCAAAGATGAGAAAGAAAAATTAGGCAAATGGTTTTTGGATCATCAGCTTGATTTAATGAAAAACGGGTATTTTGAAGAATTGATTATAATCAGTGCTACTTTACATAAGGGAGAACTGTCAAAGGAACTTCTAACTTCTCTGTATGGCAAGTTGGATAATTTAATGGTATCAAAGAACAGAAAGTTCTCAGATGAAACTCTTTCGATGCGGGCATTAAAAGGACTGATGAGTGGTATTGTTGCAGATGACAAAATTAC
>JALCHG010000026.1:0-25525 GCA_022644565.1 Solobacterium sp. | reverse complement strand
TCCGCCCTTCATCAGGATATCTATTTCTTCATCCGTTGCTCTGAAGGCTTCACGCAGAACAGACTGCACATCACTGGGACTCATGCCTTTCTTCCTTAAGGAAGTGTAAACAGAATCAAGGCTTCTTAACCTTTCTTTGTTTTCACCCAATGCAATTCCTTCCCGTCTTCCTTCTTCGGATGCGATATCGATCTTTTCCTGTAATGTCATATATGCTCTTCTAACCTCCGGATCTTCTCTGATTTCCTCTACCTGGGCATGAATTTCTTCTGTCAGGCTGTCGACAGGTTCTTCATTCTCAAAGTATGAAAGCAGATTACCAAGTTTGGAATCTTCTTTCGCTGTTGTGTTCAAATATATTGTAGTTTGTTTGTTCCCCGAGTTGAATGCATTTCTACTAGATCTGATCATTCCCGCATCAACATACTTTGCGTCTCCTTTGTGGAATGGATCAAATGTGCAGATGAAAATGACAATGGATTCACCAAGTTTTCTATAGTCATCTCCCGATGCCAGCATGGATACATCCATCAGAGAATGATAATAGCGGGCACGCATTTCAATTGCACCGTATCTGTAATTCTGCATCTCAAGATCAATCCATATGCCAGTCCCCTTGAGCAGCACATCAAAGCGTACAGCTTTGGCATTGACATCACTCTGGGCAAACGCCTGTCTTGTACTGTGGCGGATTTCTTCAATTTCACGACCGAGAATCACCTCAATGAAACGTCTGATCATTGCGATGTTCTTGGGATTGCCAAATACGGCAGTGAACATGAAGTCATCTGTGATGGTCAGTTCTTTGAATTCTTTCTTCATAACCTCCTCCTTCACCGTATATATATGCAGAAGGAGCTTTCATTCCCCGAAAGAAAAAACTGCAGAAATCTGCAGTTTTTCATAAGGTAATGAAGATGGATTCTGCCGGTTTGTCATGGGGCTGCTGAGCGGCCTGGTCTTTGTGAAGAGGTCTGCCCATGAAGGTGTAGCGGATATCCATATGATGGTTCTGGATCATATCTATGGCGATGGCTTTACCCTGGCCATACAGTTCACTTAATGAGCTGGAGATGGTCTTTTCCGGATCATACCAGCAGGGATAGGCTTTATGGTCATTGTTGAGGATCGGCCAGTCGGTGGTGTTCTGACGGATCAGACGATAGGTGCTTTTAGGAGATGCGATGAAGAATTCTCCGCCGATCATACTTTTTTCACCTACCGGATGGGGACGGGTGACTTTTGCCCACAGGTGCATTTCCGTCAATGCCCCGGCAATCTTATTCACCGGTACATCCAGCTGATAAACCTCTATAAATAATAAGGAAAACAGAGCTGCCAGCTTTTCCTTCTGCTCTGGTGTCAATACCATGGCAGAGAAGATGCCGGTCATACTGCTGCGGCCGCTGCGGTTCAGGGTCCAGGCATCGATCTCACTTTCCATGCGGACATGGATCGGCCCTTGTGGATAGCCGGTTTTTTCGTGTTCCAGCTTAGCGGCACTGACAATCAGTTCATGGGCTCTGCAGTCAAGCCCATAATGGGTCATGAAGCCATAGAGATAGCTTCGCAGTTCATCATCCTCCATGCAGTGAGAGCACAGGAAGGAAAATGTTTCCGGTACTTTTTCACTGTGCATGAGATTGCCGTATTTATGGAGTGTTCCGGGCATGACGCCCATATGGGAAAAGAAGAATACGTCCGGTCCCTGGGCACCGATCCAGTACATGGGAAGGGATGGTATTTCAATGTCATGAAGTATTTTTCTTGTTTCTTCCGCAAAGACAAGATGCGTATACGCTGACGGCATAGCTTCTGCCTCCTTATCTTTTCAGCTGTTATTATAGTGAGAATAAAAGAAAGAGGTCAGAGCTGACTAGTCAGATTGTCCAATGTGTATCTGACACATCGGGTATGCTGGCAAAAGAATGGGAATAGGCATAAGGCAGAGGAATTATCGGTATTCCTCTGCCTTATGCAGTAATATTTCTTTTTCGTTTGTGTACTTTTCATGCATGACATCATCCAGCAATTGGTTCATGACTCTGCCGATATCTTTGCCTTTGATGTTCAAAGAGATGAGATCTCTGCCTGATATCTGCAATTGTTTCAAAGACCAGCAGTAACTGTCATTAGTCAAAGCCGCATACTGTCTTTTCTTGCGGGTTAAGGAAAGAGCGGGGGACATGGCTTTGCGGAAGGCAAAGTAGGTATCAATATCCGTATGCAGTTCATGTAATAGAAGACGGAAGGAAATGTCATCATCCCATGGGGTATCGGTATGGGTGATAAGGTCAATGACCGTATCCTGGAAGATATTGGGGTATTTCATCCGTTTCAATACATGTCTGGATAAAGGAACAGAATGAATGTAATACAGGACCATGGCCATGCGGATATCCGCTTTGCCGGAAGCTTCTTCATCCAGCAGCTGGATCAGATGATGGTAGTCATTGTCTTTGATGCGTTTAAGTTCTGGAAAGAACACTTCCAGTACTTCTCTTTCATCTTCCATGACCATGGAGATGCCGCGCGACTGCAGGGTGCCGGTGAATTCCTGGGTGATGCGTTCTGCGGATACATAGGATAATGTATCTTTCATGGCAAAAAGCACTTCTCTTGTATGGGGTTCAATGGAAAAGGAAAGACGGGCGGAGAAGCGGATGGCTCTTAAGATGCGCAGGGCATCCTCATTGAAGCGTTTTTCCGGGTCGCCGATGCAGCGGATGATCTTATTGCGGATGTCATCCAGGCCATGGAAAAAATCGATAATGCCGGCAGCAGGATGATAGCACAGGGCATTGATCGTAAAGTCACGGCGCTTGCAGTCTTCTTCGAGGGCACTGGTGAATTCCACATGGTCGGGATGACGGTGGTCCTGGTAGCCGGAGTCTTTCCGGTAGGTTGTGATTTCAATCGGATGATGGTCGATGATGACCGTAACCGTACCATGCTGGATCCCGGTATCAATGGTATGGAAGTCATGAAAGACTTCCTTGATCTCCAGCGGCATGGCATTTGTGGTCAGATCATAGTCATGAATCGGCAGATGCAGCAGGTACGAGCGGACTGCCCCGCCTACCACATACGCTTCATAGCCGTGTTCATTCAGCTGTTTCAGGAGTTTTAATACATAATCCGGCAGTTCCATGCTTTAATAATATAAGAAAAATGAATGAAATGGAGATGATCATTGATGCGGATTGGTACAAGCAGTGATATTCATCGTCTGGTGGAAGGCAGAAAGCTGATCTTAGGCGGGGTGGAAATTCCCCACAGCAAGGGACTGCTGGGACATTCAGATGCGGATGCTTTGATCCATGCGGTAGCCGAAGCGATTCTGGGCGCACTGGCGTTAGGAGATCTCGGCCATCATTTCCCAGATACGGACTCAAAGTGGGAGGGTGTTTCCTCTCTTATCATTCTGGAACAGGTGTATCAGATGATGAAAGAGAAGGGCTATCATATCGGCAATGTGGATGCGCTGGTACTGATTGAAAAGCCCAAGATGGCACCATATATACAGCAGATGCGTCAGAACATTGCGGATGCCCTGCATACTTCCCTTGATAATGTGTCAGTAAAGGCAACCCGGGGTGAAGGCATGGGCTTTGTCGGGCATGAAGAGGGCGTACTGGCCCAGGCGGCAGTGCTTCTGAAAGAGGATCAGGATGTTCGCCAAGACAAGTGAAGTCAAGGTCATGCGGGATCCGGTTCATGGCTATGTGCATGTACAGGATCAATTGATCTGGGATCTGATCAACAGCAGATGGGTGCAGCGCTTAAGAAGAATCAGACAGCTCGGCGGGGCGTATGTGGTATACCATTGCGCGGAACATACCCGTTTTTCCCATTCCCTGGGGGTGTATGAAATTGCCCGGCGCATGTGTTATGAAGTGCCGGATATTGATCATGCATTGAATGAGAAAGAGAAGATGACGGTCATGGCCGCGGCCTTACTGCATGATTCAGGCCATGGTCCGTATTCCCATGCGTTTGAAAGTATTTCCCATACCTCTCATGAAAGTGTGACCTGCCGGGTCATTGAACATGATCCGGAAATACGTGCCATCCTGGAAAACGGCTACCATGGCATGGCAAAGAATGTGGCGGATGTAATCCGCCATAAAAGTGCCAATCCGCTGCTGTCGCAGATGATCTCTTCCCAGCTGGATGCGGACCGCATGGATTATCTTTTAAGAGATGCGTATTTTACCGGCACAACGTATGGCACGTTTGATCTGGAAAGAATCCTGAGAACATTAAGAGTAGAGAATGATCAGCTGATGATCAAGGCCAGCGGGGTGTATGCGGTGGAAAACTATATCATGGCCAGATACCATATGTACTGGCAGGTATATTATCATCCTACGGCAAGGGCGTATGAAGCGATCTTAAGAGCGCTGTTTCAGCGGCTGAAGGACAGCGGCATGCTGGAAGAAGAATATGTGCTGCCGCAGTTTAAAGCATTAAGAGAAGGAAAGAAGCTGAGCCTGGAGGAGTATTTCCGGCTGGATGAAAATGCATGCAATTACGGGTTTGAAATGCTGGAACAGTGCAATGATCCGATCTTAAGGGATCTGTCCAGCCGACTGCTGGACAGAAGGCTGTTCAAGTTTACCGATTACAGTCCCAGGGAAGTCAGAAGATTAAGCAAGGTGCTGAAGGAAAAAGGCTATGATCCGAAGTATTATCTGATGAAGGATGAAGTGGGCCAGCGGCCTTATGTACCATACAATGGGGAAGCAGGATCCATCTTTGTACTGATGGAAGATGGCAGTATCAGAGAACTTTCCAATGCCAGCAATATTGTTTACAGTCTCATCCACGGTCCGGACCGGGATGAAAAGAAAATTTTCATTCCCGCATTATGAAGGAAAGTACATACAGAGAGAAAATTCTGTATGTACTTTTTCTGTTGACAAGCAGATTTAACCCGCTATCATATGCAGGTATGAAAGTACATATCCGCCTCAGACGCATCGACTTTCTCGAAAAAAAAGAAGAAATTATCGTAGATACAGATGGACTGCTCAATGACGGCAGGCTGCTGTATATGGAAGCTGATGGCAGAACCCACCAGAAAATCACGTTTCATGATGACACGGTTATTATTGACCGCAAGGGAAGGTATGGATCAAAGATCATCCTGCCGGAACATGCGGCCGGTCAATGCTATGTCTATTCTCCCTATGGCGAAATGGAAATGGGAGCCTCACTGTGCCGGAAAAACAAAGAAGACGGCCGGTGGCAGGTAGAATACGAAATTACCAGTGAAAACCAGCTGATGACCCATGTCAGACTGGAATGGGAATTCAATGCGATTTAATGCGGATATTGTATTGACATTATAAGGGTACGAATGTATCATGCTCGAACAAATGAGTGTACCAGGAGGGAAGTATGACTGCTAAGGAAACAATGACAGATGTTGCCTATGATTATCTGGCCAAGCGCAAGAAGGAAGTTGAGTTTGTCAAGCTGTGGCAGAATGTATGCAAGACACTGGATATTCCGGAAGACAGACAGAGAAGGAAGAAGAGCCAGTTCTACAGTGATCTGATGCTGGACAGCAGGTTTGCGTCACTGGAAGGGAATAAGTGGGACCTGCGGCACAGAAGAAAGTATGATGAAGTGCATGTCAACACGGATGACCTTTCCCTCGATGATGACAGTGATGAAAGCAAGGATGATATTGACAACAGCCTTGATATCACTGACGACGATAACGAAGATAACCGCTATTGAGAAAGAAACGATGCACAAAAAGCATCGTTTTTTTTATGCCGGCAATAAATACAGGCGCAAATGCTTTTCAACTCAGACGAAAGAGATTAAAATAGAAGCGCAAAAACTAGGAGGATATAGATAATATGGTAATGGTTTCTGCAAAAGAAATGATCGACAAGGCACATGCTGGTCATTATGCTATTCCTGCGTTCAATACGAACAATCTGGAATGGACAAAGTGCATCCTGACAGCTGCACAGGAGATGAAGTCTCCGGTTATTATTCAGTGCTCTGAGGGTGCTGGCAAGTACATGGGCGGTTTCAAGGTTGTCGCTGACTTGGTCAGAGATCTGCATGACTCCATGGGCATTACAGTTCCGGTTGCTCTGCATCTGGATCATGGCACATATGAAGGTGCCAAGAAGTGCATCGAGGTCGGTTTCACTTCTGTTATGTTCGATGGTTCCAAGTATGACATCGAAGAGAACATTGAAAAGTCCAAGGAAATTATTGCTTTAGCGCACAGCAAGGGCATTTCCGTTGAGTGCGAAGTCGGCGGCATCGGCGGTACAGAAGATGGTGTTACTTCTTCCGGTGAACTGGCTGATCCGGCAGAGTGCAAGAGAGTTGCTGATCTGGGCGTTGATTTCCTCGCTGCTGGTATCGGCAATATCCATGGCAAGTATCCGGCTAACTGGGCTGGTCTGAACTTCGAAAGACTGGACGAAATCAACAAGGCTGTTGACGGCAAGCCGCTGGTTCTCCATGGCGGTTCCGGTATTCCGTTTGATCAGGTTCATAAGGCTGTTACACTTGGTGTTTCCAAGGTTAACATCAACACTGAACTGCAGCTGGTCTTCGCTGATGCAACACGTAAGTACATCGAAGCCGGCAAGGACCTGGAAGGCAAGGGCTACGATCCTCGTAAGCTCTTAAAGCCGGGCACAGAAGCTGTTATTGCCAAGGCTGAAGAGCTGATCAAGGCTTACGGCTCTGATAACAAGGCTGAGTAATCAGTAATCAGTAAACTGGTAAAAGCTGCGGATGATTCCGCAGCTTTTATTTTGGCTATAACAGTTCGTTGCTGTGATCTACCGGTACCGGTTCCGGGACAAATACTTCCTTGAAGGCAAGTTCCAGTTCGTACTGTACCTGTCTTCTGGTCAGATGGAGTTTAGCTGCCGTCTCTTCCTGGGTCAGTTTATCCATGTACAGGGATACGATGATATTCTCTACCCGCTTTCCTCCTGCCTTGCACAGAGCAGCCAGGGTTGTTTCAACATAGTCAATGTCTTCTTTGAGGAACTTTACCACATAGGGATCCGCATCATCGCTGTAGCGGATCCGGGTGTATTCTTCTTTTTCATACGGATAGAAGCCGCAGGAAAGTTTGAAGAGTTCCACTCTCTTTTTTGCTTTTTCATCCATACCTGTATTATATATAAGAAGAAAAGGCAGAAAAGAGGAAATGATTCATTTTTCTGACAATAACAGTTGCCATATTGATACAGGAGAAGATATGCAGAACAATTTCTTGTTTTTTGATATTGATGGAACATTGAAGGATTTCAGGACAAATGGCGTACCGAAGAGTGCATCGGATGCCATACGCAAAGCCCAGGGCAATGGGTGCCTGGCCTTTATTGCAAGCGGCAGGCCGCGCTTTATTCTCAATGAGGATTTCGGCTTTACACCTAATGGTTTCATCTTCGCCAGCGGAGCGGGATTTGAATTGAATGGAAAAGTCGTTTTAAGCAGAACATTTGATCCAAAGCTGTTACAGGAACTGATGCGCAAGGCGGAACAGTGTCATGTGTCATACAACCTGCAGGGATTTGAAGGCGGCTATGCCAGTCCGCATTTCTATCATGACTTTGAGGATGAGATGACAAATGGAAAGATGAAAGGATATCTGGAGGATGATTATCTGAGTAAGGGTCTGCGTCCGATGAACCTCTATCATGAAGAACCCATCTATAAGATTGATATTCATTATTACAAAGACTCAGCCAAAAGCACATTCATGAACTGGCTGAAAGGAAGAGCGGAATATGCCGGTACGGCATCCATGAATCCGAATTTCCTGGATGGTGCGGAACTGTCTCCGGTGGATGTCAATAAAGGCACCGGCGTCCTGATGGTTGTGACGCATTATCATGGGGACATGGAAAAGACATATGCCTTTGGTGATTCACTGAATGATTATGAGATGATCAGGACCGTCAGACATGGTGTAGCCATGTCTAACGGGGTAAAACAGCTCAGGGAAATCGCCGAATATGTGACTGATTCACCGCATGAAGACGGCATTGCCAAGGCCCTGTGTCACTACCATCTGATCTAGGTATCTGTTTCAGATTCCTTTTCTGTACAGGCTTATATCGTTTACGGATGGGAAGTGAATGGCTATAATGTTAACGCGGTTCGTTAAGAACAGGTTAAACAGAACAGTATAAAACGGAGAACGTTTGGAGAGGAATTGAAATGCCAGAAGTTATCAGAATAGAGGGCGGACATGAGCTGGAAGGAGAAGTGACGATTTCCGGCAGTAAGAATGCGACCGTTGCGCTGATTCCGGCGGCGGTGCTGGCCAATGGACCGGTGACGATTGTCGGTGTACCGCAGATTGCGGATGTCAGGCATCTTTCGGAAATACTGCGTATTCTGAATGTGGATGTGGAACAGCCAAGTCCGGATCATCTGATCATTGACCCGACCCATATGAAGAATGTGGATCTGGTGGATGATGTTGTGACCAAGCTTCGTGCTTCCTATTATCTGATGGGCGCACTGCTTGGCAGATATCATCATGTCAGAATGAGAATGCCGGGCGGATGCTATCTGGGTCCCCGTCCGATTGATCTGCATCTGAAGGGGTTTGAAGCTTTAGGTGCGACGGTGAAGTATGAAAGAGGATGTTATGACATTACGGCGGACAGACTGGTCGGGGATAAGATCTTCCTGGATATTGCGTCCGTAGGGGCAACCATCAATATCATGATGGCAGCAGTATATGCCGAAGGCAGAACGGTCATTGAAAATGCGGCCAAGGAACCGGAAATCATTGATGTGGCTACTTTATTAAATAAGATGGGTGCGCATATCAGAGGGGCCGGTACCAATGTCATCAAGATTGACGGCGTGAAGTCATTGAACGGCTGTTTCCATGAGATCATTCCGGATCGCATTGAAGCAGGTACATACATTGTCATTGCGGCAGCTATGGCAAGGAAGATGAAAATAAACAATATCATCCCTCAGCATCTGGAAGCTTTACTGATGAAGCTGGATGAGATGGGAGTAAAGATGGATGTACAGGTGGATTCTGTTACCATTGAAAAGTCAGAACATCTCAAGCCGATTGAAATCACCACAAAGCCGTATCCCGGCTTTGCCACAGACCTGCAGCAGCCTCTGACCGTACTGATGACCCAGGCGGAAGGCGTGTCAAGAGTAGAAGAAACCATCTATGTGGAACGGTTCAAGCACTGCAATGAGCTGCAGAAGATGGGTGCCTACATTGATCTGTCGCCTGCCTGTGCAGAGATTCATGGACCGACACCGTTATATGGAACAACGGTATCTGCCACGGATTTAAGATGCGGGGCTGCCATGGTGATTGCCGGACTGATGGCAGAGGGTGTGACAACCATTGAGAATATCTATCATATTGACAGAGGCTATGATCATATTGATGATAAGCTCAATGCCATCGGAGCAAAGATCTGGCGTGAGAAAGTGCCGGATGAAGACTGAAACGAATGAAAGATTGTGAATGCATGTGTTCACGATCTTTTTTTTTGAAAATCCGCAGCGCTGGTATAACATGCATGCACTTTCAGATGGCGACAGTGGTAGAATGTCCGCATATTAAAATAAGAGGCACAGTATGAGTGAAAAGAAACATGGCAGCAGTATGAAGCTGTTCTTTACCAGTATATTCGATATCCATCACAGGTACAGAAACAAGCGGGATGAAATCAGAGGCAATGGGAAACATGAGAAGCGTCACCAGGAATGGAAGGCTTTATGGCATTATATGTTTTCTATTTCGGCGGACAGTGCCAGTCATGAGGAGATCAAACAGAGACTGCTTGACGGAGGCAGGGTGTCCGGTACCAATATGTGTGTCATGGTATGTGCGATATTGATTGCCTCGGTTGGTCTGAATACAAACAGTACGGCTGTGATTATCGGTGCCATGTTGATATCACCGTTGATGGGAAGTATTCTTGCCATCGGCTATGGTACGGTTACAGCGGATTATTTTGTGGTCAGAAGACATCTGACCGGTTTTCTCTTTCAGATTATCTGCAGTGTGCTGACATCAGCCATATACTTCCTGCTATCCCCGGAAAAGGGTGTAACGGCAGAACTGTTAAACAGAACCAATCCTTCGTTCTATGATGTCATCATTGCCAGTGCCGGCGGCATTGCCGGTATTATCGGACAGACAAGAAAAGATAAAGCCAACAACATCATTCCGGGTGTGGCGATTGCTACAGCTCTGATGCCGCCGTTATGTACATGCGGCTATTCTATTGCCAACCAGAAGTGGAGAATGCTTTCCGGGGCATTGTATCTGTTTGTGGTAAATTCATATTTCATTTATATGTCTGCCTGTCTGGTGCTGACTCTGCTGAGAATTCCCCAGGTCAGAGAAACAAGTGAGAAGGAAAGAAAGCGTACAGTTCATAAGCTGGTCCGCAATGCCATTCTGGTTTCTCTGCCTTCGATTGTATTGGGGTTACTGATTCATCAGGGCTGAATGGAAGCTCTCATACAACGGGATGGAGTGACAGATGTTCTGTTTTATAAGTCGCGTGTGATAGAAATATCTGGCTGATATTCAGCATACTTCTGACGAGTACAAATATATATTTCGTATCGGAATGTGACGAAATATCTTTTTTTGATGCCATAAGGCATTTTGGAAACGATTTAATCGGCTGAATCAGGAGGCACAGTTAATAATATTTGAGTGATATATAGAAATCGCTTACAAACTCTGCTAATATATCTATGCCTGAATTCAGTATGCCTGCAGGAAGACAGCGGGTATCCAAAAATATATCATTTTTACTAGTGTGTTTTTATGATCTTTTAATAATGGGTATCCTGCTGCTCATGACATGTCAGATAATATCTACAGCGTGAAAAAGAAAGAAACTGACACATTTATCACTTTGGATGAGTAATATGTGACAGTTTCAGGAGGAGAAAAAGCGTGATATGAAATTCACAAAGAAAATAATGAGCACGGCTCTGGCGGCTGTCATGACGGCAGCTGTGATGCCGGCTGCCGTGCAGGCGGAAGAAACAGCCGGGACCGCATCAGACTATACGTTTGAAGTCATGTCTACAACAGACATGCATGGGCGTGGGACAACAACAGATGTTGCGACGCAGCGTGAGGACAGTAATTCAATGGAACGTGTTTCCACTATTGTCAAAGAAGAGCGGGCAGCGATCGGCAGTGACAAGACTTTATTGATTGACAATGGCGACCTGTATCAGGGAACACTGATTACACAGTATCAGATGTCAAATTGTCCTGAAAAGGAAAATCAGATGATTACCTGTCTGAGAGAAATCGGTTATGACGCGTCTGTTATGGGCAATCATGAATTCAACTACACAATAGAACAGCGTGATACCCAGGCTAGGTATCTTGAAAATGCAGGAATTCCGGTGCTGGATGCCAATCTGGTACTGAAAACAGACGGCAAAAAGTTCGACGGCACAGCTGCCAGAGCCGGTGATCCCTATTACCAACCTTATACTATTAAAGAATTCAAGTTCGGTACAGCAAAAGACGGTAAACATGAAAACAAAGTCAGTGTAGCGGTGATCGGTCTAGGCAATGCGGCTAATGCCACATGGGACCAGGCGGATCATTATGCCAATCTGCAGTTCTCCAGTCTGGACAACCCGCAGGGACTTCTGGAAAAGGAGATCAACAAGTGGACTTCCTATATCAGAGACAAAAAACTGGCAGACATTGTCATTGTCAGCGCACATTCCGGTAAGGGAACAGATGATGGTGTAGAGAGCGATAAATTCATGCTTGAGTCGCAGGCTGTTTCCGGCACAAAGAAATCCAGGGGTATGGATCTGCTGATTTATGGCCATGATCATACAGCCAATGCTGAAGTACAGAAAGATGCAGATGGTAAAGATGTATGGATGGTCAATGGCGGCGGTACAGCTGTGACAAAGACAAAGTTCAGCGTGAATTTCAATGAAGATGGAAGCGTTAAGGATTATGCTGTCAGTGAAACACCTTCTCTTCTGGCATTGAAAAATGTGACATCTGATAATACGCTCAACAGCGATTCCAACATTCAGGGTCTATACAAAAAAACAGTAGAGTGGGCGAAAAAACCATTTGGAAATTTCGGTACTGGCTGGAATGATGTCAAAGCAGAAGCGGAAGGCAAGACAAACGATGATATGATCACCCGGCAGACAGCATTGATGAACCTTGTTGGCAAAGCCATGATCTGGTCTACATGGCAGTCCTATGAAAGTGAAAGAATTGCAGGTGCAACCGTAGCGTTTGCTTCACCGGTATTCCAGAAAGAAGCAGATGGAAAACTATCCTACGTTCCCTCTGATGGAGACAGCATCAATACCATGACTATTGCCATGCTCTACAGATTCGGCAATAATCTTTCCTGCTGTGTTGAAATGACCGGTAATCAGATCTATACATGGATGAGTACGGTTGCGGACAGATATGCGATCGATGAAAGCGGAAATCCCTGTATTGCAAAGGGCGAATCCATTTATGGTATGGATACGTTCTATGGCATTGACTATACCTTCGATCTGACTAAGCCTGAGGGCAGCCGTGTTGTTAAAGCTTTATATAATGGCAAACCTCTTAAAGGTTCTGCAGAGATAATACGGGTTGCCATGAATAACTATCGTCTGTCCGGCGGCTATGACTTTACAAAGAATACGGGCATCAGCGAAGAGAATGCAGTATGGACAGCTGATAAATATCTCGGTTCGGATCGTTCTCCGATGATTGCTCAGATCGGTGAATATGTTAAATACATGAAGACTGTTACACCAAGCGATAAGGTATCTCACGGCAATGATTCTTCATGGAATCTCATCACAAAAGCAGCTGAAAAACCGGATGAAACAGCATCTCCGGAACCTGCTGAAAAGACTGCTGTTTCCATGTACCGTGTCTATAACCCGAACAGCGGGGAACACTTCTTTACTTCAGCCAAGACAGAAAGAGATCATCTGATTTCTCTTGGCTGGAAGGATGAAGGGACGGGATGGAAATCTCCTGAAAAGTCAGATACACCTGTCTATCGTCTATATAACGCAAATGGCGGTGAACATCATTACACGGCAGATGCGCATGAAAAAGAAGTTCTCGTTTCACTTGGCTGGAAGGATGAAGGCATCGGCTGGTACAGCGATGAAGCCAAAGGAACACCTGTCTATCGTGCATACAATCCTAACGAAAAGGCAAATAACCATCATTACACAGCAAATGCTGCTGAAGATAAGTACCTGATCCGTATCGGCTGGCATGATGAGGGCATCGCCTGGTATGGATTAGCTGAATAAACTGTTTTTCATAGAACTGCAGGATGAATTGTGATTCCTGGCAGTTCTTTTTCTGTCTGCGGAACAGTTGCGCATTGAAAGCAGAAAATTATAGTATTAATAATAAAAAGTGAGTGAGGTGGAAAGATGAGACTTCGTAAAGCAGTGGCTGTTCTGATGGCAGTATTCATGACTGCTGGATATATGCCTGTGTGTGCGGATGATGGTGTAGAGAATCCGGTGCCGGTTGAACAGACAGAAAGTGAAGTAATAGAACAGGCACAGGCAGAAGCACAGGAAGTTGCTGATTCTGATCCTGCTGAACGATCTGAGAATATGCCGGATGAAACCCAGACATATATGGGAATCACCATGGATTCCCAGGATGATATGCAGGCAGAGGATGAATCTGATGATAATAAAGGATTATTGTCTTTCATCACACTGAAGGCAAGTGCGGAAGAAACCAATTCCGCCCGCGGTACAAATCCTGAGCGTGTTTATGGAATTGATGTCTCTGAACACCAGAAGAAGATCGACTGGAAAAAGACAACAACGGATGGCGTTGAATATGCCATCATCCGGGTCGGCGGAAGAGGCTATGGTACAGGTTCTCTGTATGCTGATTCCTACTACCAGACAAATATTAAAAATGCCCAGGCAGCAGGACTGCCGGTAGGTGTTTATTTCTTCTCACAGGCAATTACAGTGGATGAAGCGATCGCAGAAGCGGACTATACCTGTGAACTGATTAAAGATTATGATATTGATCTGCCTGTTTTCATGGATTATGAGTATGCGGCAGACTATCGGCTGAATAATGGTGCTTCCGTGGAAGAACGCACAAAGGTAATCAGAGCATTCTGTGAAGAAGTCATGGCGAAAGGGCATGAGGCAGGTATTTATACCGGCGGCTATCTTGCCAGTACAGCCATAGATGGTGTCGGTCTGTCACAGGATTACTGGATGTGGATCGCTACTTATGGCAGTTCTGTTTATTCCGGATATAAAGGCCTCTATGATTTCTGGCAGTATACAAGCACCGGCAGTGTGCTTGGCATTACCGGCAATGTGGATGTGGACTGCTGGTTCAAGTCAGACGCGAGACCGGGTAAAGAACAGGTTAAGACATATCCTATGTATCGTCTGTACAATAAAAATAATGGCGAACATTTTTATACGGCGGACGAAGCGGAAAGAGATAATCTGGTAGAGAAAGGCTGGCAGTATGAAGGACTTGGCTGGACAGCCACAACGGATAAAAGTGTGCCGGTGTACCGTTTATATAATAAGAATGGCGGAGAACACCATTACACTACTTCTGCCAAGGAAAGGGATATGCTTGCTGCAGTGGGATGGACTTATGAAAAGGTTGGCTGGTATTCCGATCCGAATAAGAGTACACCGCTTTACAGAGTGTACAATCCCAACGCCTTTGCCAACAATCACTTCTATACAACTAGCAAAGCAGAAAGAGATTATCTTGTCGGTATCGGCTGGGGGAATGAAGGAATCGGCTGGTATGGTGCCTGAGATATAAAAGACTGTAATGACTGTCAGCGAAGAAAAACAGCTGGCAGTCTTTTCTTTGAGCAGAAACATATATTCTGTACACACAGTCTGTACTGTCCGAACATTTTTTGCCTTCTGTACTGTGCAGAAAAGTGCTGATTTTGCAGTCATTAGTGTTATCATATACACCGTAAATTCAGGGAAGGGATTACATCGAATGAGGAATAGGGTAAGGAAATTATTTTGCAGTATATTATCCGCAGTGCTTGTGGCAGGATCTGTGGATACAGCAATACTGAAAACTCTTGCGGATGAAGGTGATTCTTCTGACAATCAGAACACTGAAAGTACAGCAGAAACAACAGAAGAGCCGGAGAAAACTGAAAATACAATTGAAGCATATACGTCATCAAATACAGCTGATGTCTACAGAATGTATAATCCGAACAGCGGCGAACATTTCTACACTGAAAATTATGTAGAGAGAGACATTCTGTTAAGAGCAGGCTGGGACTATGAAGGGATCGGCTGGACAGCTCCGCTTAAAAACTGCAACAATGCTGAACCGGTATATCGTGTGTACAATCCGAATTCCGGTGTACACCATTACACAATGAGCGGTGGTGAAAAAGCTGTGCTGGTCAGTAAAGGATGGCATGATGAAGGTGTTGGATGGTATTCAGACAGCCAGAAGGAAGTTGTTCTGTACCGTCAGTACAATCCGAACAGTGGTCTTCATAACTTTACAGTGAATAAAAATGAGAATGATGCACTGGTAAGAGCAGGCTGGCAGTATGAAGGTACAGCCTGGTACGGTGTGAATGACCCGGATCTGACCATTACACATCCGGCAGCGATCTATAAACAGATTGATATGAGCGCAGTATATGACTTCAACTACTATGTGAATGCATATGGTGATATTAATAAGCTCTATGCCCATAATGATGCTGGTGCTCTGAAGCACTTTGCGGAATGCGGTCTGAATGAAGGACGCAGCGGTAAAGCTTCCTATGATCAGGCAACGTACGATGCTATCAAGAAAAAGCTGCACCCTAAGTATCCGGAGGCTGAGGCTGTTTTCAATGCCGGCCTGCCGAGAACGCTGCAGAACGCATTCAACTATGCAATGGTACCGTGGGTTTACAGAACAGTAGACCACAGTCTCGGTACGCATTACTTTGCCCATCTTGGCTATACACAGAGAACCGGCAACTGCTTTGTCATGGCCGGCATGTTCTGTGAACTGGCAAAGGCATTAGGCTATAATGCGATACAGTGCTATGGTGCAGTTAATGTCAGAGGCGGTCTGTCCACACATTCCTGGGTGGAGATTGACGGCAGAGTCTATGATCCTGATTTCCAGGTTGAGGTTGGCAGAAATGGCTTCAACATTGCATATGGCCAGAGGGGAACACTGACATATCACAAGTATGGAACAATGGGAGAATAAGAATGAGAAATGAAATAAAAGGAATTGTACTGGCTGCGGGTGTCCTGATAACACTGACCGGATGCTCAAGAGCTTCCGCATCTCTGTCGGCAGCGCGCACAACTTCTCCGGCAATGGCTTCCGCAGCTTCTCTGCCGGATCTCAAATCGATCGGTGAAAAGAAAAATGATACATATGAAATTGCCATTGCCAATGATACAGGCAGGGATATAACCGGCTTTGCCACAAAGGAAGATGGTAAAGACAGCTATGGTGAAAACATGCTGGAAGATACCTATAAAGCTGATGAGGAAAGATATCTTTACTATGCCATGGACACAGCAGTTGCTTCAGCAGGCAGCGATTCATCTCTGAAAGGTGCATATCTGAACTTTACGGTAGATGTACAGCTGACCTTTGCGGATGGTACAACGGCAGAACTGAAAGACTTCCCGATGTCCACTGCCAAGGATGTCACCATCAAGAAGGCATCTGATACGGATGGCGGCTTCTGTTACATTGAGTATCAGACAGAGGATAAGGAACAGGTATCTACTTTCGATACGGAAAAGAGCAATTATGATGCGGCGCAGAAAGCTGCCGCGGATAAAGCCGCAGCTGAAAAAGCAGCGGCAGATCAGGCTGCTGCAGAACAGGCAGCAGCTGCCCAGGCCGCGGCCGAACAGGCCCAGGCTGCCCAGCAGCAACAACAGCAGGCGCAGACTTATACTGCCCCGGATACATCTTCGCAGCAGTCCGGCGGCGGCAGTACCGGCTGTCTTGATGGATTTGTACTGAACTAAGCATGAAGAACAGAGTTTATTATTTCTCATGTCTCAGGGCGATTGCCTGTATTGGTGTCGTTCTATTGCATACGTATTTCTGTGCGGTACTGCAGTGGAACCCGGGAAAGAGTGAATCTGTCATGAGCATGATGGTAAGAAACTGCATGCTGTGGGCAGTGCCATGCTTTATCATGGTGACAGGAGCACTTCTTCTCAATCCTGAAAAAGCGATCACGCTGAAAGACATTTACGGCAGATATATCCGCCGGGCATTATGGGCGTTAGTACTGTTCAGCTTCATCTTTGCACTGTTTGATTTTGCACTGGACGGAACAATGGGTTTTGGTAAGATGCTTGTGAACTGGGCTGTCAATCTGTTTACCGGCGGTTCCTGGCTGCATATGTGGTATCTGTATATGCTCATTGGTCTGTATGTGCTTCTGCCGGTATTCCGGGCGATTGTGAAAAACGCAGATGATCAGATCCTGAAGTATACGATTCTTGTTCTGTTTCTGTTTCACTCTGTATTGGCTACGATCGGTTTCTTCCTGCAGAATAAGACCATTGCTTTCTATATCCCGGTATCTACAGTTTATCCGCTGTATTTTTTCCTGGGTTATGCCGTCCACAATGATAAAATTGCCATCAGCAGAAAATCAGCGCTGTCCATGCTGATCTGTTCTTCAATCGGCTTATTGGCTGTCACTTATGTCGGTGTTCAGTACAGCAATCAGATGCTGGTACAGATGAGCAGCAGCTATGCATTCATTCTGGTTGTCTTTCAGGCTGTTGGCATCTTTGCCCTCATGAAGACGCAGGAAGAGAAAGCTGCTGCAGATACGAAGCTCAACAAAGTGCTTTACAGTATCGATGCATGTTCCTTCGGCATCTATCTGATGCATGTGCTTGTCATTTATACGGTATACAGAGCCCTTCTGATCAATCCGTATGGAACCGGAAGTTTCTTTGTACTATTATTAATAGCAGTTATTGCCCTTGGTATTTCCTGGGCAGTCACATGGCTTTTGAAACATGTGCCATGGATTAAAACGATTATTTAATGGGAGAAAGAAAATGAAGAGAAGATTTTCGGCTGCGGGATTGATTCTGTCAATCATGATGGTATGCCTACTTTGTGTTCCGGTACATGCGGCAGGTTCTGAAGTAATTATGTATCGCATGTATAATCCGAATTCGGGAGAGCATTTCTTTACATCCGATGTCAATGAAAGAAACAGTCTGTATCTTGCCGGATGGAATGCAGAAGGTGTCGGCTGGTATGCGCCGACCAGCAGTTCTGTACCTGTTTACCGCCTGTACAATAAAAACGGTGGTGAACATCACTATACAAAAAACAGTGCTGAGAAAGATCTGCTTGTATCAAGAGGATGGTCTTATGAAGGCATCGGCTGGTACAGTGATGACAAGAATACGGTTCCGGTCTACCGGGAATACAATTCACATGCTTATAAGAACAACCATAACTATTCTGTTGATGTGAATGAAAAGAACAGTCTGGTTGCGGCAGGATGGAATGATGAAGGAATCTGCTGGTATGGCTGCAATAATGATGAAGGTCTGAGTGAGGCAGCGCTCCCGCAGAGAAGCGTTCCCAGCAGAACGATACCTGCACAGCCGGCAAAAGGCACACAGAAATACGCAACACCTTATGGAAAGAGGTATCATCTTGATCCGCAGTGCGGCGGAAAGAATTCTTATCCGATCAGTGATGAAGCGGCAGCCAAGCGCGGTCTGACCCCGTGTGAAAAGTGTGCACAGTAATTCCGTCAGGGAAAATGAAATCCAGGTGGTTTTAATAGGACACCTGGTTTTATATTATTTGCCCTTATTAACGAATACTTTTAATTTTCCTATATGCAAAAATGAGCCTTCCCTGATATGAGAAGGTTCATTTACTCTTAAAGATCAGTTATGCGGAAGATCCGGATATACGGATAGCGTTTGGATGTGATGTACTCAGGCTCTTCCTGAATGCCGTCAGCAGTTGCTTCAATGATACCAAGAAGTCCGTATTTTTGACTTTCTATATCAGTGACTAAGGCGGCGTGGTAGTACTGACCGGCATCACGTTCTTCTTCGCTGGAAGCAAAGAGGATGATGTCACCTTTCTGCCACTGTATCTCATCATCTTCATCCGGTGAATTGACTTCCCATGTGACACTGGATGTCGGATTTTCCACCTGATTCAGAAGATAGGTGTTCATGGTATCGGTCCAGTCTTTGTTTTTCAGCATGGTTTTATCTATACCGGTTTCAGCAAAGATCCAGTCAATGAAACCGGAACAGTCGAAATTATCGGGACCGCATCGCAGCTCAGTATCAGTTGAGTAAGGTGTGCCGATCTTTGTTCTGGCTGTCGAGATCAACAGATCCTGCGCCTCTTCCAGCTTCAATTGAGATTCTGTTTTCTCCGGGGCGGCATAGAAGGCAATGCCTTCGTCTACCCAGCCGAGGGAAATCAGATAGTCATGTTCTGCTTTGCTGGTTGTGTAGTTATGGTTGCATTTTTCCTGGTTCGGGTTGTATTCACGGTAGACCGGCTGGCCTTTCTTTGTTTCATCCGAGTTGAAGAGCACACCTTCGTTCTGCCAGCCAAGGCTGACCAGCGTGTTTTTTTCCTTCACATCTTTTGTGTAGTGATGTTCGCCGGCGTAGGGATTGTAAAGACGATATACAGGTTCTCCTTTTTCAGGAGTTTCCCAGGCTTCTGCTTCATCAACCCAGCCGATAGCGGCAAGGTGACTCTCTTCGGCCTGGTCAGCTGTATAGAGGTGTTCACCACTGTTCGGGTTGTACAGCCTGTATAACTGAACGCCTGATGCGTTGCTGGCACGCACTTTAACAGCCGGTACGGATACGGTACTGACTAGTGCGGCAGCCGCCAGGATAGTTGATAAATGTCTGTTCATTTCAAACTCCTTACCGTCCTATTATAGATTAAGCAATCGAAAAAAATATGTGAAAGTTGTGGGGCAGACAGGAACGAAAAAGCCGGCTGGATAAGATTTAGAAAGAAAGACTGTTTCAGTCTGATTGAATCATATAAAATGGATGATAGGCCGGCGGCGCTGCGTTTGCCTATGGTATATGTTTTGGTTATAATGAGGAACGTCTGCATTATTTTTGTGAGGTGAGTATGAATCCTGAAAACGCGATAGAAATCAGAAATATGTCCAAGAGCTTCAAGATCCAGTACGATAAGGCACATGATCTGAAGTCATTGGTAGTATTGCATCACAGGGGAAAAGCACAGAGACTCCAGGTATTGAAGAATATCAACCTGGATATTAAAAAAGGGGATACAGTTGGTCTTGTAGGTGCCAACGGCTGCGGCAAGTCAACACTGCTCAAGCTGATGACAAAAATCTACTACCCAGATAAAGGAACCATTGACATTGACGGCAAGCTGACATCTTTGCTGGAACTTGGTGCAGGCTTCCATCCGGATTTTACAGGACGTGAGAACATTTACTTCAATGCGTCCATCTTTGGTCTGACAAAGAAGCAGATTGATGCACGTCTGGATCAGATTATTGAATTTTCAGAACTAGGTGAATTTATTGATGAGCCGATCCGTACCTACTCTTCAGGTATGTATATGAGACTGGCTTTCTCTGTTGCCATTAATGTAGACGCTGAAATTCTTCTGATCGATGAAATTCTGGCGGTTGGTGATCAGCACTTTCAGGATAAGTGCTTTGCCAAGCTGCATGAACTGAAGAAAAGCGATATGACGATTGTCTTCGTCTCCCACAGTCTGGATGCGGTCAAGGATCTGTGTAACAGAGCAATCTGGATCTACAACGGTGAATTCAGGCTCGATGGCGATCCGACCTATGTTATTGATGAATATCTCAAGCAGATGGCCATTGACCATAAGGAACAGCATAAGAAGGATATCGCTTCCGGTAAGAAAGAAGCCAAAGGAACCATATTTGTGGATTCTCCGAAGGATTTCTCTCATATTGATATGAGAAGCCCGGAAGTCAAGATACAGGGATGGAAGCTGGCAGATATGGAAGAAGCAACTTTCCATATCAATGTCGGTGATACAGAACTGGACGATATACGCTACTATCCGCGTCCGGATGTACTGAATGTATTTGATGATTACAGAGGCCTTGTCAATGAGGATGAGATCGGTTTCTCCGCTACGGTGGATCTGACAAAGTACTGTCAGTACGCAGATGAGAAGAATGAACTGCATTTCCGCCTGAGCGAAGTCATGCCGGATGGAAAAGAAATCGCCTACAAGGAAATTACACTTGGTCTGGATAACCTGGAGAAGAAGGAGAACTGATGTTTAAGGATCTGTATAACTATCGAGAACTTCTGAAGACAAACGTCAAGAAGAATATCCGCGGCAAGTACAAAGCTTCTGCTTTAGGTGTACTGTGGTCATTCATCAACCCGCTGCTGCAGGTTGTCGTATATGCAATCGTATTCCCGCATCTGATGGGAGTACAGACACAGAACTATATTGTTTATCTGGTTACCGGTATCATTCCATGGACCTATTTCCAGAATGTACTGATCGGATGTGTATCCTGTGTTAAGGGAAATGCCGGTATTATCAAGAAGGTATACTTCCCGCGCATTGTGCTTCCGATTTCCACTTTATTAAGTGAATTCGTCAACTTCCTGATCAGCTGTATCATCATTCTGGTGTTCTGCCTGATCTGGAAGGTCGGTATTTCCTGGCATATTATTCTGGTGCCGCTCATTGCCGTGATTGAAGGTCTGTTTGTGCTTGGACTTGGTCTCATCGGCGGTGCGCTGGATGCGTATCTGCAGGACCTTGAATATATCATCAACTTCCTTTCCAACCTGCTGTTCTATGGCACACCTATCGTTTACGATATTGCCAACTACAGCTCTGAATCCAAGCTTGTGGAGGCGGTTCGTCTGAATCCGCTGACAACCATCATGAATTCTTATCGTGATGTATTCCTGTATCATCAGATGCCGGATATGAAAGCACTGGGTATTGTTGCATTGATATCCATCGGTATCTGCGTGATCGGCTATGCTATATTCAAGAAGCTTGAAAAGGGCTTTGCTGAACAGTTCTGAGGAGAAAGAAAATGGATATCAGATACGCAGTTGATAAAGTGAGAATCAACCTTCTGCCGGGAAACTCATTGATTAATATTATCGGATGGACATTGACGGCAGATACCGTAGAAGTACCAGGCCTGATTCTGAAGGTGAATGGAAAGAGAACGGAATTCGAAAGTTCCTGGCGTCCGCGTCCGGATGTTTTCATTGCGCTTGAAACAGAGCGTAAGACAAAGGCGATGAAAGCCAAGAAGCCTTATGTGGAAAGAGAAGGTACAGAAGAGAATCTGAACAATGGATTTGTTGTGTCCATCCGGCATTATCCGGATCCGGTCAAATCCATTGAACTGATTGCTTCGCTGCATGGAACAACTAAAACAATATTAAAGTTGAAGGAGAAGCAGATTGTACGCAAGGCAACCCATACGGGTGTCATGTGCACAGCGGATGAAGCAGATTTCAATGACAAAATGGGTCTGTATACATTAACAGGTTCTGCTTTCAGTGTGGATAATGAGCCGGTTTCATTCCGGGTCAAAGATGAGAACGGCAAGTATGTCAAGTTCTTCCAGGATGCGATCAAAAGAAGAGATTTCATCAATGATCTGATGCTGGATGAGGAGAAGTCAGTTGGTTTCAAGATTTCCTTCAACGGTGAGGCAAATAAGAAGTATACAGTTGTTGCCTATACAGACAGCAGTGAGGAAATGATTGATGTGCAGAAAGTTCTGCATGCCAATGATCTTGCCAACCGGATGAGAAATACGCTAGGACGTATCTTTGATAAGCAGAATATTCATTCTGCTATACGCTATATGAAGAAGTACGGTTTCAGCCGTACTTTACAGAGAGCCAGCTTCTATCTGAATTCCAGTGCTTATTATGACAAATGGTTCAAGGAACAGAGAGTCACTGAAGAAGAGCTGGAGAAGCAGAAGCAGGTCAAGTTCGATTATGAGCCGAAGATTTCGCTTGTTGTTCCGGTTTTCAATACACCGATTGAATATCTTGATGAGATGATCAGTACGGTAGTGAACCAGTCCTACAGCAATTGGGAATTATGCATAGCGGATGGTTCGGATGAAACCCATCCTGCCCATAAGGCAGTCGGTGTCTATGCCAAGAAGGATCCGCGGATCAAGGTCATGTACCTGGATCAGAACTACGGAATTTCCGGCAACACAAACAAAGCCCTGGAAATGGCAACCGGTGATTACATTGCCTTATACGATCACGATGACTTCCTGGAACTGGATGCCCTGTATGAAGTCGTAAAGGGGATTAACGAACATCATGCGGAAATCGTCTATACGGATGAAGACAAATTCTCCATGAAGACAAAGCACTTTGAATTCCCGCACTTCAAGACAGATTATGCCCCGGACCTGTTATGTTCACATAACTACATCACGCATCTGTTTGTGGTAAAGGCTGAGATCATGAAAGAGGTCGGCGGCTTTAGGACAAAGTATGACGGTTCACAGGATTATGATATGATTCTGCGCTGCATTGAACTGTCTTCCCCGGAGAAGATCTACCATCTGCCCAAGGTTGTCTACCACTGGCGCATGCATGCCAATTCCACTGCAGCGGATCCGGAAAGCAAGCTGTACTGCTATGAAGCAGGTGAAAGGGCCATTCAGGATCATCTCAAGCGGGTCGGTTACGATGCGACCGTAAAGATGTATAAACCTTTCTATGGCTATTACCATGTCTACTATACGATCAAGGACAATCCGCTTGTCTCTGTTATTATTCCTAACAAGGATGGCAGGGAAACCCTGAAGAGATGCATTGATTCTCTGTTCAATGTCAACGAATACAAGAACATTGAAATCATTGTAGTGGAAAACAACAGTACAACGTCTGAGATCTTTGACTACTACAAGGAAGTTCAGGCAGCACATGACAATGTGCATGTAGTGACATGGCCGGGGAAGACATTCAATTACTCCGCCATCAACAACTTCGGTGTTAAAGAAGCCAAAGGCGAGTATCTGCTGTTCCTGAATAACGATACGGAGATGATTGCCAGGGATTCTATTACCGAGCTTGTCGGGCACTGCCAGCTGCCTTATACCGGTGCGGCCGGTGCCAAGCTGCTGTATGAGGATGATACCGTTCAGCATGCCGGTGTGATCATCGGGCTTGGCGGCGTTGCCAATAATGCGTTCCAGCATATCGGTAAAATGCAGCCGGGCTATATGCAGAGACCGTTGGTCTGTGCCAATTACAGCGCCGTTACCGGTGCCTGTATGATGGTAAAGAAAGAGCTGTTTGAAAAGGTAAACGGCTTTGATGAAGATCTGGCGGTTGCCTACAATGATGTAGATCTCTGTCTGAAGCTGAGACAGCTTGGTCTCTACAATGTCTGCGATGCGTTCTCTTTATGGCATCACTATGAGTCCATTTCCAGAGGCTATGAAGACACCCCTGAAAAGAAGGCCAGACTGGAAAAAGAATCTGAGATTTTCCGTAACAAGTGGCCTGATATCTTTACTAATGGCGATCCTTACTACAGTCCGAATTTCTCAAAGGATAAGGGATTTGAATTGCGTAAGCTGAGTGGCGCAGCAAAGAATTAAAGCCTCTTATGAACCCGGTGCAGAAATGCGCCGGGTTTTCGTCGTATATAAAAGATTCTGATTTGTCCTTGAAAGAGAAGAAAATGGTATATCATTATGTTAACAATGAAGGAAAAGGAGAATAAACATAATGAAGGGAAAGTTAATGAGAAAGCTTCTCGCTCTGACAGCTTCAGCTGTCTTAGCTTTCAGTACCGTTCCTGTCCAGGCGGAAGATGTCAGTTCTTCCAGCACCGAGAGCAGCTCATCCAGTTCAGGCTATTATTCAGCGTATCTTGAGAATGTTCAGTATCATCAGGATAAGGCCAGAGACATGCTCGCCTTTGTCAACGACTTCCGTACGAGTGGCAATGCCTGGTATTGGAATGCAGGGAATACGACAAAAACAGAAAACATTGTGAAGAGCAGTCTGGCCTTTGACTATGGGCTGGAAGAAATTGCCATGCAGAGAGCAGCAGAAATAGCCGCAAGTTTCTCTCATACAAGACCGAATGGAACACCATGCTTCAGCTGCCTGAGCAAGAATGGCGGTATGTCCTATGGCGAAAATATCGCTGCCGGCTTATCTTCTGTTTCCGCTACTTTCGATATGTGGAAAGAGGAAAGCGTGGGTTATGAAGGACAGGGCCACAGAAGAAATATGCTTGGTGATTATCAGGCAATCGGTATTGCCTGTGTTGATGTAGGAGGCATATATTTCTGGGTTCAGGAATTCGGACCTTCTACCGGAACAGCTGCAGTACCGGCATGTCTTGACAAGAAGAGTGTATCTATGGAAGTCTCTGAATCTCGTATTGATTCGGGTTATTTCAATACAGCAGAATCAATGA
>JALCHG010000025.1:0-25662 GCA_022644565.1 Solobacterium sp. | reverse complement strand
CCGGTGGTCAGGAAGAAGTAGCCGATGGTGCGGGAAGCGATGCGGCCGAGTTTGGACGCATCCTTGATTCTGACCATGGCCAGAACGATGGAAGTAAATACCATCGGAACGATCACTGCCTGCAGGGCTCTGACGAATACCTGGCCGATGATGTAGAACAGGCCGATGGCGGATTCATTTCCTTCGGCGGAGATATCCGCAAAGAAGATGTTGTTGATGGTGTTCCATACAGAGGTGTTTCCGGATGCGTTGAGATGTTCTCTTAACAGAATCATGAGGATGCCGGCCAGTAAACCTAGAGCGAGAGCACCGAGCATGCGGGCCGTGAGATGCTGAGTTTTTCTGTTTTTCATTTTTCTTATACCCCTTCGCAAAGAAAAAACTTCTCTGTACAGGCTGTCGACAGGGAAGTAAATATACGAAGTTTCATATGGACAGCCGCAGCTGTCTTTCTTCTGCCTTGCCGGTCTCTCTGTACCGAATTAAAAGCATTTTTCTTTTCGCTGACGATTATAGTGATATGACTGTCTGCCGTCAACAGGAAATTTGAACCATCTTCTTCGTGAACCGGCGGAAATGGAACTGGAACCGCGTATATATCAGGTGCCAGGGAATGCTTTGGTATTTCATCACGATTTTCGTGAATGTTATTTCCGGTGTGATTACTGACCGCATTGTGAAATGGCTTGAGCGTAAACGGAAAAGGTAATGCTGGCAGAGCAGAAATGCTGAACGGAAAAGGGAGAGTCTCAACCACTCTCCCTTTTCCTCAGATTTTTTCAATCCATAGTGATATGCTTTGGTATCACTACATATATAGCATAAACAGAAACAGGAAACAAGTTTTTTTCTTTTTCTGATCTGCCGGCACAGCCTTCAATTGATTTCTTTTCCGGCGGTCTTTCCCTGAAGAATAAGATGCAGAGCGTCTTCCACGGTATCCGTGATCAAAGAACAGCAGGGAAGGATGGCTGGGTTAGCTGTTTTGACAGCGATGGCTGTGCCGGCAGACAGAAGGATTTCACGATCGTTTTCATTGTCACCGAACATGATGGTGTCTGAAGAAGGAATGGTGAGGTGTTCCAGGATATTCTGGAAGCCGGTGGCTTTGTTTACACCTTTAGGTGCACAGTCAATCCATCTGGTACCGCCTAACTGGACGGTGATGGAGGAAGAGAATTTTTCTTTCCAGAAGGCAAGGTCTTTGATCCCTTCGGACTCAAAGAGGGAGATTTTGGAGTATGGTTCTGAGACTGCATGCAGGTCATCTACCGGAGTGACATGGTTATGGACAATGTCAGTCATATGATGATAAAAGGAAGGATTCCCTTTTCTGATATAGCAGGTATGCAGGCCGGAGACAAGCACTTCCGTGTCCTTTGCGTTTTCACCTGCGCTGATGAGGGCGTGGGCATCTTCTGCTTTCATTATTTCACGAGAGAGGATGTGATCGTGGTAGACGGTAAGACAGCCGTTCTGGCAGAGGTAGAGAATGTCATCTTTAACCGGTGCGAAAAGACGCTGCAGATTTGAGTATTCGCGGCCGCTGGCCGCCAGAAAGAGGATATTACGGGCTTTGAGTTCTCTGATCAATGTAAAGTCTTCAGGTTTAAGATCCTGGGCGCCGTTTAAAAGCAGTGTGCCGTCCAGATCGCTTGCGATGAGTCTGATTTTCTGCATGTGTGAAGTATAACAGAAATGCCTGTTTCCGTAACGTGGAAACAGGCATGGGTCAATCGAGTATTTCAAGCAGATCATCACGGGTCAGAGCAGCAGAGGAAATGCCTTCTCCGTTCATGAGTCTTCCGGCAAGATCAGCTTTGGAAGACTGCAGATCCAGGATTCTTTCTTCAATGGTGTTTTTCATGATGAGCCGGCATACGGTGACAACGTTCTTCTGACCGATGCGGTGGGCTCTGTCGCTGGCCTGATTCTCAACAGCTGTATTCCACCATGGATCATAGTGGATGACAACATCTGCAGCCGTGAGGTTGAGGCCGGTGCCGCCTGCTTTGAGGGAAATACAGAACACCGGGACGGAATCATGCTGGAATGCTTCAACAAGACGTGCTCTTTCCGCTTTTGGCGTTGAACCTTTGAGCAGATACCAGCCGATGCCTTCTTCATCCAGCCGCTTTGTCAACAGATCCAGCATGGAGGTGAACTGGGAGAAGAGAAGAACCTTATGGCCCGCTTCAACGGAAGTGCGGATCAGATCGATGCACATGTCTTCCTTGGCACTTTCCCCCTGGTAGTTGGAATAGAGCAGGCGGGGATCGCAGCAAAGCTGGCGCAGACGGGTCAGCTCGGCCAGGATTTCGATCCGATCGTGTCTGAACTGTTCGTTTGTCTTGGCGGAGAGAGAAGCTTTGATGCGGGCGGTATGGGCGTCATAGAGATCACGCTGCTCGCCGATCGCATTGGCATAATATACTTTCTCCAGCTTGTCGGGCAGTTCCTTGAGCACATCCTTCTTGCGCCGGCGCAGAACAAAGGGGCGGATCATGCGCTCCAGCCTTGTTTCAGTGAAGATGTCTTTTTCACGGACAATCGGCAGTTCATATGTTTCTCTGAAGCTGCGGTAGGAACGGAAGAAACCGGGCATGATGAAATCAAAGATGGACCACAGTTCACTGAGCCTGTTTTCAATCGGTGTGCCGGTCAGGGCGATGCGGAACTTTGCTTTCAGGGCTTTGACGGCTCTGGAGGCCTGGGTACCGGCATTCTTGATGTACTGGGCTTCATCGATAATCTCAAAGGTGAAGGGAATGGTCTGATAGACTTCGATATCACGCTTGAGCAGATCGTAGGAAGTAATCAGAATTTCATTCTCATCACTGCGGCGGATGTCTTCCTGGCGGATGTCGGCCGGGCCTTGGATCATACGGGATTTGAGATCAGGCGTGAATTTATGGATTTCCTGGAACCAGTTGTAGACCAGGGAAGCAGGACAGGCAATGACGGTACGGCCTTCATGGGGATGGGCTTTGAGAAAGGATAATACCTGCAGGGTCTTGCCTAAGCCCATTTCATCGGCCAGTAGCGCACCGAAGCCATTGTCGTACAGAGCGGACAGCCAGCGGAATCCTTCCTTCTGGTAGTCACGCATGATGCCGTCAAGTTCTTTCGGTACTTCATAAACATCAATATCCGTGTTCCTGAGATTGGAAATGAGATTTCTGAATTTTTCATCCCGGTCAAGATCCAGGGAAGCTTCTTTTTCCATCTCTTCCAGATACAGGGCACGGTAGGCCGGTACTTCGGCTTTGCCTTTGGCAATATCGCCTTCTTTGAGCTGAAGGGATTCGGAAAGATCGGCCAGGTTTTTAAACGTATCGGAGTGTTCAAGGTCGATGAATTCACCGTTCTTGAGGCGGTAGTAGCGTTTGCGCCGGTCATAGCGGGAGAGGATTTCCGCTACTTCGTCCATGGACATGGTATCTGCCTGCATGTCCAGTTCCAGCAGCCCGTTATCGGCTACGGAGACACCGACGGAAACAGAAGGCATGCGGCGCATGGAGACTTTGCGCATGTTGTCGGTGATATAGACGGCTGCTTTCTTCTGCATGGCGCCGATGCCTTCTGACACCAGTTCAAACAGCCGGTCTTCATCATCAGAGAGAATGAAGTTCTTGGTAACCGGATCGGTGGAGTTGAACCATTTGGCTGTGAAATTATGCATGGCTCTTTCATCACTGACATCACGGCGGCCCTCCGGATGGATATCGGAAAGAAGGGAAATGTTATACGGTGTACCATTGCCATAGTCGGCATACAGGCCGCAGGTGACGGAATCATCTGCTTCCCGTCTGTCCAGGTAGATTTCATAGCTTGGTTTCATGGGCAGATAGGCATATGGATCAAAACCGTCTTCATTATGCAGCAGGACGTTTCTGGTCAATACCGGATAAAGATCATGGGCAAAGGAAGGCAGGTCCTCTTCACTGATGTACTGGGGACGGGCCTGGGCTTTTTCCATATAATCCAGCAATGCGACAAGCTTTTCTGAAGTGCGCTTTGCGGCATAGTATTTCTTATTGGCTTCATCAAAGATATAAAGCATGCGGGAGCCTTTGAACAGGGTGATGACCGGTGCGGTCAGCAGCCATCCGGTTCCTGCTTTATGCAGATCTGCTTCCAGTTCGGGCAGACCTTCTTCTCTTGTAAAGACAATGGTGTCGGTATCGTTTGTATAGTAAAGAGGCAGATCTCTGACGGCATCCATGAAGGAGTCAAGGTATCTTCCTTTCAAGGAAAGATAGCGTCTTAACTGGTCATCATAGCAGCCATAGATGGAACCGCTGGTCTGGTAGGTATCTTCTTTGTTGACAAGGGAGCGTAAGAAGATGACCAGCGGACGGGAAGCCGCATCAAAAGCGGACAGATCATGCACGAATTCAAGGTCTGTACCATAGCGTTTGTTTTCATGGGCATCCAGGCACTGAATGAAGCCGTACATGTCCTGCAGAATGTAGGATTTGTTGTGATGTCTGCCGATGCGGAAGGATACGCCTAAGGCGTCCTGACCGTTCTGTGATACACAGGGATACAGTGAAACAGATCCGCTGATGGAAGGATCCAGGATCGGCTCTTCCAGACTGCTCAACAGCTGCCTTATACTCTCATCGCTGCCTCTTTCATCACTTGGCTTATCGCTGTTCTGATTCTGTTCATAATACAGTATCAGAGCAGCGATATGTGCACACTGGTTATTATTATGGAAATAGCGGCACTCACATTCCTTATCAAAGATGAATCCCATTTCTTCATTGATCCACACATTGACTTCCACATACTTTCCATTCTTTGCCTTTACCTTGCCCGACAGCAGCTTCATCCCGTCATCGTCCTTTAAGGACAGATCGATGACAGGCTCTTCTGCTTTGAGAAGCTCCTCTGCTTCAGCAACCAGTGAAGCAGATAATGTATTGATCAGATAGTCTTTTGAAAGCATCTTTTCCTTCTTTCTGCCTTTGTATTATTCTATCATGAATCAGGCAGAGGATGAGAGGAAGTGATCGCATGACATTCAATCTGAGTGAAGTCATCGCCATATATCTTTTGCTTGTGAATATTGTTTCTTTTATGCTGTATGGCATTGATAAATACAAAGCTGAACACCATAAGTGGAGAATACGGGAAAGAACGCTGATTCTGTCAGCGTGGATCGGCGGTGCCCTGGGGGCATTTCTTGGCATGAAGGTGTTTCATCATAAGACCCTGCATACTTCATTCCGTTTTCTGGTGCCCTGTGCTCTGATTGTATGGATTCTGTTTCTTGCCTGGCTTTCAGGGCAGGGTGTGATTGTCATGGGATAAGACGAAGCTGAGAAGAAACATAACAGGAAGAAGCTGGTGGGGGACATGCATATCTCATGGTGAATGAAGGAAATATATAACGCATCTGTTCATGTTGCTGTAAAATATCGACATGAGTGGAATTGATACATTTGGTGCTTTTGTAAATAAGCAGAGTGAAAAAAATCCGGTACGGGGCAGGAAGCTGCTGATGGCCGCATGGAAGGGATTCGGGTGGTATCAGCATAGACGCCCTGATCCCAAACTGCCAGAGAGCAGACAGTATCTGGCTGATTTCTGCAATACCTTTTTTGTGGACGGCATGTCCCATATGGATCAGGCTGTGCTGTGTTCGCTGTTTACACCTTCAGAGTTTCTTCATGCCTTTCATCTTTACCCGATCTGTGCGGAGATGTTCTCTACTTTTACAGCCGGAGCGGGCAGTGAACAGGGCATGATTCAGGCGGTGGAGGAGAATGGGGTTTCTTCCACGTTCTGTTCGTATCATAAGGTGCTGACCGGTGCCGCTTTAAGCGGCGTTATGGCAAAGCCGGCAGCCATTGTCAATACATCGCTGGCCTGCGATGCCAATAACCTGACGTTCCGCACGCTAAGCGAAACGTATGGTATCCCGCAGTACTATATTGACGTGCCGTATCATAAAAACAGGGCGGCGGTGAAGTATGTGGCAGAACAGATCAGAGAAGCGAGGGATGCGTTTATCCGGACTGGGCTGAAGTTTGATGAGGCAAGGTTTGAAAGAGCCATTGCCAATTCAAGAAAGACGGTGGAGCTGTTCAATGAGATCAGTACATACAGAGCGGAACGCTATCTGCCTAATACTCTGACCAGTGAACTGTATGAAGGACTGATGTGCCATACGGCATTAGGAACGGATGGTGCTTTGAGTTTTGCAAAGCGTCTGAAGGAAGACTATGAGAAAGCACCGGCGGATCATGGAATCCGGATTCTCTGGCTGCATTCCAATCCATTCTGGCAGAAGGAAGCCAAGGATCTGCTCAATGAGAATGAGAAGGTTCATGTGGTATGTACGGAAATCGGCTATGACAACTGGCGGATGTGTACCAGTGAAGATCCGTATGAATATATGGCAGAGAGAGTTGTATACAATCCGTATAACGGACCGATGGAAGATCGGATTGATATGGCGCTTGAAATGGGCAGGCTCATGCATTGTGACGGAGCGGTATTATTCTGTCACTGGGGCTGCAAGGAAACCTGCGGCGGTGCGGAACTGTTCAAGCAGAAGATGGAAGCAGGCGGCATTCCTCTGCTGATCCTCAATGGGGATGGGGTGGACCGTCATAACGCTTCCGGCGGACAGACGGCGACGCGTCTTGGTGCTTTTGTGGAAATGCTGGAGGGAAGAAAATGATCTGTACATCGTGCCGCTATGCCCCGGAAGAGATCATGGCCGGGTTTGATCAGGAATGTGTCAGACTGGATCCCCATCCGGTATCCTTTGCCTGTGCGGAGAGCTGTTCCCATCCCAATCTCTGTTCTTTTGCCAAGGCAGTCATTGAAGAAGTAAACCGGAACCATTATGAAGAGATTGTTCTGACGGACTGCTGTGATGCGACCAGGCGCATGTTTGATGTGCTGAAGCATATGGATGGCGTAAAGTTCTGCTATCTGCTGTCTCTGCCGCATAAGAATACGGAAAGTGAAATTGCCTGGTTTGGGGAAGAGCTGAAGGATTTTGTACAGGCTTATGAAGCGCATTCACATCGTACTTTTGATAAAACAAAAGCACTTAAGGCCTACCGGGCTCATATGGGCATGCCGGAAGAGCCGCAGGGAAAGTATATCCGGCTGGCTGGAGCACATGGCGGTTCTTTACTGAAAGAAGAAATGAAGAGAACGTTTGCCGGTTATGAAATCAGTGATGAAACATGTACGGGAAAGAGATTCTTTCTGGATGATCCAGGGGAAGGAGACTTCTATAGCTGGTATGCGGCAGCTTTACTGAATCAGCCGCTGCCCTGCATGCGCATGTGGCATCATGACCATCCTGTCCCGCTGTTTGAAAAAAAGCCGGAAGGCACTGTGTATCATACGATCAAGTTCTGTGATTACTATGGCTTTGGCTACATGGAAGAAAAGCAGGCAGGACGCATACTGAAAATAGAAACAGACACAACGCCGCAATCCAATGGACAATTGAAGACAAGGCTTGAGGCATTTCAGGAGGAACTGCGGATGACAGAAGGCGTGAAAAAGATCAGAGCAGACGGCAGGATGTATACCGCCGGGGTGGATTCCGGTTCGACATCAACGGATGCGTGTATCATGGATGGAACGGGAAAGATCCTCGGTACGGCCATTGTACCGACCGGAGCAGGTGTAAAGGATGGAGCGGCCCAGGCGCTGCATACGGCTCTGGCGGAAGCGGGAATCAAAGAAGAGGATCTCAGTGCGACCGTAACGACCGGCTATGGCAGATCATCGATCGGGATCGGCGGAAAAGCGGTGACGGAGATCACATGTCATGCCAGAGGCGCCCATTATCTTGATCCCAAAGCCAGAACCGTCATAGATATCGGCGGGCAGGATTCCAAGGTTATTGTCATTGATGAAGACGGCAGGGTTGTGAACTTTGTCATGAATGACAAGTGTGCAGCCGGTACCGGAAGGTTTCTGGAAATGCAGGCAAGAGCTTTAGGTCTCAGTCTGGATGATATGAGCAGGCTTGGTCTCAAGTGGAAGAAGAATGTGGAAATTTCCAGTATGTGTACGGTGTTTGCGGAAAGTGAAGTGGTTTCATTAGTAGCGGAAAATACGGCAGTACCGGATATCATTCATGGTCTGAATCAGTCGGTAGCCAGTAAGACGGCCGGTCTTGTGGCAAGAGTCAAAGGACAGGAAGGCTATATGATGAGCGGCGGAGTGGCCCGCAATGAAGGGGTCAGAAAGTGCCTGGAGGAGAAGCTTGGGGCAAAGGTGAGCGTATCGCCGTATGCCCAGTTATGCGGTGCGATCGGTGCTGCTTTATTGGCGCTTGAAAGCGTGCAGGGATGACGACAAAAAGAGAAGCGCTGGAACATTTAAGAAGAAGTAAATTCCGTTCCAGCTTTCATCTGAATGAACAGGATAAGGCATATGTCAGAGAAAAGGGAATGGATGTCATTGAAAGCCATGCCCGTGACTTTGTAAAGGAAAGGCTGGCGGATGCCGATCCGAAGAATGATGGCAGACAGACGCCGATGAAAGGCCATCCGGTCTTCAAGGCGATGCATGCCTGTGCCATGTGCTGCAGAGGCTGTATGCATAAGTGGTACCATGTGCCCTTGGGTGTACCATTGACCCAGCAGGATCAGGACAGGATTGTAGGCATGTTGATGTACTGGATTCAGGAAGAAATGAGGGATGAGAAATGAATCTGTTTGAGATTATCGGTCCGGTAATGGTTGGACCAAGTTCTTCCCATACCGCAGGTGCGGTCAGGATCGGCCAGCTGGCCAGAAGGCTGATGGCCCAGGATATTTCCTCAGCTGTCATCCAGCTGCATGGTTCTTTCAAGGCTACCGGCAGAGGACATGGTACGGACCGTGCTCTGCTGGCAGGACTCATGAATATGAACTGTGATGATGAGAGAATACCGCAGGCATTTGACATTGCCCGGGAAAGAAATCTGGATTACCGGTTTGAAAGCTGTGATCTTGGTCCGGATGCTCATCCCAATTCTGTCCGTATGTATCTGCATGGCGTGAAGGGGAAGGATCTTGAGATTGTGGCTGCTTCCATTGGCGGCGGTCAGATTCAGGTCAGAGAGATTGATGGACTGAAGTGTGTGTTTTCAGGAGATTATCCGGCACTGATTGCTGAAAATGATGACCGTCCCGGCATGGTGGCGCATGTGACGGAACTGCTGGCAGGCAGGGGCATCAATATCGCTACGGTACAGCTGGATCGAGACGCAAGACATGGCCATGCCGTAACCGTCATTGAAACAGACAGTGAAATTGCCCCGGAGGACATTGAAACATTGCGAAAGATCCCGGGCTTCATCAAGATTACATACTTATCACTGGAGGACACAGAACATGTATGACAGTCTGAAGAGAATACAGGAAGTATCAAGACGTTTATCCATGCCCTTCTGGCGTACGGTCAAGCTGGAAGACTGCAATGAGGAAGGCATCAGTGAGGATGAATCCCAGGCCAGGATGGAACAGATGGTGGAAGCGATGCGCTCTTCCGTCAATTCCTATGATGCGCAAAGAAAGAGTGCTTCGGGTCTGATCGGCGGGGAAGCAGCCCTGCTGGAAAAAAGAATTGAGAATAAAGAAATGATTGCCGGCGACTTTATTGCCAGCGTCATGGATAAAGCCCTGCGTACGGCAAGCAACAATGCATGCATGAAGCGTATTGTGGCGGCACCGACCGCCGGTTCCTGCGGTGTACTGCCGGCTGTTCTTCTGACCTATCAGGAGTTTCATGGCAGCAACGATATTGAACTCTGTGAAGCATTGTATACCGCTGCCGGCATCGGCGGTGTCATTGCAAGACGGGCATGCCTTGCGGGCGCTGAAGGCGGCTGTCAGGCTGAGATCGGTTCGGCCAGTGCCATGGCCGCCGGAGCCCTTGCCTATCTTGATGGAGGTGACAGCGAAACCATCTGTCATGCGGCAGCTTTGGCTTTGAAAGGCCTTTTAGGCTTAGCCTGTGATCCGGTAGGAGGTCTAGTCGAAGTGCCGTGTGTCAAGCGTAATGTCATCGGTGCAGTCAATGCTGTAACAAGTGCTGATATGGCTCTTGCCGGTATCAGATCAAGAATTGATCCTGACCAGGTCATTGATGCCATGCGTGCCATCGGTACCAGTATGCCAAGCGATATCAGAGAAACAGGCATCGGCGGTCTGGCCGGTACAAAAGATGCCCATGAGTTCATGAAGCACAGAAGATAAGATCAGTCGAAGGACTGGTCTTTTTTAATAGTCTGTGAGTTTTGAGCTGAGGTTCATCGTCATAAATAAGACACTTGTGAAAAAATTGAGATTTTATATAAAACTTATAAATATACTAAAACGTTAACAGAATTACATTTTTCAGAAAAATAGGCTTATATTATAGTGTATTCCCTACATGCGTAGGGGTGAACCGAAAGAACTGATCAGATTCTGCTGATCAGTTCCATGAATGGCGTAACAATGCAGTCAGGGACTATCCAGGCACAGATGCGCTGGACGGTGGTGATGATGCCTGGGGTACATACCCAGGCATTTACTTTCAGAGCTGCCATGGACAGGGATACGACGGTATTGGAGTGGGATGGCAGGATGATATGTTTATAGCCTTTGTTGTGTTCATGCTGGGCACCGGCAATGAATTCGGTGTCTTTGATCCAGTAGGGACAGACACAGGTGACATGGATGTGTTTCAGGAGCAGTTCATGGTGCAGGGTCTTGGAATAGGATTCGACAAAGGCTTTGGATGCGGCATAGATGCCGAAGTGGGGCAGTGGCTGAAAGCCGGCGATGGAGGAGATATTGAGGATGCCTGAACCTTTTATCATATAGGGAAGGCAGATATTGGTAACAGAGACGATGGCACGGCAGTTGAGGTCGACCATTGTTTCGCTTTCTTTCCGGGTCTGTTCATCGATGCGTCCGATCCGGCCAAGGCCTGCTGAGTTGATGAGCAGTTTGATGACTGGTTTTTCTTTCTGCAGTTCACTGGCGAGGGTATCAATGGATTCTGACTTGGTCAGATCAAGGGACAGTACTTTGACGGGTTTACTGGTTTCTTTTGCCAGGGCTTCCAGGCGTTCTTTTCTTCTGGCGATGAGCCAGAAGGCATCGTATTCGGGATTGTTTTTCAAATGTTCAAAGAACTTCATGCCAAGTCCTGCGGAAGCACCGGTAATCACAGCAATATTCATTTCTTTTTCACATCCTTCCACAGTTCTTCATCATCCGGCACATAAAGATATGCCGGTACATATTTCTTCAGATACAGAATGATATCCAGTACGAATATCAAAATGACAATGATGGCGGTCAATAAGGGCAGATGGGTCAGTTTATACAGCAATAGATCCAGCATCAGGCCCAATCCGGCATAAAGCCACAGCCGGGCGACATGTCTGTTCCAGTCTGATACATCTTTGACTCTGAAGCCGGCATCGGGCATCGGAAAGCCATAGGGTGCGGTCCGATGGGAGCGGTATTCGATCAGTCCGATCAACAGACACAATAAAGCCGTGATCAGGATAATCAGATAAGCAGTACTTTCGTTCATAAACGTATTATAGCGGATTGGGGAAGAGAGTGATATCATGTCATGCATGAAGAAGAACGGGAATGTACAGGGTGCTTTACTGACGCTTGGCGGCGGCATGTGCTGGGGCTTAAGCGGATCGATGGGCCAGTATCTGTTTACCCATGAAGGGATGGACAGCCGGTGGCTTGTGCCGATCCGCTTAGGATTAGCGGGTGTGATTCTGTTAGTGTACTGTATGATCCGCTTTGGCAGAAATTATACAATAAAGCCGCTTGCTGAAATGGAAGACAGGAAGCAGTTATTGATCTATGGCCTGGCCGGGATCAGTCTCTGTCAGTTTCTTTACTTTACAACGATTCAGTACAGTACGGCCGGGGCAGCGACAATTCTGCAGGATATGTCTCCGATCATGATTCTGGCGGTGGAATGTGTACGGGAAAAGAGAAAGCCGGGCTGGCTGGAGATCGGTGCGGTGATTCTGGCACTTGCTGGCATTTATCTGATTACAACCCATGGCACAGGTACGCTGGGGATCAGTCTGTTTGCCTTGTTTACCGGTGTGTTATGTGCGGTGTGTGTCACCATTTATAACTGCTATCCAAGGAAGCTTTTGGCAAGGTATCCGGTGATTCTGTTACAGGGATGGTCGTTTCTGATGGGCGGCATTGTGTTTGCGTTTGTGTTTCGGATCTGGGAATACCATTATGTGCCGTCTTTGATGGGGTTATTCGGCATTGCTTTTGTGGTTGTGGTCGGCAATGTGCTTGCTTTTACCATGTATATGGAAGGGGTCAAGCGGATCGGACCGGGCAGAGGGATTCTGTATGGGTTCTCAGAGCCGGTAACGGCGGCGGTTGTTTCGGCACTGATGCTGGATACGCCGTTTCAGATCGGAGATCTGATCGGGTTTGCATGTATTTTTGCGATGCTGGTGATGATCTCTTTAAGTACAGAAAAAGACACGCATCAGACGTCTCATTCGAGGGCGTCCAGATGAACGTGTCTGACGGCTTTGAGGCGGCGCAGATCTGTGATCATGCTGTCAAGACCTTCACCGATGCCGGATATATCTAATGATAGAAGGACATTGGCATTGCCGGCGACGGGTACTGCCTGAGAGATTGTCAGGATGGAAACGCCATGGTCGGATATGCTGTTGAGGACGGAGGATAAGGCACCGCTTTCGTCTTTGAGCAGGACGGAAAGAACGGCCTTACGGGTGTTTTTGGGACTTTCATTGAAGGCAAAGACGTAGTCTTTGTATTTATAGAAAGTGGTGCGGGAGATACCGCAGCGTTCAACTGCTTCCGTGACGGTTTTACACTGACGGCTTTCCAGCAGTTTTCTTGCCTCGATGACTTTATCGTAGTAGTCGGGCAGGATTTCCTTGGAAACAATCAGGAAGCTGCTCATAGGATTTCAAGACCCCGGCTGATTGTACAGGAGAAAACATCCCAGGATGGATCCGTATAGGCAAGGATTTCTTTCCGGGAAGCAGGATAGAGATCCGTATCGCTGATTAACAGGCACGTTGAACCGGAGCCTGAGATCAGGAAAGCACCGCTGTTATGGGATAAGGCACAGTCTCTGGCTTCATCAAAGCGGGGAATCAGACGGGAACGGTAGGGCTCATGGATGATGTCATGAGCGGCTTCATGTAAGAGATGGATATTGCCTGTTTCCAGGGCATGGACCAGCAATACGGCATGGGCCGTGTTCCCTGCCGCGGCTGCGCGGGGATATTCATCCGGCAGGATGGAACGTGCCTGGGCAGTGGAAACCTCATGATCCGGGATGAAGACAGTATAATGGAATATATCTGAAAGCGGCAGGGAAACACGATGGTATCTGCCGTTTTCTTTCATACAGGCATTGAGGCCGCCATAGACGGCCGGAGCCGCATTGTCGGGGTGGCCTTCCATTTCTGAAGCCAGTTCAAAGATGTCGTCTTTGCTTAAGGCGGCGTCATGCAGGACACTGGCAGCGGCCAGGCCCCCGACAATCAGAGCGGCGGAAGAGCCCAGGCCTCTTGAGACAGGTATGTCGCACTGGAATACGGCATGGATATGATCCTGTATATGCAGGGCTTCACAGCCTCTGCGATAGGCCTGCAGGAAGAGGTTGTCACGGTTATTGAAGCGATCTTCGACATTGTCGAGAACATCTTTGTCTGAAGGTTCAATGAGGAAGGTGTCGCTTGGGGAAAGGGCAAGGCCGAGACAGTCAAAGCCGGGCCCGAGGTTGGCGGATGTGGCTGGTACTTTAATGGTTCTCATGGGAGATTTCCTCGATGCGTGAAGCGATGCGGGAAAGCCCGTCTTTGACTTCGATGGTTTCATGGAAGCGTACCGGCTTGGTTTTGAGATCAGCGAGGTTCTTCGGCACTTTGACACCTGTTAAAGCATTGAGCTTGTCCATGGCATCAAAATCATCCGGATCATCTATGTCAGTCAGACTTCTGTAGACAGAACGGCAGAATTTGTAAGGAGAAGCGGTGGATAAGACTACTGCCGGGGTAGGGTCGCCGGTTTCTTTACGGTACTGGCGCAGACCGGAAAGAGCAATGGAAGTATGGGGATCGATGAGGACCTTTTCCTTTTCATAGAGATCATGAATGGTGGAAGAGCAGGTGTCTTCATCGGTCCATACACCGGCAAAGTCGCTCTGGATGGTATGAAGAAGGTCGTCATCAATGGTATAGGAGCCTTCTGTCTGCAGATCCTGCATCCATGTTCTGACTTTGATGTCATCATAATCAGAAGCCAGGAACAATAGACGTTCCAGGTTGGAAGAGATCAGGATGTCCATGGAAGGGGACATGGTGGTATGGAAGTCGCGGTGAATGGAATAGGTGCCGGTACGCAGGAAGTTGGTTAATACGTTGTTTGTGTTGGAAGCACAGATGAGTTTATGAATCGGCAGGCCTGCTTTTTTAGCCAGCCAGCCGGCTAAAATATCACCGAAGTTGCCGGTTGGTACGGCGAAGTTGATGGGGTTGCCGCAGGCAATGACGCCGTCATTGACCAGTTTTGCATAGCTTGTGCAGTAGTAGACGATCTGGGGGACAAGACGGCCGATATTAATAGAGTTGGCAGAGGAGATAACCACACCGTCACAGGCATCCAGTACTTCTTTGGAAGTGACTGCCTGCTTGACCATGCGCTGGCAGTCATCGAAATTGCCGTTGACGGCAATGACACAGACATTGTTTCCTTCGGCTGTTTCCATCTGTTTCTTCTGGATGGGGGAGACGCCGACATGCGGATAGAATACTGTAACCGCGGTATGCGGTACATCCGCAAAGCCGCTTAAGGCTGCTTTGCCGGTGTCGCCGCTTGTTGCTGTCAGGATGGCAATGGTGTCATTTCTGTTTTCCATGGCATAGGACTTTGACATGAGCCGGGGCAGGATGGTGAGGGCCAGATCCTTGAAGGCGCTTGTCGGACCATGGTAAAGCTCCATCAGATGGGCATCAGAGATGCGCGTTAATGGGACGATGGCAGGATTGTCAAACCGTTCATTGTAAGCGCCATAGACACATTCTTTCAGATCTTCATCCGAGAAGTCGGGGAAGAAGCCTTTGAGAATGAGAAGGGCGGTTTCCTGATAGGACAGATGCAGCAGATCCGCTGCGTTGATATGAAAAGATAAATGCAGAGGGGTATAAAGGCCGCCGTCGTCTGCGAGACCTTTGATTATCGCTTCATGCCCGGTTACGGCATTGTTTTTATTGCGTGAACTGATATAGTACTGCATAGATTTATCTCCTTGTCTTTCACTGTGGACAATGATACTATGTTCACGTGCTAAAAACAAGTGTATCCAGAACAGGGACAAACGGAGGACGTATGATGAAGATCGGACTGCTTGGACATGGCGTTGTAGGAAGCGGTGTCGCTGCGATTATTGATGCCAATAAGACATGGGAAGTAGAAGAGGTCAGTGTCAAGAAGATACTGGTCAAGAGTGAAGCGGAGAAGAATGATCCCCGCTGTACAACGGATGTCAATGAGATACTGGATGATCCGGATATTGATATTGTTGTGGAATGCATGGGCGGTCTGGAACCGGCACATACGTTTGTGAAAAGAGCATTGGCCAATGGCAAGTATGCGGTGACTTCCAATAAGAAGATGCTGGCGGCGTATTGTGAGGATCTGTTTGAGGAAGCCAGAAAGCACGGCGTAACCATTCATTATGAAGCGGCCTGCGGCGGCGGCATTCCCTGGATGGCTTCTCTGGACCGTACCAGAAGAGTGGATGATATCCAGAGCTTCAGAGGTATTTTCAACGGTACGACAAACTATATTCTTTCCAAAATGAAGGAAGAGGGCAGTGATTTTGATGTCATGTTAAAGGAAGCACAGAAGCTCGGCTATGCGGAGCGTGATCCTTCGGATGATATCGATGGCTATGATGTACGTTCCAAGGTGGCGCTGTCTGTGGTCAAGGCGTTTGATGATCTGGTGGATGTCAATGCCATTTCCACCTATGGCATCCGAAATATCAAGCCTTTTGATCTTCAGTATGCGGCTTCGATCGGCCGCACGGTCAAGCTCATCGGCATGGCGGAGAATTTCGGTACATCGGTCAGTGCCTTTGTCATTCCTTCTTTTGTACGGGATGAGGATCTGTTTGCGGCGGTACCGCTGAACTTCAATATTATTGAAAGCAGATCAGAGACGCTTGGGGCGGCTGCGTTCTATGGCCAGGGGGCAGGTTCTCTGCCGACGGCACATGCGGTGGTGCAGAATGTGATTGATATTGTCAAGAATCAGGACCCGGAGATCAATGAAAAGACGTCACGTCCTGTCAATAATGCCCTGCATGAAGGCACTTTCTATGTCAGAACGGATAAGACCAATCTCTTCTCCAGTGTCATTGATCATCCAATCAATGAACATGCCTTCATTACCAGAAGAATACCGTTGAGCAGACTGGATGAAATTGTCAGAAAGACGGATGATCCGCTGTTATTTGCGGCTGAGGCTGACGCATGATCAAGGTGGCGAAGTTCGGCGGCTCTTCTGTTGCCAATGCGGATCAGTTCCGCAAAGTAAAACATATCGTAGAAAGTGATCCGGCCCGCAAGTTCATTGTAACCAGTGCCTGCGGCAAGGAGTCGCATGAAGACCATAAGGTGACGGATCTTCTGTATCTGATTGAAGCCCATGTGAAGTACGGGGTTTCCTATGATTCTCTGTTCCAGCTGATTGTGGATAAGTATCAGAGGATTGAGGATGCCCTGGGCCTGCATGTGGATCTGAAGCGTGAGTTTGATCATATCAGAGAGCTGATTGACCAGGGGGAATCGGAGGATTATCTGGTTTCCAGAGGTGAGTATCTGACGGGAAGACTGCTGGCTGAGTATCTGCAGGCCAGGTTTGTGGATGCGGCAGATGTCATTATCTTCAAATATGATGGTGAAATCGATATGGAACGCACCGGTCAGAAGCTGCGGGAATATGCCAGGCAGGCGGATCGGATTCTGGTGCCCGGTTTCTATGGGGCGATGCCTAACGGCACAATCAAGGTCATGTCCCGGGGCGGTTCTGATGTGACCGGATCCGTGATTGCCAACATTGTCAATGCGGATGTATATGAAAACTGGACGGATGTGTCCGGCTTCATGGTGGCGGATCCCCGTATTGTGGATCATCCCCTGGGCATTCCCCGCATTACTTATGCGGAATTGCGTGAAATGTCCTATATGGGTGCCAATGTGCTTCATGATGATGCGGTATTCCCGGTCAGGCAGAAGAACATCCCGATCAATATCCGCAACACTAACGATCCTGAAAGTCCCGGTACGATGATCATGGAAGACTGCTCTGAGCAGGATAAGAACGATCCGCCGCATGCCATTACCGGTATTGCCGGCCGTAAGAACTTCACGGTCATTACCGTTGCCAAAGCCCACTGCTCAACGATGGTCGGCTATCTCAGAAACCTGCTGCAGTGCTTTGAGGACTGCGGTGTTTCCATTGAATCCGCTCCGACAACGGTGGATACGATGTCGGTGATTGTGGAGACGGACAAGATCAGGAAGCAGCTGTATGAAGTCATTGGTCTCATCAAGGAAAGATGTACGCCGGATGATATCCGGATTGAAGAACATATCTCCCAGATTGCCATTGTCGGCCGTGAGATGCGCAACCAGCCCGGTATTTCCGGTGCTCTGCTGAGTGAGTTCGGCCGCAACCACATCAACATCCGTACAATCAATCAGTCATCGGATGAGCTTTCCATTGTGGTTGGTGTCGCTGACCGGGAATATGAAAAGGCGATTCAGGCAATCTATGCCAAATTCATCAGGGAAGAGAGGAAGAGATAAGGCTATGACAAAGGTTGGTATTTTAGGTGCTACCGGGGCGGTCGGCAGACAGATGCTGGAATGTCTTGGGGAACAGGGCATTGAAACAGAAGAGATCAGACTGCTGGCTTCGGCCCGTTCGGTGGGAAAAGAGATTCCCTTTAAAGACGGTGTATTAATGGTCCAGGAAGCGAAGGAAGATTCTTTTGACGGACTGGATTATGTGCTTGGGGCAGTTTCCAATGCGCTGAGTCAGAAGTTCAGACCTGCCATTGAAAAGAGCGGTGCGGTCTATATTGATAATTCCAGTGCTTTCCGTCTTGAAGAAGGCGTTCCGTTAGTTGTGCCGGAGATCAATGGCGAAGATGCCCTGCATCATCATGGCCTCATTGCCAATCCCAACTGCTCCACCATCATTACCTACATGGCCTTGGCGCCGATCTATCATCTTTCCCGTATTACAGCGATTAATGCCTCAACGTACCAGGCTGTTTCCGGCGCCGGAATGGGCGGCATTGAAGAGCTCAGTGAACAGGTGGAAGCGATCCGTACCGGAAAGGAAGTGCAGGTAAAGCATTTCCCGGCCCAGATTGCCTATAACTGTATTGCCGAGATCGGTTCCTATACGGATAACGGCTATACCACCGAAGAGATGAAGATGCTCAATGAAGGCCGCAAGATCATGCATGACCCTGATCTGAAAGTCACCTGTACCTGTGTCAGAGTACCGGTGTTCCGCTCCCACTCCATCTCCGTGACATGTGTAACGGAAAAGAAGCTGGATCTGGATGAGGTGAAACGGGCCATAGATGCGTTTGACGGGGATGTGCTGATGGATCAGAAAGTACCGACCCCGCTGATGACATCCAACCAGGATAAAGTCTATGTCGGCCGGATCAGAAGAGATCTGGTCAATGAAAACGGCATCACCTTATGGTGCTGCGGCGATCAGATCAGAAAGGGTGCTGCTGCCAATGCGGTGGAGATCCTGAAGTATCTGGAAGACCATAAGTAAGTACAGAAATATTTACAGGCTGAGAATACTGTATATGACAGTGATTTTCAGCCTGTTTTATGCTCTGTCCACACCCTGCAAAACGTGTTAGAATGACAGAAAGATGAGAGGTTGAAGTCATGTTCCATAAAAGTATATTGGGTGCTCTGGCAGCCGCCGCGGCAGCCGCGGCAGTACTTGCCGTATTACAATTGAAGAAGCGCGACGAAAAGGAAGAGGAAGACAAGTCCGAAGATGACGATGAAATTCATTTCATCGAGATCAGGGATGAACCGGAGGATGAAAAGCCGGCTGAGAAGCCTCATGAAGTCCATGTGGAAGAAGTAAAGCTGGATGATGAGGATGAAGCGGATGATATCTCCATCGAAACTTTCTCTGACAGGAAGGAAGAAAAAGAGCCTGAAGAAGAGGCAGAAGCACCGGCTGAAGAAACGGCAGAGGAAAAAAAAGATGAGGAAGAGGTTCCTCAGGAAGTAAAGGAAATCGCTGAGCTGTATCCGTATCTGGATGTACCGTTCATTCAGTCTGTTCTGGCCAGGGATCCGGAATATAAGGAACAGTTCCAGGGTGAACCGCTGATTACGATTGTACATGAAGCGACTTTCAAGGATGAAGAAAGTGCCCTGAAGTTTGTCAAAGTCATGGATGAGGCAGGCTATCAGTGTGAGAAGAATGATCTGAAGGTCAAGGCTGAAGTCAGAGAGTTCTGTGAAGATGGAACGATCATTTCGGATGAGCTGAATGTGGCCAACCAGGTCAGAGCCCTGGATGGTCAGTATGAAGGCATAACGGTCAGTCTGTAAACAGAAGAAGCTGGAAGATTTTCAGCTTCTTTTTTCTATTGTGTCAGAGAAAAACAGGAGTATAGTCAGACGTATATGCAGGGGGAAGGGACAGATGGCAGGTCTTGGTACAGCAGTAAATGTTCTGGCGATTATCGGGGGCGGGCTGCTCGGCATGGGATGCGGGCGGTTTTTAAGTGAGAAGATGCAGAAGGCACTGCTGAATACCTGCGGACTGATGACGATCTTTACCGGGATCGGCGGAGTCATGGCAAAGATGCTGGAAGTAGAGAACGGTCTGTTGAGTACACAGGGGACCATGATGATGATCTTTTCTCTGCTCATCGGCACGGTTGTGGGAGAACTGCTGGATCTGGAAGGAAAGTTTGAACGCTTTGGCATGTGGCTGAAATGCAAGACACATCATGAAAAGGATTCCGGGTTTGTGGATGCTTTTGTCAATGCGTCTTTGACAGTATGTATCGGGGCAATGGCGGTGATCGGTTCCATCGAAGACGGTATGTATGGCAATCATACGATTCTGTTTACCAAGGCGGTGCTGGACTTTGTCATTATTACAGCCATGGCCGCTTCGGCCGGGATCGGTACGGTTTTCTCGGCTGTTTCAGTCGGTTTATTGCAGGGCTCAATCACCATACTGGCATCTTTCTTTGCACCGTTAATGAAAGATGCGGCCATGGCCAATCTTTCCTATGTAGGTAATATTCTGATTGCCTGTGTGGGAATCAATCTGCTGTGGCCCAGGAAGATCAGTGTGGCAAATCTCTTGCCTTCTCTGGTTGTGGCCGTGGTATGGGCTTTTGTGCGGTAATATCGATGAAATGCTGAAACAGATCCATGAGGCAGGAAAACACGAAAACAGTATATCAGGAAAGAAGAATAAGATCGGCGGTCTGATCTTCGGGTGTATTTTTCCGCTCATACTGGCATCAGCGGCAATGATGGCGAATGCGTCGGTATCCATGGTGATCGGATGGATTGGCCCTGCATTGTTTCTTGTCTGTATTCTGATTCAGAAGGAAGTTCTGCCTCTGAAGAAGAATATACGGATCATTCTGACATTGACCGGGGGGTTTCTGATCGTACCGTATTTCATGCTGCATCATGCGGACTCATCGATCAGGCGGCAGAAGTATGACTGGGATGATGCTGGATGTCTGCAGAATCTCTTCGGATGATTTCCATGCATATACGGATGCCTGTAAAGATAAGGGATTTACGCAGAACATCAGTCAGATCAGTGATGTGATAAATACTGTACGTTCATGAAGAGTTTTAATGAAACAGCCGCGGATGCACAGGTGCTGGCTGAATATACGGATCTGATGCGTCAGTACGGCGATATGGTGAGCAAGCTGGAAGCGATTGATGAAAGTACGCTGTCGGCGGCAGATGATGCATATTACATAGAAGTCATGGGCCGAATCAATACAGAGCTTGCTGAGACGGGATTGAGCCAGCTGTGAAATGAGTAGAAATGCTCAATTTTTTCATACATGAAAGGTGCTTTCTGTGCATGATGTACAGTACGTGCAGGAATGAATTCGATGAAAGAAAAATGTAATGGCTTACAGGGGGCAGGTGTCTCTGTTCAGATACGGAATCATGCTATAATGCTGAAGTTGTGAGGTGTGTATGAAGACGTTATTACTGAAATACGGCGGTGTTCTTCTGAAGAAGGAGAATGAAGACCTGACTGCTTTTTACCGGAAGCTGGCTGAAACAGCAAGCTGGAAGGATGAGAAGGAAGCCAGAGACAGGTGGCGCTCTTCCATGCGTACCAAACGCAGTGAGGAAGCTTATCTGAGTGATGAGGCGATTGCCCGCAATCTTCTGACGGAGATGGTCGGCAATGAAACTTCCAGTGCATATCAGCTGCTGTTTCAGATGTATCAGACAGCGATGATGTATGGACCGCTCTACCGCAGTGCGGTACAGTTTCTGGCCAACAATACAATGCCGGTATGTATCCTGACGGATGCGCCGGTGGATTATGCGGCCATCAATCTCAAGCGCAACAGCCTGCATGTCAATCAGATTTTTTCGGCTGATATGATGCAGGCGCATATGAGCAGCCCGGCATTCTATGTCTGGGTGAATGATCAGATCCACACAGACTGCGTTTTTGTAACAAGTGAACCGGAGGAAGCGGAAGCAGCAGCCGGCACCGGCATGGAGTGCTTTGTCATGAATCATGCGGGTCGGACTGCCAAGGGAAGCTATCATACCATTGCGGATCTGGAAGACCTTGCTTTATTCCTCCGCTGACAGGGAGAGATATGTCAATCATAGAGATCGAACATCTGAATTTCAGCTATCAGGAAGGTACACCGACCATACGCGATGTCAGTGTACAGATCGAAAAAGGAACGTATACAACCATTATCGGCCACAATGGTTCCGGCAAGTCCACACTTGCCAAGCTGACAGCGGGCCTGTTGGAAAAGGAATCGGGAAAGATTGTCATTGACGGACTGGAACTGAACATGGAAAACCTCAATGCCATCCGTTCCAAGGTAGGGGTTGTGTTCCAGAATCCGGACAATCAGTTCATCGGTTCCACGGTCCGGGATGATATTGCTTTTGGCCTGGAGAATCATAATGTGCCGCAGTGTGAGATGGATGACATCATCAACACATATGCCGGCAAAGTTGGCATGCTGGATTATCTGGATCATGAACCGATCCGGCTTTCCGGCGGTCAGAAACAGAGAGTTGCTATTGCCGGTGTACTGGCGATGAAGCCTGAAATCCTGATCTTTGATGAAGCTACCAGCATGCTGGACCCGCAGGGAAAAGCGGAAATCAAACGGGTGATCAATCAGATCCATGAAGAGAGCGGACTGACCATTCTTTCCATTACCCATGATATTGATGAAGTGGCCTCCAGTGATTATGTTATTGCCATGAGCAAAGGACAGGCGGTCATGCGCGGTACGCCGCAGCAGGTCTTTGCCCGGGAAAAGGAACTGGCTGCCATTCAGCTGGATATTCCTTTTGCCCGGAAGATGGCGGATGAATTGAAGAGAAAGGGACTGCCATTCTCTGATGCTTTGACCATAGAAGGGCTGGTGAATGATGTATGCCGATACGCTTCGAACATGTAAGCCATATCTATGGTGAAGGAACGCCGAATGAATTTGCCGGTCTAAAAGATCTGAATCTGGAGTTTGCCGAAGGAAAGATGACGGCGATTATCGGTCAGACTGGATCCGGTAAAAGTACGATGGTTCAGCATCTCAATGCATTATTACTGCCGACCGGCGGTACCGTCTATGTGCTAGACCGTACGATTAAGGCTGGCGATAAGCCCAAGGGACTGAAGTCGCTGCGCGGGGATGTCGGTCTTGTGTTCCAGTTTCCGGAATATCAGCTGTTTGAAGAGACGGTTCTGAAGGATGCTGCCTTTGGTCCGAAGAATTTCGGAAACAGTGAGGAAGAGGCGGAGAAGAAGGCCAGGGAAGCACTGAAGCTGGTCGGGTTTGATGAAAGTCTTTATGAAAGAAGCCCGCTGGAGCTTTCCGGCGGTCAGAAAAGAAGAGTTGCCATTGCCGGTATTCTGGCGATGGAACCCAGCGTACTGGTGCTGGATGAGCCGACCGCCGGTCTTGATCCATTAGGTACCAGGGACATGATGCGCCTGTTTTCCCGCATTAATAAAAGCGGCAGAACGGTACTGATTGTCACTCATGACATGGAACAGGTATACGGCTATTGTGATGAAGTTGTAGTCATTGCGGATGGCAAATGTCTGACCCATCAGACGGTAAAGGAGTTCTTCAGGGACAGTTCTTCCTGTGAAGCTTTAGGCATTCTGCCTCCGGCTGTGGTAAAGGCAAGAGATGAGTTCCGTAAAGCCGGTTTTACGGTAGATGAAAGCATGGATACGGCAGAGAAGCTGGCGGATGCCATCGCAAAGCAGGTGAAGCATCATGGGTAATATTACACTTGGCAGATATATTGCACTGGATTCACCGATTCACAAGCTGGATCCAAGAGCCAAAATCATGGCCCTCATCATCATGCTGGTGGCGATCTTCTTTCCGGCCGGATGGATGGGCTATGCCATTATCTTCTGTGTGGTCACAGGGGTGATTCTGACCGCAAAGCTTTCGTTCAAATACGTCTGGAAATCCATGAAGCCCATGCTGTTCATGATGATTATCCTGTTGATTGTCAACAGCTTTGCCATTCATGACGGTGTGAAGCTGTTTGGCATCGGCAGATGGGGCCTGTACAGTGAAGCAGTCAATCAGACAGCTTATATTGCGGTACGGCTGTTACTGATGGTCATGATCACAACCTGTCTGACGGCTACGACCAAGCCATTGGATATGACCCTTGGCATTGAGGATCTGCTCAAGCCGTTTGAGGTGTTCCACTGTCCTTCCCATGAAATTGCCATGCTGATATCGATTGCGCTCAGATTCATTCCGGATCTGATTGATGAAACCCAGCGGATCATGAAAGCCCAGGAAAGCCGCGGTGTGGATATGAAGGAAGGCACGCTGAAGGAAAAGATCATGGCGATTCTTTCTCTGATTGTTCCGTTATTTGTCAGCGCATTCCAGCGGGCGGAAGATCTGGCCAATGCCATGGAAGCCAGAGGCTATATGCCGGGTGAGCCGCGCACCCGCTATAAAGTACTGAAGATGAAGGCCGGCGACTGGGTTCTGATTGCCGGCAGTTCAGCTGTACTTGTGCTGATGATCTATCTTTCCTGCTTCGCATGATACGCTATAAATGTACGGTCTCTTATGTAGGAAGAGACTATGACGGCTGGCAGTCACAGAAGCTGGGTATTTCCGTGCAGGAAAAGATTGAAGCTGTGATCCGCTCCATCACGCAGGAACATAACAATATCATCGCTTCCGGCCGTACGGATGCCGGTGTCAATGCGAGAGCACAGGTGTTCCAGTTTGATACGGAACGGGATATGAGTGAAAGAAAGTGGATGGGAGCTATCAACGGCTATCTGCCCAAGGATATTCATATCATGAAGGTGGAACGGGTATCCCGCCGCTTTCATGCCCGCTACTGTGTCAGAAAGAAAACATATGTATATCGGATCAATACCGGTCCCTATGATGTCTTTACCAAAGACACTGCCTACCAGTGTCCGATTCCATTAGATACGGACAGGATGATTGAAGCTTCAAAGTATCTGATCGGTACGCATGATTTTACTTCATTGAATTCTTCTTCTTTGAAGGAATACCCGGATCAGGTCAGAACAATTGAGTCCATCGACTTTGATATTCAGGGCGATCAGATTGCCATTGCCTTTACCGGCAAAGGTTTCTTACGCTATATGGTCAGAATGATGACGGCCCAGCTCATTGAAGCAGGCAGGCATAGAATAGAACCGGCGGATATTGAAACCATCCTGCAGGCCAGATCCAAAACCATTGCCAGACGTAATGCTCCGGCCAATGGTCTCACCCTGGAACATGTTGATTACTTTGATATTGCGGCTTTGAGTCCGGACGGCATGTTAAGAGAATATCTTCTCTCGGACGTCATCCCGGAAGGGCTGACGCTCAAAGAGCTGGAAGAAAACATCCGGGAAAAGAAGATGCCTATGCGCTATCTTTTTACCACAAGACACAGTCAGGAACCGTTAGGGTATTTCATCTATGACGGAAGCGAAGGAAAGATCTTCTGTCGGGATGAAGAAGCCAGAATGATTGCGGAAAACTTCCGGGAGGATCTTTCCGACTGGTTTGATGAAAACGGGTTCGACCGGAATACGCCGGTAAGCATTCGATTAGAAACAGAGCCTTTCTGAAGTGATTCGGAAAGGTTTTTGTTTTGCAATGGAGATGATTCTGATGAAATTTCTGAATCACTTCAGAACGAAAAAAATGGTTCAATCCTAAAACGTGTGTATAGAGTAAGTGACTGATTCATGCAGGCATAGACAATATTAAAAGGATCATCGTATGATCTAAAGAGACCAAACTATAGAAAGTACGAGGATCCCGAATGAA
>JALCHG010000024.1:0-25899 GCA_022644565.1 Solobacterium sp. | reverse complement strand
CATGTTTACCTCCATAGGTAAGACTATCAAATGGTGACATTTTCATTTAACGAGGGCAGGTGACATTTTCATTTAACAACGACACCATGACTTCAATCCTGGTATGAGATGGATCGGTATAGAAGGTACTGATTTCATGCAGGGAAAAGTCAAATGCTCTGAGCTTTCTGAGATAGATCAGAGCAGCCAGATCCTCATCTGTATAGTCATAATAGCCATTATCCTGTCTGCGGGGAGAGAGAAAGCCCATCTGCCGGTACATCCGGATGGTTTCCGGGCTGGTAAAAGATGTTCTTGCGATTTCGTTCACTTTCATATTATGCCTCTATTGACTCTGTAGTAACTACAGGGTTTATGTTAACAATATCACAAGTCTTCAGGGGAAAGAAGACAAGGAGAAAGAGAAATGAACGAAAAGAATGGCTTCAGGCTTGGCACAGTCGGTTTGTTTGCGGCTGCCATGGTCCTGTCCCTCGTGCCTGCCTGCGGGACAAAAGGCAGTACGTTCACTGGTACAGCACCGGGTAAGAATGGTGATGTAACAGTCGAAGTTGTCTATGAAGACAATACGATCAAGTCTGTTACGGTAACAGATCAGAAAGAAACAAAGGGCATTGCGGATCCGGCACTGGAACAGATGCCGGGGCGTATTGTTGATGCTAACAGCATTAACGTGGATACGGTATCCGGCGCGACGGTTACTTCCAATGCCATCATCAATGCGACCAAGAATGCATTGGAAAGCGGTGGAGTTGATACCAGCAAGATGGCTTCGGCTGCCCATAAGAATGTGGATGTCAGCTACACACCCGGCACGTATACTGGAACCGGTACAGGCTACAACGGCCCGATCAATCTGAAGGTCACTTTCACAAAGGATGGCATCAAGGACATCGATTACAGTGACAACATTGAAACAGCCCATATCGGCAAACCTGCCTTTGACTGGCTGGTGGATGATGCCAAAGAAGCTAACGGCTCCGGCATTGACTCTGTTTCCGGTGCAACATTCACTTCCGCCGGTTTCAAGGAAGCGCTGGCAGATGCGGCAAAGCAGGCCAAGGCAAGCGATCTGGACGGCTTTAAGTCCAATACGGTGGTTCATAAAGCAGAGGATCCGATCGATGAAACATATGATGTTGTTGTCGTGGGCGGCGGCGGCGCCGGCATGGCGGCAGCTGTACAGGCAGCCCAGAATGGCGATACGGTTGCGGTGATTGAAGAAAACTGTGAGATCGGCGGCAATACCGTAGCTTCCGGCGGTCAGTTCCAGAGTGTACAGAAGTATCTGGTCTGGGATGAGAATGATCCGGATGCCACTACAGGAACTTACAAAGGTGTTACCTATGACAAGGTCAAGGAAGCGACCGGCAATATCGAAGTGCTCAAAACCATTGAAAACTGGAATGAGGATGAATTCGATCCGGATTACTTCAAGGATCATACGTTTACAGCAGGTGATATTGATACGCTGTCCAAAGCCGGTGTCCATAAGGAATATCTGCCTACTTTACAGGCACTCAAGAAAGAAATCAAAGCCTATCTTGACTGGGCTGAACCGCAGCTGGAAGCAGGCAAGGCAGAAAGCGATCTGACCCTGTTCTCTACCGTCAACCTGCATATCTTCCAGACTTACTATGGCGGTCTGCGTCCTAATAATGATATGAGTGAATGGGTTTACGGCGACTATGATCTTGTCTCCCAGTTTATTAACGGCGGTCAGGATCTCAAGGGATGGCTGGAAGACCAGGGCGCTCTGTTTGATGAATCCGTACAGCCTACGATTGTCGGTGCTTTATGGAACCGTGAAAATGACTTCATGGGATGTGATCTGGATGGAGATGGCAAGGCCGATGCGGATGGTACCAATGCCAAAGGAAAGACGGTATGGAATACATACTTTGCTACAACAGAGAACACTCTGCTCAAGACATCTCCTACTGCCTCTGACAACCATATCTATCTCAGAACAAAAGCAGATTCCCTTGTCACAGACGGCGATAAAGTGACCGGTGTCAAGGCAGAACAGTATGACGGTACAAAAGTTACTCTGCATGCCAGCAAAGGTGTCGTTCTTGCGACCGGCGGCTATGCGGCCAATATCAAGCGCGTCATGGAAACCAATGAATACTGGGCTGACGGCGATATTACGGAAAAGACGGAGACAACCAATCGTTCTTCTTTAGTCGGAGACGGAATTGATATGGCTGAGAAGGTCAATGCCGGTACAACCGGTATGGGCTGGACGCAGCTGATGCCGATCAGCTGGGTGGATAACGGCGATCTGGCCTTCGGGGGCGGCAACTATGCCATCTATATCAATCCGACAACCGGCAGGCGCTATGTCAATGAAACAAGTGAGAGAGATGTTCTGTCACTGGCTGAATTTGAAAACGGAGTTACCTATGATGATGCCAACGGTACCGTCATTGAAATCGCAAACTCTGATCAGGCGATCCCCGGTCCGTATCCTTATGGAACGCCGAAGGATGATGATCTGACCTTATGGGAAAGCGATGTTGAAAACAGACAGTATACAAGAACTGTGGATCAGCTGGATGATCTTTTCAGTGAGCTTGGCTTCAAGTGCACGGGTGAACAGGTCAGACAGACCATTGAAACATATGACAAGGCACTGATTGAGGGCAAAGAGAGTTCTCTTGATGTCAATAAGACAGGCTGGACACGTCTGATCGGCAATGCTGAAAAAGATGAAAACGGCAATTACAAGGAAGATACTTATACACTGGACGGTGTCAAGCTCAAGATCAGACTGCTGGCACCAAGCACCCACCATACCATGGGCGGTGTTACCATTGATGAAAACAGACACGTTCTTGACAAGGACGGCAAGGCCATTGACGGTCTGTATGCGGCAGGTGAAGTCACCGGCGGTATTCATGGCGGCAACAGACTTGGCGGCAATGCCATTGTTGAAATCTTTGTCTCAGGCCGTACCGCAGCTAATGCGATCGATACTGACAATCAGTAATCTTTTCAGGAACAGATGCTTAAGCATCTGTTTCTTTTATTTGTGGTAGAATCTTTTTCAGGAGAAACAGAAACAATGATAAAAGCAGTATTCCTGGATTATTCCGGCACCGCGGTGTCGATTGAAGGAAAAGATATGAATGAAATGATCCGGATCATCGTCAAAGCCGCAAAGGGCCAGGCAGATCCCAAGGAACTGGTGAAATACTGGTTTGAAAGACTGGATGAAAAAGAAAAGACATGTATCCTGGATGCGTATCAGGATGAAGATGCCCTGGTCTATGAAGTGCTGAAGGAAGTGGAACAGAAGTACGGTTTTGAAACAGACCGCGATCGTCTCCATGATCTGAATCAGCATATCTGGCGTACGGCAGATCTGTTTGCGGATACAGAGTCTTTCTTTGCGCGTACTTCCGTACCGATCTATGTATTGACCAACAATACGGCATCCTATGTCATGAACAACCTGTTGCAGAAGGGTGCTGCACCGGCAGGGGTGATATCAGCAGATGATGTCAGAGCGTTCAAGCCGCATCATCTGATCTTTGAAAAAGCCCTGCAGACCGCCGGCTGTCAGCCATCAGAAGCACTGCATATCGGTGATTCATTGACGAGTGATGTGCTTGGGGCATTGAAATGCGGTATTCAGGCTGTCCTGCTGGATCGCAAGAACAGAATGGAAGCAGGTACACATGCGATTCAGGATGAAAAGGGCAGAGAATATACATATACCTGTGTGCATTCCCTGGATGATGTGAATATATGAGAAAGATTCTTTTTCTAGGTGATTCCAATACATACGGCTTTGATCCGGACCATGGCAGATATCCTTCCTGTGTACGGTGGCTGGATACAGCCAACCGCATTCTCTCTGCCAAAGCCATTGTTTTAGTCAATGCCGGGATGAATGGAAGAGAAATACCTGCTTCTGAAGCAGAAATCGAATCGGCTGTGCAGAAGTGTCATGAGAATGCCTGTGATACCATGGCTGTCATGCTCGGGTCAAATGATCTGTTGAATATGGCAAAGCCGGATGCAGAAGAAGTCGGCGGACGGATGAAGGCATTTCTGCAGAAGGTTCCTGAAGAGACAGAACTCATTCTGACAGTGCCGCCGCGCATGAAGGTTTCCGATGAAGGCGGTTTCTGTCCGGATGAAAAAACCGTCAGGGCAGTGGAAGAGCTTGGACCGGTATACCGGAAGCTTGCCGAACAATTTCATACCCAGCTTATCAATACCCAGAACTGGCCGCTGGATCTGAGCTATGACGGTGTCCATCTTTCACAAGCTGGTCACCAGTCATTTGCTTTCAATATGATTCAGGCACTGATATAGGCACATGGCACCATGTGTCTGTTTCAAGTATGATAGCAGCAAGAAGGGGGGCAAATCCATGCAGACATATATCTGTCAGTTCCGCAGAGATTATCCGGCGAAAAAGCCGGTAGGAACAATTAAAGCTGATGCGGCAGGGGTTACCTTCAGCTGGCCGCAGAAACAGGATGTTCATCAGAAGGAATGGTCACGTACCATCAGTTATGATCAGATTGAAAAGGTCACATGCAGAGAAATGACAAAACAGCATGAGATCGGCGACCGGCTGGCCGGTTATCTGATGTGGCTTGTGGGCACGGCCGCAGCGTATGCATTTGTCGTTACGGACCTCATCATGTATATACTGCACCATCCAGCGGTCTCTTTAGGCTGGGATATTATCTTTCTGATCGGGGCAACGGCTTACCTTCTGCCTCATGCTGTCAGAGCACGCCGCAGAATCAGACGGTGGCATGGCTGTGTGCTACAGATTGAGGTACAGAGTTCAGACAGTATGACGGCGGTCGGTTTTGACGAGGATATTGAAGCAGTCAGACAAGCCGGGCAGGTGATTCAGCAGAATCTTGCAGAATACCAGAAGCTTTCCCGTGAAACAGGATAAGCACAATGATTCTGTTTTATTTTACTCACAGCTGTGAGTAATATTGCAGAATATGGGAATTTGTAACCGATTTCATTTTTTTGTGTCGTATAATACGTAAAGATGAAGCAAAAATTTCATGAACCGGCAGTTCATGAAGGCTGTGGTGCACAAGGATATGGCAGAGCACAGGAAAGATGGGAGAATGCCGCATGGATGACCAGTACAGAAAGATACAATTTCGAACAATCATTCTTTTTACGGTACTGATAGTGGCAGTATCTCTTTTTCTTGTTTTTCTTTTCAACTTCCGCACCAGCAATATACTGAACACAACAGCTCTGTCTTTGCTGACATCCGAAAATAAGCAGAGAGAAGAAAATACCAATCAGATCATGAACCGGTGTGAACGGGATGTGACCTACCTGTATACGGCACAGTATGATCCATCAGATGGAACAGAGGCTGAGTTGAATGCTCTTGAAAAAAGGATCAATGAAGCAGGCGTTAATGCGGACTATCGTGACTTTGCCATTGTATTCAATGATGATTCCAGTATCGGCCGGCTCAGTGAAACAACCAGGGAACTGTATGATGGTGAAAGTATCTATTCAGGACTGAATGATCTTCTGGGAAACAGGCATGACAGCTGGTTTTCTTATATGCAGGGCTCAAAGTCACGGCTGTACTATCTGAACCGCTTCAATGACAATGCCATTGTGGTTGTTTCTCTGGATAAGACTGTTTTTTCTTCTTATTACAGAAATAGTCAGGCAATAGAAGGCGCAAGTGTATCCCTGGTGGATGAAGACGGAAGCGTGGTGTACTGCAGTGACAGTACACTGATCAATACGAATTTTGATAAGACCGGTTTTACGGCTGTACAGAATATTCTGAGCGGTACAGAAAATGTCAATGATACCTATTACATATGCAATACCTGTGACAACGGCATGAAGGTTATTGTCACAGTCACCAGCAGTGAGATTCTTGCGGAAAACAGAAAAGCATTCATTGAAACCCTGCTGATTATGGCTGGCATGGTGTTTGTCGTCATGCTGTATGGCATTCACCGGGTCAGAGCCATGAACAATTCCCAGGATTCCCTGTTCGGATCACTGCGGGAGAAAGCCCAGCATGATCAGATGACAGGTCTTTATACCAAGACCCAGTTTGCCAGCAATGCCGATACGAAGATGAAGGAAAGAGGGCCGCAGAATGATTACAGCAGATGTACGTTCACGATTCTTGATCTGGATAACTTCAAGTCCATCAATGATGGCTACGGGCATATTGCCGGGGATGATGTCATCCGTGAATTCTCAAGACTGCTCAATGAAATATTCGATGACAAGCGCTATATGGTCGGAAGACTTGGCGGGGATGAATTCGGTGTGTTCGGCTGCTTTGACATCTGGGATGATGAAACCCTGATTCGTGAAGTCAATGGCAGATTATGGAATCTGAGATACCGTTTCCGCACCAGTGAAGTCGGAAAGCGTCTTGGCATTCCGGTGCTTTCCTACAGTTCCGGCACCGTCATTTCAAAAGAAGAAGAAAAGACATTTGCCGAGCTCTATAAACGGGCGGACAGTCTTCTGTACAACGGCAAGAAGACAGGCAAGGGCAAAGATATCAATGAACTGAGTGAAAAGGAGGATCATCATGCGTAGGAAAATCGGCAGAGACTCCATTATCCTGGCGCTTGTTCTAGCTCTTTTTGCGGCTTTTTCCCTTGGCTTTGTCATTGTGCATGATACGCGTCAGATCAAAAACAGAGAGACTACATCACGTGTTACCATCAGCTGGTGGGGCAGCGACAGCCGTACCGAATATATGCTGAAGGCACTCAAAGCCTATGAGAAAGCTGATGCAGGCGTATCAGTCACGCCATACTACAGCATGAGCCAGGGCTATTCAGACCGGTTTGATATGCTGATGAAAGCCGATCAGGAAGCGGATGTCATGCTGATTGATGATGAAATGCTCGAAAAGTACAACAATGCTTTTCTGACTCTGGATAACTGCAAAGATCTGGATCTTTCTTCTTATGAACAGTCAGAGCTCACTACCGGCATGGTGGATGGAAAGCTCAAGGCAGTTCCTTTGACATGGAACATGATGACGTTTGCCTATAATAATGACATTCTCTACAGCCTCGATATGAAAATTCCTGAAACATGGGATGATCTGATCGCTGACGGCAGACTGATGCAGCGCAGTTCCCGTCATCTTCTTGCCATGGATGAGGAAAGTGCTTTCTTCATGATTTATGCCTATAGTGTACAGAAGGAGGGGCAGGAGTGGTTTGATACGCAGGGACATTATACGGGAAGTGAAGAGCAGCTCAAAGATGCACTTTCTTTCTATCAGACGCTGCTGGATAACGGTGTTCTGGCAGAAAATGATTCACTGGACAGCTTCACCAGCCAGCAGGCAGCCGGTACGGCAGCCTGGGCAGATGAAATCAAAGATGCGTGCACACCATTGATGCATACCCGTCATAATGTCAGACTGGGACGGCTGTTATCCTTTGATGGCAATTTGTCCGGCTGGTATCATAAGCCCGGCTGTCTGTATGCAATTAAAGCAGATACGGAACATAAGGATGAAAGCATCTCTCTGATCAATTATCTGATCCATGATAAGGATGCCATTCAGAATCAGGGCATTGACAAAGGCATACCCGTGAATCAGGAAACAGTTGCTGTACTCGGGAAAAGAGGTCTTGTCAGCGGCATCATTCTCAGCTCAGACAATCCGACACTGACGGATGCGGATACATTGGCTGATCTTAATCCTGCCCTGAAGAATACGGATGCTGCAAAGCTCTTTTTCAATGCCTATCGGACCTATGGCAGCAGTGATGCTTCAGCGTCTTTTCTGCAGAATGCCTACAGTGAGAAATATCCGCAGTAAAGCCTATGTACCATATTCATCATGACAGAAGATCAGAACATTCCGCCGAAGCGATCTATCAGGCATTAAGCACAGTCATGCAGGAAAAACCCTTTGATAAGATCACCATCTCTGATCTGACAAGAAAATGTTCCTTCAGCCGGGCGACATTCTACAGGTCTTTTGATGAGATCGGCGATGTGCTGGCCTGGAAATGCAATGCACGCTATCAGGAAATGAATGATGCGTTTGCGTCTGATGCAGATCATGCAGAAGATGCCTATGCCTATCTGCGTCATTTCTTCAACTACTGGATGAAAGATGAAAACAGTCTAGTACTGGAACAGCTGATCTCAATCGGCCATTATGATGTGATCCATCAGATTCATACCGATAACTCTATGCTCATCCGCCAGGCTATCCATGAACAGGTGCCACAGGCGGATGCGTATTATGATTACTATATGGCAGCGATCATCGGTGCTTTCATCGGTTTTCTCATTACCTGGATCAAACATGGCAGAAAGCTTTCTGCTGATCAGCTTATCCGTATGGTACAGTCGGTGCTCGATCCTGACTTTCATCAGGTATAGCGTTATGTTCCATACAGAAATACTCATTTGGCATATAATAACAGCACAGGAATGTGCTGTTTTTTATGCTGGATGAAATGATTCTTTTCTGCGTTATCAATCTGTCATGCATGGTGATTCTGATCACGATACAGATACAGAGCCGTGATCTGATGCCCAGGTATCTGGCCCATGATTTCAATATGCTGTGCAGTATGGCGGATGTCACGTTTGTGATGGATATGATCTGGGAAGGAGTGGATAAAGGATTTGTCCCGTTTCATCCTGTTACCATTGCCATTTTATGGTATGGCTATTTCATGGCAATGACGATCACCGGCTTTTACTGGTATGTCTATACACAGAAGCGCCTCGGCCGGGACCCCCTGAAGGGAAAGCAGTGCTTCTTGCGCAGTACATTATTCATATGGATGGAAATGATTCTGGCCGGGGTGAGTCTCAGTCAGATGAACATGACAGATTATATGAACGGCAGTTTCTATCATGAAGTGCTGTACCTTGTTCAGTATATTCTGGCATATGCATATGTTGTTTCGGCGGCGCTTGTCAGCTGGAAAGCATCACGCAGAGAAGAATTCCTGGCGGACCGGGATCTATTGCGCCGCAACATTATTCTGCCGATCATTCCGGCCGCTGCCGGTATTCTGCAGTATTTCTTTCCGGCTTATCCGGTATTGTGCTGTGCCATTGTTCTATTGGTGGATGAAACTGCAATGATGACAAGTGCTGCCGAGATTTCCATCGACAGTCTGACCCAGCTCAATAACCGCCGCTGCTTCATCAGCCGCCTTCAGCATACCCTCCGCAGTCTGAAGAAAGATGATAAGCTTTATCTGCTGATGCTGGATATCGATTATTTCAAGCGCATCAATGATACCTATGGCCATGTGGAAGGGGATAAGGCACTGTGTGTCTGTGCCGAAGCGCTGCGTGAGGCGGCAGGTGAAAGTAACGGCAGTATTGTTCTGGCCCGCTATGGCGGTGATGAGTTCATGGCTTCGCTTGTCTGTCACAGTACGGATTCGCTTGTAAAGCTGGAAAACAATATCCGCAAGTATGCATATTTTGATAATGAAAACAGCGGTGCCAGATATCCGCTGCGCGTATCGATCGGACACGTACAGTATCTTGAAGGCATGGGTGCAGAAGAACTTCTGAAGAAAGCGGATGAAGCTCTGTATGCGGAAAAACGCATGCATCATGGGGAAGGCAGATAGGCCTTCTCTTTTCTTTCTGAATAATTTCTTCTATATCCTATTTACATTATAGGAAATAGAGATATAATACAGGCAACAGAAAAGAGGTACATGCGATGAGCAGAACTGTAAAGAGTGCTTTGGATTTAGTCGGTAATACGCCATTACTTGAAGTAACAAAAATTGAAAAGAAATATAACCTGAAAGGAAAGCTTTTCGTCAAGCTGGAGTATCTGAATCCGGCCGGCTCTGTCAAGGACAGAATTGCCAAAGGCATGGTTGAAGATGCTGAAAAGAAGGGACAGATCAAGCCTGGTGATACGCTGGTTGAACCTACTTCCGGCAATACCGGTATCGGTCTTGCCTTTGTGGCAGCAGCCAAGGGATATCATCTGATCCTGACAATGCCGGAGACAATGTCAGTAGAACGCCGCAATATTCTGAAGGCATATGGTGCTGAGCTGGTGCTGACAGATGGTACCAAGGGCATGAGCGGAGCCATTGCCAAGGCTAAGGAGATTGCCGAAGAGAAAGGTGCCGTTATTCTCGGCCAGTTTGATAACCCGGCCAATCCGCAGACCCATTATGAGACAACCGGACCGGAAATCTATGATGCTCTGGATGGACAGGTCGGCTACTTCCTGGCCGGTGTCGGTACAGGCGGCACATTAACCGGTACAGGTAAATATCTGAAGGAAAAGAATCCTGAAACAAAGGTAATTGCAATTGAACCTGCCACTTCACCTGTATTGAGTGAAGGACACGGCGGTCCGCATAAGATTCAGGGTATCGGTGCCGGTTTTGTACCGAAGGTGCTAGATCAGAAGGTCTATGATGAAGTTATTACTGTCGATAACGTCAAGCCGTTTGAAACAGCCAAAGAACTGGCACATCTGGAAGGTGTCACTGTAGGTATTTCTTCCGGTGCAGCTCTGTATGCCGGCATTCAGGTTGCTTCCCGTGAGGAAGCTGCCGGAAAGAATGTAGTTGTTCTTCTGCCGGACAGCGGTGACAGATATTACTCCACGCCGCTGTATCAGGACTAAAATCTTATATTTCCTACTTGAAAACGGCAGATTTCTGCCGTTTTTGTTTTATACTAGGTGAAGAGGTTAAGGATTATGAAAATTTCAACAAAAGGAAGATATGCCATGCGCATGATGCTTGATCTGGCGCAGCACAATAATGGGGAACCGGCGCGTCTCAAGGACATCTCTGCCCGTCAGGATATTTCCATGAAATATCTGGAACAGATTGTTTCCGCGCTGGTCAAGGCAGGCTATCTGCGTTCCATCCGCGGTCCGGCCGGGGGATATATGCTGACAAGAAAACCGGCAGAATATAAAGTCGGGGATATTCTGCGGGTGATGGAAGGTTCTCTGGCCCCGGTAGAATGTCTGACAACCCCGGAAAATCCATGCCCGCGTTCTGAAAACTGTACGACGCTGAAACTCTGGAAAGAACTCTATCAGTCCATTACCAGTACAGTAGATAAATATACCCTGCAGGATCTGCTGGAATGGAGTGAAGCAGGCGTCAATAACTTTGTCATCTGAGTCTCATATTGACAAGTGCCTCTCTGCGTGGTAAATAAAAAGTAAAATTTACAGAAATTATGAAAGCTGTAGATTTATTTTCAGAAAGCAGGAGGGATAAGAAATGAAACAGATGGGAAAGATACTGGCAGCTGCAGCTGCGGCTGCCATGCTGCTGAGCGGATGCGGGTCTGCCGCATCTTCTTCCTCAACCGCATCTTCCGACAGTGATGTGGATTACATCAAGAATAAGGGAACACTGATTGTAGGCATTACGGACTTTGCTCCTATGGATTACAAGAAGGATGGTTCGGATGAATGGATCGGCTTTGATGCGGATCTTGCCAAAGCGGTCGGAAAGGATCTTGGTGTAGAAGTACAGTTTGAGGAAATCGACTGGGACAATAAGATTCTGGAACTCAAGAATAAGAGTATTGATGTTGTCTGGAACGGCATGACGCTGACTGATGAAGTCACCAAATCCATGAACTGCACGGATCCTTATCTCAGAAATGCACAGGTTGTTGTTGTGCCGTATGATGAAGCGGACAAGTACAGTGACAAGGATTCCCTGAAGGATCTTTCCTTTGCCGTAGAAGCCGGATCTGCCGGTGAGAGTGCTGCCAAAGATAACGGGTTTGACTATACTGCTGTTTCATCTCAATCCGATGCTTTGATGAATGTAGAGGCCGGTACAAGTGATGCGGCCATTATCGACCTGCTGATGGCCGGTGCCATGATCGGTGAAGGCACATCCTATACAGATCTGACCCATACCGTTGAACTGTCTGAAGAGGAATACGGCATCGGCTGCCGCCAGGGTTCAGATCTGACAGATTACATTAATAAAGAGCTGGACAAGTTCAAGGAAGATGGAACCCTTCAGAAGCTTGCCGAACAGTACGGTGTACAGGACGCTCTGATTACAGAATAAGGAAAAGCAATCGACAGAGAACTTCTCTGTCGATTTATTGGTAAAGAAGAAATACATATGTTTCTGGAAGTCACAAAGTCTCTTTTAGGCGGTTTCGGCATGACGGTCAGACTGTTTGTCATGACGCTTGTGTTTGCTCTGCCGCTTGGTCTTCTGATCTGCTTTGGTTCCATGAGCAGACATAAGGTTATATCCGTACCGATTAATCTCATTATCTGGATTATCAGAGGTACACCGCTGCTGCTGCAGTTACTGATTATCTATTTCGGTCCCGGCATCCTGTTTGACAATAATATCTGGGGCAGCGGTGACGATGGCAGATATATTGCCGCCCTTGTTTCTTTTGTTATCAACTATGCCTGTTATTTTGCGGTCATTTACCGGGGCGGCATTCAGTCCGTACCGGTGGGACAGAGGGAAGCAGGTCTTGTATTGGGATTATCTGACAGCCAGATTTTCCGCAAGATCATTCTTTTGCAGGTCATCAAGAATATTGTTCCGCCGATTTCCAATGAAATCATTACCCTGGTCAAGGATACATCTCTTGCCCGTGTCATTGCTGTCTATGAAGTGATCTGGGCTGGTCAGTCATTCATCAAGAGCTCAGGCATTATCTGGCCGCTGTTCTATACCGGTGTATTCTATCTGGTATTCAGCGGGTTCCTGACATGGCTGTTCAATTACATTGAAAAGAAGCTCAGCTACTTCTGATTGCAGAAAGGAAACGTTTATGGCACTGCTTGAAGTCAGGAATATACGCAAAAACTTCGGTTCTACAGAAGTACTTAAGAATATCAGCTTCTCCATGGAGAAAGGTGAAGCACTCTCTTTCATCGGTTCTTCCGGTTCCGGCAAGACAACTCTCCTGCGCTGTCTGAACTTTCTGGAAACACCGGATGATGGACAGATTATCGTCAATGGTGAAACACTGTTTGATGGAAACAGCCGAAAGAGGGACAGTGATCAGAAGATACGGGAAAAGCGCAAACACTTCGGTCTTGTTTTCCAGTCCTTCAATCTCTTTCCCCAGTACACGGCTCTGGAAAATGTGACGCTGGCATCGCGTCTGAACATGCCGGCAGGCATGAATCTGAAGATGGTGAATGAAAGGGGCATGGAACTGCTGGATCAGATGGGACTCAGTGATAAAGCCGGCAATTACCCAAGGCAATTGTCCGGCGGGCAGCAGCAGCGTGTTGCTATCGCAAGAGCGATGATGAATCAGCCGGATATCCTGTGCTTTGATGAGCCGACTTCCGCGCTTGATCCGGAGCTGACCGGCGAAGTGCTCAAGGTCATCAGGGGATTAGCAGAAGCACATACGACCATGATCATCGTTACCCATGAAATGCAGTTTGCCCATGATGTGGCAGACCATGTCATCTTCATGGATAAAGGTGTGATTGCAGAAGAAGGCACACCGGAACAGGTGTTTGAGCATCCGCAGAATGAAAGAACAAAACAGTTCCTCACCGGCTATGAACAGCATTGATCATTTTGATCAGTGCTGTTTTCATTGCATCAGAAGGAAAAGGGGACTAAAGTACTGAATCAGAAAGGAAGTTTTCATGGAACAGATTCATACCATTCAACGCAAGGTCACCTGTACGTGTGATGCCTGCGGCCAGCAGGATACCATCACGATCTATCCCCGGCTGATTATCGATGAGATGCCGCGTCTGCGTCCTTTTGTGGCAGACGGTTCTCTTTTCACGCATACCTGTTCCGTATGCCATACGATTTACCCGACCCCTTACAGCATGTATTATGTGGATCGTCGGAACAGACTCATGATCATCGTCACCATCGATGAAAAAGAATATCAGGAAGCTGTACAGCTCTCCCGCAGCCAGGATATCTATGCCTGGATGATGAAGTATATCAACCAGAAGGGAATGCTGAGAATTGTCAGAACACCGCTGGAACTTTCTGAAAAGACTGCCATTGCGGCTTCACACTATGATGACCGCATCATGGAAATTCTCAAGTACAGTCTCATGAAGAAACTGTCAAAACAGACAAAGGATGTCAATCGGCTGTTCTACAATGCGTTCAATAAGAAAGAAGAGTTTGCAGTTCTTTTCAATGACGGCCAGATCGGACACGTTGACTTTGAGAAGAGATGGTATCAGGAAACAGCCCGGGTATATGCTGCTGATCTGAAGACGAAGGAAAGTCCGGCGGTCATTGATATGAACTGGGCAAAGCATTATGCAGAACCTGTCCCGATTGAAGAAACAGGGGAACCGGTATCAGTAAAATAAAAAAAACCAGCGATTGCTGGTCTGCAGCGCTGCTGTCAGAATAGATCAACCATTCAAGTCGCAGCTTTGCAAACACTCTCCGTTTCCCCCTTCGAGTATTTACAAGTGTTATTATACGCATATCGTAATCGTTTTCAAATGTTTTTTTGGCATAATATATACGTATGAACTTATTTGATATTGCATCAGAAGAAGAAAAAAAGAAAGAAGAACCGCTGGCTGCCCGCATGCGTCCGGAAACACTGGACGACATTGTCGGCCAGCAGCACATCATAGCCCATGATAAGCTGCTCTATCGGGCCATCAAAGCAGACCGTCTGAGCTCAATCATATTCTATGGTCCTCCCGGCACAGGCAAAACTTCCCTGGCGCATGTCATTGCCAATACGACAAAAGCATCTTTTGAAAAGGTCAATGCCACCATAGCCGGTAAAAAGGATATGGAAGAGGTAGTAGCCAGGGCAAAATGCAGGTTTTCAGAACAGGGCAAGCGCACGATTCTTTTCATTGATGAAATCCACCGCTTCAACAAAGCCCAGCAGGATTATCTTCTGCCCTATGTGGAAGACGGTACGATCATCCTGATCGGTGCAACGACAGAAAATCCGTACTTTGAAGTCAATGGGGCGCTTCTTTCCCGCTCCCGGATCTTTGAATTGAAACCTTTAAGCGAAAAAGATATCCGTACACTGCTGCAGAGAGCAGTCAAAGACACGGAAAAAGGCGTCGGCAGTGAAAATGTGATTCTGGATGATGATGCCTGTGGGTATCTTGCCGAAGGAGCGGATGGCGATGCCAGAACTGCTCTCAATGCCCTGGAGCTTGCAGTACTGACCACGGATCGAAGTGATGACGGCTGGATTCATATTACGCTGGATACAGCAAAGGAATGTATTCAGAAAAAGGTCATGCGCTATGATGCGGATGGCGACAATCACTATGATACGATTTCCGCTTTCATCAAGTCCATGCGCGGTTCGGATCCGGACGCGGCGCTGTATTATCTGGCCAGAATGCTGGAAGCAGGGGAAGATGTCCGTTTTATAGCAAGACGCATTATGATTGCGGCGGCGGAAGAGTGCGGCGTAGCGGATGCCAGGGCACTGCAGGTTGCTTCAGCGGCAGCGGTAGCGGTGGAGCGGGTCGGTCTGCCGGAAGGACAGCTGATTTTAGCTGAGGCTGCTGTTTATGTGGCTACAGCACCTAAATCCAATGCCTGCTCCCAGGGCATTCTCAAAGCCCGGGAAGAGGTCAGAAGATCAGGCAATCTTCCCATTCCGAACTATCTTAAGGATGCGCACTATGCCAGTGCTGAAAAACTGGGCCATGGCACCGGCTACCGGTATGCCCATGACTACCCGAATCATTATGTTGATCAGCAGTATCTGCCGGATGAAATCAGAGACATGGCATTCTATGAGATGAGTGATATTGCCTATGAAGGCAGACTGCGCAAATACTTCGATTACATTCATAAACCTTATCATAAAGAAACAGAACGCAAAGGAGAAAAATAACATGTGGGTTCAGACTGAAAAAGAAACACCGGTAAGTAAGACAGAAAAGGCAAAAGGCGGTACAGGCGTACTGGAATCTCTGGAAATCCAGAATGAAAAAGCACCGGTCCGCAGCGACATCATCGGCTATAAGCGCAATACGCTCAAGCCAGGCAGTTCTCTTGGCTATCATGCTCATACTGGCTCATCGGAAACGATCTTTATTCTTTCCGGCAGATGTGCCTATGAGGACAATGAGCATAGAACCTATGAACTGCATGCGGGCGACAGTGCTTACTGCGGCAATGGTGAAAGCCATCGGGTTGCCTGCAAAGGGGATGAACCGCTGGTATTCATGGCACTGATTCTCAAAGAAAACTGAAGATAAAAAGAAAAAGGCTCAAATGAGCCTTTTCTTATGCATATGTCTCTTCAATGAGCTGTTCATATATGGCAAGCAGCTCGTTTTTCTGATCTTCCGTTACCTGAAATTCATCCAGATTATCCTGGTCAAGTTCAAAGTCGTCGGTTATGCCTAAATGATGGCCGATGATGGAACCGTCCTTTACAGCCACTAACAGCGGCACCTGCAGGACAACACTTGTCTTACCGGTATCTTCATCAGTTTTATGTTCCAGGGCAGGTTCCATTTCCGTATACAGACGATTGATGATCGTTTCCTGTTCTTCCTTGGATTTTGCCTCAAATTCATCCGCATAGATATTCACATAGAAGATCTGCACGCCTTCTTCCTTGGCTGCCTGATTCAGGATCGGAATGGCCCGGTTGCACCAGGGACAGTCTTCATAGCTGTAGAAGACAAGACCCGTACCGCCTTCCTCCACTAAGCGCAGCGATTCTTCCATCGTTATTTCCAGAAAAGCAGGATTGGCATCAGAAAGAAATTTATAGCCGCTCATATCCGGTACATTGAATTCCAGATTGATGGCACCGGCATTATTGCCATTGGGGAAAGCTGTCGGATAGACAGCGGAAACATCATCTTTTTCACTGGATGTAACAGATGACCCACAGCCGCAGAGCAGAACGGCTGATACAAGGACAGGTAAAAGTTTCTTCGCGTTCATTTGGACCTCCGATAGGTATTATTATACGCATGCTGTCAATCCTGCAGGAAACAAAAAGAGATCATTCATCCTCGGAATGAGAATGAATGATCTTTCCATTGGGCAGCTTGACTTCCAGGGTATCAGACAGACTCTTATCAAACAGTTCATCGAGTTTTTCATCAAAGTCCTGGGACTGTTTCTTCTTCATCCTTGAAACAACATCGCTGGATTCACCGATTACGGGTATCTCCGTGGTGTCCTGACGGTTCACGACTTTGATGTCAATGATCCTGCTGATTTCCGTTATGCTGTTCTGCAGGCCGTTGACCAGTCGGATCTGATCGGCTTTCGCATTGTCTTTCCGGAAGTCTTCAGGGTTTGCGATATAGCCGGATATTTCTGTTCCATCATCCAGAGTGACAGTCACAAAACGGGCAAGATAAGGTCTGAGTTCTTCTGCATCCATGTGATAATTATATCATTATGTTCATGCATGTTGAAAACAGGAATGCCTGTATTTTACAATTCGGGTATGAAAATACAGTATGTGACGATGTTTCCTGAGAACTATGAAAGCTTTCTTTCTTCTGTGCTGATTGCCCGCGCCCAGAAGAAAGGCATTATTTCCTTTCATGTGGTGGATATCAGGGATTATGCGGATGGTTCCTACCGCCATATTGATGATTCCGTATGCGGGGGAGGGGCTGGAATGGTATTGCGCTGTGAGCCGGCGGTCAAAGCCATCCGCTCTGTGAAAACAGAGAAAAGCCATGTCATTCTGCTGGATCCGGCCGGTACTGTCTACAATCAGAAAAAAGCACATGAACTGAGTAAAATGGAAGATCTGATCTTTGTCTGCGGCCACTATGAAGGGTTTGATGTCCGTATCTATGATGAAGCGGATGAGATGATCTCACTTGGAGATTTCATTCTGAGCGGAGGTGAGCTGGCTTCACAGATCATCACCGACAGTATTGTCCGGCTGAAGGACGGCATCCTCAGAAAGGCATCAACTGAAGAAGAATCCTTTGAAATGCCAAGGCTGGAATATGCCCAGTATACCCGTCCGGTCGACTTTGAAGGAAAGAAGGTGCCCCAGGTACTGTTAAGCGGCAATCATGAAAAAATACATGAATGGCGCGTATTGTCTGCACTGCATCGAACAATGCAGTACAGGCCGGATCTATTGGCAGCGTATCCGATGAATGAAGAAGAGAAAAAGCTTTTTGAAGCTGAAAAGGAGAAGAAATGAAACAGGAGAAATCATGCGGTGCCGTGATCATGAATGCATGGCATAAAGACTATAAAGTACTTCTGATCCACCAGGTACAGGGACACTGGTGCTTTCCCAAAGGACATGTGGAAAAAGATGAAACGGAACAGGAAACCGCAAAGCGGGAAATCAGAGAGGAAACCGGCCTGAAAGTAAAGTTCATCGACGGCTTCCGCCATACGCTTTCCTATTCTCCTGCTCCGGGTATCCACAAAGATGTCATCTACTTTCTGGCCGTGGAAAAGGGCGGTCACATGAAGATACAGGAAGAAGAGCTGCAGGGCATGGACTGGGTTACACCGCAGGAAGCTATGACCCGTATCACCTTTGAAAATGACAGAGCGCTTCTGCAGGATGCGATGACATGGATTCAATCACATCTATGAGCCGCTGTTCCATTGTGCCGTGTGGGGCAAAGCCATCCTTTCTATCCCTGCTTAAAACAGCTGAAGAAGCAGGTATAGTGCCGGCAGGCGATGTTTCCTTTGTCCTGTTTCAGGGCAGCTGTGCCTGCGGGATCTGTACGGCATACAAGAAGGATGGAGCCGTCATAATGTCGCTTTGGATGGAAGAAAGGCTTCAGGAAGAAGATAGAAGGCGTTTCATTCATCTGCTGGATCAGAGACTGGAAAGAATCTATCGGCCGGAATGTATTGAGACTGAACCGGCTGATCACCTGACAGAAAAAGCCTTAAGAGGCTGTCTGTACTTTCGCTGCGGGCGCGATTACAGACGTCCGGTTGAAACATGGCGTCAGTCCATTTCGCCCTCTGTCTTTGACAATGAAGGGTATATCATCAACCAGGGTGCAATGAAAGATCTGCCCTTTGGCTGGTTTTCCACCCGGGAAAAAGGATGCGGCTGGATTGCCGTCTATAATCTGATGAAATGGTATGGCAAAGAGCCTTTTCTCAAAGAAACAGCCGAAGGTCTTGCAAGACATGCGATACTTGGCGAAGTGGGCGGTGAAAATGTGGTGAATATGATTCTGTATCTCAGGAATCATGGTGTCCCTGTCAGAGTACAGTCAGGCACACAGAAGATGCTCACAAAGGCCATTCATCACTCCCATGCCGGCATTCTGCTCTACAATCATCCCTATGGCTCTCACTATGCGGCATATGAAGCGGCGGGCAGTGAAAAGTATCACTTCTGGAATGCGGTATATGGGCGGAGGGAAGATGTACTGCGGATTGAAGATTTCTATGACAGACGGGTGATGGTACCGCTGGGGACTGTGCTGTATCTTGACTGATGTGATAGAATCGCTTTGTTATGATCAATACGATAGTAGATCTTGATGAAATCGTGTATGAGCCTGAAGATCCGGGAAACCTGACTGAAAGCATCGCAAAGCGCGGGGTTGCCATTGCGGTGGAAGTCAACCGTACTGCAGACGGTTATGTCTGTGTGGATGGCAGGAAAAGGTTGAGTGCCTGTGCGGTTCTGGCTAAAAAAGATGAAAGGTTCAGAAGAATTCCGGTTGTTCTGATGAATGACTATTCCAAGGCCGGAAGTCTTTTCTGGGGCCATACACAGAATCATCATTGACAGGAGCTGATATGGAAGAAAGACTGCAGAAAATACTGGCGGAAGCCGGCATTGCTTCAAGAAGAAAAGCCGAAGAACTGATTGCGGCCGGCCGTGTATCTGTCAACGGTGCCATTGTAACCGAGATGGGAACCAAAGCAGATCAGGAGAACGATGAGATCCGGGTAGATGGAAAACCGATCCGGCAGGAAAACCATGTGTATTACCTGCTGAACAAACCGGCCGGCTACATCTGTTCCAATCACGATGACAAAGGCAGGAAGATTGTCCGTGACTGCATGAAAGATGTAAAGGAAAGAGTATTTCCGGTGGGAAGACTGGATTATGACACAACCGGACTCATCATCATGACCAATGACGGTGACTTTGCCAACCGTATGATGCATCCCCGCTACCATCTGCCCAAGACCTATGAAGTAGCGGTGGACGGGATTCTGAGTGATCAGATGCTGGTGATGCTGACAAAGGGAATAGAACTCAATGACGGCATGACGCTGCCGGCAGAGGTGACGCTGCTCTCCCGCAGGGAAAGCACGCATAAAACCGTGATTCAGATCACCATCCGGGAAGGCAGAAACAGACAGATCAAACGCATGATGGAATACTTCCATTGTGAAGTCACCCGGCTCAACCGCATCCGCTACGGCTGTCTTGAACTGGGGCATCTGCACCAGGGAGAATACCGTAAAATCAGAAGCTATGAAGTCAGAAAACTCATTCATATGAGTGAGACACAAATTCAGGAATAACATGAAAAATACGGACAGTGCGCTGTCCGTATTTTTCAGATCTGAACACCCTGCTTCAGCAGTTCATCCTGATCCGGATCAATGTAAATCATCTTATAGGGACCAAGCTGTACCATACCCGGCTTGGCGCCCGGTATCTTCTTCAGGGTCTTCACATGACAATAGACAACCGGTACGGAACTGGAATGCCTGCCCTGGGAGAACCAGGCCGCCAGATTTGCCGCAAAGCGCATTGTCGCTTCATCCGGATGTTCCGCATGGATCACAACATGGGCGCCATGATAATCCTTGGCATGCATCCAGACTTCATTCTTGCGGGCAATATGCCATGTCAGCATATCATTCTGCAGGTTGTTTCGGCCATAGGAAATCTCTGTTCCAGCAGGGGAGGTGACGGTTGTGACATGCGGCTTTTCTTCCTTCTTTTTCTTTTTCCTTCCGCCTTTCTGCTTATTCTTCAGATAGCCAAGACGGATCAGTTCCTGCTGAATCTCGCCGGCTGTTTCAAAATCAGCCTGGTCCAGCTGTTCAAGCAGTCCTTCAAAATAGCTGATCTCATTCTTTGAGATCGCAATCTGTTCCTGCAGGTATACCTGGCCTTTCTTCAGCTTGTTATAGCGGCTGTAGCACTTGCGGGCATTGCCGGGCCCATCCAGCTTTTCATCCAGCGGTACCGTGATCATCTTGCCGGTCTCATAGTCCTCCAGCTCGATTTCTTTTCGGCCTTTGGTTTCTTTTACAGACCAGGTAAACAGCAGATCGCCGTACTTCTTCCACTTTTCACAATCCAGAGCATTGTCATATTCCTTCAGTAACCGGGGCAGCTTTGTCTTCTGATGCTTGAGTTCACGATTGACAAAGTGATAGAGATCGCCGGTAATCTGTCTGATCCTGTCTTTCTCTTCCCGGTGGTAGTAGAGAAGGTCAAAGCCTTCAAACAGAGGATAGCTTCTGCATCTGCCGGCATGTTTCAGCTCCACACAATGGAATACCGGTTCCTTGTTCTCTTCTTCATGTATATAGAGCAAGGTACTGTCCTTGATTTCCTGCATGAAGGCATGAAAAGATTCACCATGGGAAAGCCGGTACTGCGCTTCTCTTGCCAGTAAGGGAGAAAAACCGGCAAACTGTCTGACTAAGGGCTGATCCGGATCAACCACGGCATCCGGTGCAAAGGGATCTTTCTTATCCTGGGGCGGCATGGGGACAAAGTCAGCCTGCGGCAGAATCATACGGGTACTGTTTTCAAAGGGCGGAATGCGCTTCATCGCATCGATGATTTTATGTTCCTTTGAAACAAGTATGACATTGGCATACTTTCCCATCAGTTCCACCACGAGATAGATCGTTTCCAGATCGCCGATATTGTTATGCCGGCGGATGGTGAAGGTGCACCAGCGGTCAAGACCAGCCTGTTCTATGGACTGGATGGTCCCGCCTTCAAGGTACTTGCGCAGTACCATGGTGAAATTATCCGGCGTATCCGGGGTAGGGTAGGAACGCTCTGTAATCAGCATCCGGTTGTATACCGAATGGGCACTGATCAGAATCTGTTTCTTTCCATCGGCACAGTGTATCTGCAGAAGTACTTCCGTATTGGATATTTCATATATTTTCTGGATGCGGGCAGGCAGTACTGCCTGCATGTTTTCCGTAATCTTATTCAGTAAAATTCCATCTAATGCCATATTGACTCCTTGTCATGAAAAAATTATAGCACGTTGACGAATCGGCGCTTTGCCTGTAACTTATTATCGAAAACCGGTGCATTGTACAGGAGGAACGAGAAAAGTATGAGCAAAGGATTGCTGATTGTTTTAAGCGGACCTTCAGGGGTAGGCAAAGGAACAGTAAAGAAAGAATTCATCGATGACCCGGATCTGAAACTGTCATACAGTGTGTCCATGACAACCCGGAAGAAGCGTCCGGGCGAAGTGGATGGAAAAGATTATTACTTTGTAACCAAAGATGAGTTTCTGAAGAAGAAGGATAACGGCGAACTGCTTGAGAGTGCTGAATTTGTCGGCAATTACTATGGTACGCCGCTTGCTGAAGTGGAAAGACTGCGCAGCGAAGGCAGAAACGTACTGCTTGAAATAGAAGTTCAGGGATGCATGCAGGTCATGGAGAAGGTGCCGGATGCGGTGACAATCTTCATTGTACCCCCGAGCATGAAAGAGCTGGAAAACAGGATCAGAGGCAGAGGCACGGAGCCGGAGGAGATTGTGCAGCAGCGATTGGCCAAGGCAGAGCGTGAGATGGAGATGAGCTCTAACTACCGCTATGTCGTATGCAATGATGATCCCAAGATGGCAGCGGATATCATCCGTGTCATCATCCGCAGATCCATGCAGAAAACCGAAGAGAAATAAGGAGAATTCTGACGAATTCTCTTTTTTCAGCTCAGATATTTCTGCATGCATGCGTTATAATGAGTTATGTACAAATGGTGCATTACATATGATGGATGAAACAGAACAGAAAATAATGAACGCGGCCGCTGCCCTGTTTGCCGAAAAAGGACTGCGGTTCACCATGCAGGAGCTGGCAAGCAGCCTGCATATGTCCAAAAAATCTATATACAAGCTTTATGACAATAAAGAAGATCTCATGATCAGACTGATTGAAGACGGTTTTACCATGATTCACGAACAGAAGAACAGAATCATCGCTTCTGATCTGAATACGGTTGATAAGCTGAAGCAGGAAATGATTGCTCTGCCGGATCAGTTTGCTTTGATCAACTGGTCCCGTCTCAATGAGCTGGAAGAGAAGTATCCCCGGGCTGCGGCCCGGCTGCAGGATGAACTCAGCCGCAATTGGGAAAGTGACTTTGCATTGATGGATGAAGGCATTGCCAAAGGAGAATTAAGGCCTTTTAATAAAAATCTGTTCAAGCTGATGTTTACCGCTACGGTTGAGTCTTTTCTGCGCAATGAACAGATTGCCGAAGGGGTCATATCTTACCAGGATGCCTTGGCACAGATGATTGATATTCTGATTGACGGCATCCGCGCTTAAGCACTGCAATCGCAGTGTTTTTTTCTTTTCGCGTTATAATAGGCACATATGAAACTTGATGACCGGTCATTGAAACTCACACCCAAACAGCTCAACACCTTGCATGCGCTGCATCTGGATACGGTGGAGGATGTACTGTCTTATTATCCGATCCGCTATGATGTGCTCAACGCCATCCCTTTTTCAGCCTGGCGTGAAAAGGAACATGTCACCTTTGAGGCTGTGATCGCAAAACCGGCTGCCCAGTTCCGCCGCGGCCGTTTTCTGACATCCACTTTCGAGGTCAGACTCGATGATCAGATTCTGCGCATAACCATATACAACCGTCCCTGGACCAGATCGCTTGTCATCGGACAGACCGTAACCATCACCGGTACCTATGACGGACGCAATCATGTGACTGCTGCCACCTATGATACAAAATCATTACAGGAACACAGCACCATTACACCTGTCTACAGTACAAAAGAGGGCATCAGCCAGAAGTATCTCTGTACAGTACTGCATAAAGTCATTGAGCAGTCCATTAATGAAGTACATGATATCGTACCGGAAAAGTATATCTGTGCATATCGCCTGCTGCGCCATGGCACCGCTCTGACCATGATTCATATGCCTTCTTCACTGGCGGAAGTCAATGCGGCAAGGCGTACCATCAAATATGAAGAATTCCTGCGCTACTTCACCGCCATTCAGCTGATGCACAATCAGGAAACCGAAGGAAACTATAAATCACCCAAGCGCTTTGATGAAAAAAAGTTCAAAGCTGCAGTGGATGCGCTTCCCTTTGCTTTGTCACAAGATCAGAAGACTTCTCTGAATGATATTCTCAGGGATATGACCAGTACCAGGGTCATGTACCGGCTGGTGATGGGAGATGTAGGATGCGGCAAAACTGTTGTGGCAGCTTTAGCCATGTATGCATGTGTGCTGGCGGGCGAACAGGCAGCACTGCTTGCCCCGACTGAGATTCTGGCCCGCCAGCATCTGGAATCTGTTTCTTCTCTTCTCAAAGGAACAGGGGTTAAGGCGGCTGTGCTCTACAGCGGCTTAAATGCAAAGGAAAAGGAAGATATTATTGCCCGGACGGCTTCCGGGTCAATTGATATTCTGATCGGCACCCATTCGCTTCTGCAGGAAAATGTTGTCTTTCACAATATCGGGCTTGTCATTGCGGATGAACAGCAGCGCTTCGGTGTAGAACAGAGACGCACCCTGCGGGAAAAGGGCAGAGATACGGACTTTCTTCTGATGAGTGCCACCCCGATTCCCCGCACCCTTGCCTCAACGCTGTATGGCGACATGGATGTGTCCATCATTGAAACGATGCCGGCAGGCAGAAAACAGCCGATTACCCGGTATATTCAGGAAAACAGCTTCCGCACGGTTCTGCCGGAAGTCCGAGCATTACTGGACAGCGGCCATCAGCTGTATGTGATCTGTGCTGCTGTGGAAAAGAATGAAGCCTATGAGGCACGCAACGTCAATGATGTGACGGCAAGTCTGACAAAGCTTTTTCATCCATATCATGTCGGTACGCTGCATGGGCAGATGAAGTCGGAAGAAAAGCAGAAAGTCATGCTGGCATTTGCCCGGAATGAAATCCAGATCCTTGTTTCCACAACGGTTGTAGAAGTCGGTATGAATGTCGTCAATGCGACCGGGATGATCGTCTATGATGCGGACCGCTTCGGCCTGTCTCAGCTTCATCAATTAAGAGGCCGCATCCAGCGCGGCAATGAAGTGGGACACTGCTGGCTGTTAAGCGGATCAAAGGAAGAGACGGTACAGGAAAGACTGAATGTGCTGGTGCGTTCTGACAACGGTTTTGAGATTGCCCGGGAGGATTTACGCCTGCGCGGTCCGGGTGATATACTTGGAACAAGACAGAGCGGTGTACCTGATTTTATTCTCGGTAATCCGATCCAGGATGATGCCATTGTCAGGACCGCCCGTAAAGATGCACAATATATTGTCTCGCATCCGGAAGAAGCGGATTTTGCGTCAATTCTGGATGAAGCGATGATGCGGATTGATCAGAAGGAATGAGGTAACTATGACAACAGATATAACAGACTGGCTGGCGGCACGCGGCATTCATGTAAAAAATACAGATATGATTCATCAGGCATTCATGCATTCATCCTATGCCAATGAACATCATGGCAAACATGATAATGAAAGACTGGAATTCATGGGAGATGCTGTCCTGCAGCTGTGGAGTTCCACTGCCATCTGGCCGCTGAATCTTTCCGAAGGACAGATGACGCGGCTGAGAGCACAGTTGGTCTGTGAGAAAGCACTTGCCATCTATGCCCGTGAGCTTCATCTCAATGACTTTCTCCTGCTTGGTACAGGAGAAGAAAAGAGCGGAGGAAGGGAAAAGGATGCGATCATCGCTGATATGATGGAG